>NZ_CAJXJX010000102.1 GCF_913055775.1 uncultured Demequina sp. | reverse complement strand
CTGACCCGCTCATCCACGAGAACGCGACGGACGTGCCGACTGCGACGTAGCCCAGACTGCCACGCACGCGCGAGAGCGCGGCGAGAGCGAAGCGGAAGAAGCGCTCGGCGATGCCGGTGTGGTTGGCGAGCGTTCCCAGCAGGACGAACAGCGGCACGGCCAGCAGCGGAAAGCTCGCGGCGGCGTTGGTGACGTGGCGCAGCGCGGTTCCCGTCGATTGGTCGATGACCGCCATGTACACGAGTGAGGGGCCCAGGAAGGCGAATGCGACGGGCACCCGCAGGACGAGCAGGACGGCAATGCCGAGGCCGAGCAGTGCGAGCGTCATGCGGTCGCCTCCTGCTGCTCGCGCTCGGCAGGAGTGCCGTGCAGCGCGACGTCTACGGCCGCTACTGATGCGCGCAGCGCGGTGCTGGCGGCTCCCAGCAGCACGGGCACGTAGACCCACGACATGGGCAGGCGGAGCACTGGCGACTTGATGATCGACTGCGTCTCGACCAGCGCCCAGGCCTCGAGAGTGAGGCCCACTCCGGTGGCCGCGACCACGACGAGCGCGAACACCTGGATGGCGCGGACCAGCCGCGGGCTCGGGAGAGTGTCCGCGACCTCGAGCGCGATGTGGCCACGCGCCGTCACGAGGTATCCGATGAGCCCGAAGGTCAGCCACACGAGCGAGAAGCGCGCGATCTCACCCGTCCAGGCGATCTGGTCGATCGGGAGATAGCGCTGCAGCGCTTGGTAGAACACCAGCGCCAGGATGGCCAGCATCGACAGGCCGCCGATGGTCAGCTCCACGCGGCCCAGGACCCGCAGCACGCGCTGCGTGACGGTCCAGGCACCACGACTCTGTGGCAATTCGGTCACGAGACTTCCTTGTTCGTTCCGGGGGCCGAGGCCGGCCCTCAAGCGTCAATGTACCGATGGGTACATTCCATGGCAAGTACTTCGGCGAAGAAATGTACAGGGTGGTACATTCGGCCGCATGCGCACCTCGATCGCCACTGTCTGTCTGTCGGGAGATCTCGTACAGAAGCTTCGCGCGTGCGCGGACGCTGGCTTCGACGGCGTCGAGATCATGGACGCGGATCTTATCGCCGCGGATGAGTCTCCCGAGGAGATCAGGGCGCTGTGCGATCGGCTGAGACTGACCATCGACCTGTTCCAGCCCTTCCGCGACGTCGAGGGGGTGGCGCCCGACGTCTTCGAGCGCACGCTGCGCCGCGCCGAGTCGAAGTTCGCCGTCATGCGTCGGCTCGGGGCGACCACGATGCTCGTGTGCTCGAACGCCGGCACCGCGACGGACGGTGACGATGCGACGGCGGCACGGCAGTTGGGCGCGTTGGCCGATGCGGCGGCGCCGCACGGGATCCGGATCGCCTACGAGGCTCTCGCCTGGGGCCGCTTCGTCAACGACTATCGCCACGCCTGGCGCCTGGTCGAGCTCGCCGACCGTCCCAATCTGGGCACGTGCCTCGACAGCTTCCACATCCTGTCCAGAGGCCACGACCCCGCGGAGATCGAGGACATACCAGGGGAGAAGATCTACTTCCTGCAGCTCGCGGATGCGCCTTCGCTCGACATGGACGTGCTGTCCTGGTCTCGGCATCATCGGCTCTTTCCCGGTGAGGGGAGCTTCGCCCTCGTGGACTTCCTTGGCCACGTCTGGCGCGCCGGCTACGACGGCCCGCTGTCGCTCGAGGTCTTCAACGACACGTTCCGCCAGACCGATGTGTCTCGCACGGCCGCGCACGCCCGCCGGTCCCTGGCGTGGCTTGCGGACCGGACGGCTGCCCAGCTCGGGTGGGACGACGGGCAGGTGGGCGGTGCGCAGGTCCCGACCGGCTTCGACTTCGTCGAAGTCGGGGGAGCGGCGCTCGACGACGTGGATCAGGCACTGGGCCAGTTGGGTTTCACGTTCCGGGGTCGCCACCGCTCCAAGCCGGTGCGCCTGTGGACCGCAGGAGACGCGCGCATCATCCTCAACGAGCAGGTGAGGGACCAGACGACCCGCGTCACCGGGGTGGGGCTCACCGTTCCCGACGCCGATGCCGCGGCAGAGCGTGCGTTCGCGCTGGGTGCACCGCAGGCCTACCGGCGCACGTACACCGGAGAGCAGGTGCTGCGCGCTGCAGCGTCGCCGGACGGCACCGAGGTCTATTGGAACGACCCCTCGCCGGAGAAGGACTGGGAGTCCGAGTTCATCGGCGGCGAGGACCGGCCGGGACCGCTCCGCGGCGTGGTCGATCACGTCAACATCGGGTACCCCTGGCACGAGTTCGAGGAGGCGCTGCTGTTCGCCGGCAGCGCCCTAGCGCTCACGCCGGAGCCCGTGTCCGAGGTTCCCGGCCCCATGGGTCTGCTGCGCAGTCAGGTCATGCGCACGGCTGATGGGTCGGTGCGTCTTCCCATGAACCTCGCTCCACCCACCGCGCCGGTCCCATGGCGACACATCGCGATTCGCTGTGCAGATGTCCTGGATGCGGCCCGCCGCGCGCGCAGCGCCGGATTGCCGCTGCTGCAGGTGCCAGACAACTACTACGACGACATCGACGCTCAGTTCGGCGATCTCATGGAGCCGGGTCTGCTCGATGAACTGCGCGAGAACCACCTGTTCTATGACCGCGACGGCGACGCCGAGTTCATCCATCTGTACTCGCAGGTGCATGGCTCGGTCTTCTTCGAACTGGTCGAGCGGCGGCGTGGGTACGACGGCTACGGCGCGGCGAGTGCACCTGTCCGGATGGCGGCCCAGCGGCGATCCGCCTGACGGGCCTACGCCCGCACCGGCCGCTGCGCGCGTCTCTCCTCGAGGAGTTCGTGGGTCACGACGCGGGCGACCTGCGGGATCAGGTCCCGGCTGCGCTTGACCGCCCAGGGGGCGCCGTTGCGCACGAGCCACCAGGCACGCGCGTGCACGCGAGGGGGGCGAGGAGGGTCGGGAACGGGGTGCACGAGCGGCCAGTCCGCGCGGAGTTCGTGGACGGCTGCGGCGGCGAGACGTCGGTGGCCGAGTGGCGACGGGTGGATGCGGTCGATGTGCCATGCCCGCGGTCCCGCGTCGCTGAACACCGCGCCCCCGTGCACCAGCGTGGCGCCTGCAGCGTGGGCGGCGGCGACGATCGCGCCGTTCGCCGCCGCGATGCGGCGCGCCATGACCGCAGTCACTGGTGAGGGAAGCAGGTCGAACAGGCCGATGCGGTCGATGGTCAGGACGAGGATGCGGCGGCGGGGCGCGGCGAGGGTCGCGAGCGCGCCGCGCAGAGCCTGCTCGACCTCGGCGGCGTCGAAGTCGCCGCGCAGGACGTCGTTGCCGCCAGCACTCGCGAGCACCACATCGGGGTGGACCGCCACCGCCGCGGCCACCTGCGACCGCGTCAGGTCCCGCGCGCGTGTCCCGTTCTCCGCGAGATTGGCGAACGCCGCAGCGCCGAGCGCGTAGGCGGTGTGCGCAGCCCAGCCCACGTCGCCCGTCGGGTGCTGCGTCCCGTCGCCGACCCCGAGCGTGAGGGAGTCGCCGATCGCCACGACGGTCGGACGTTCGGCCATGGCCGCCTACCTCCCAGAGCTCTGGGGCACCACGGTTGCGGGAGGGACGTGACGCGGACGCGGCGCAGCGCCATGACGGGCGAGCATGGCGTCGATGCACGCGCTCCACGGCAGCTGCTCAGCCCGCTCACGCGCCCGCTCTCGACGCACGCGGGCGTCGCTGTCGAGGAGCGTCTCGATCGCATCGGCCCATGCGGCGGCGCTGCTCGCCGCGCTCGCGCCGCCGCCGCCCACGACGTCCGGCAGCGCCGACTCGGCGTTCACGACCACCGGGGTCCCCGAGGCCAGCGCCTCCAGAGCGGCGAGGCCAAAGGTCTCGATGGGTCCCGGAGCGAGTGCGAGGTCGGCGGTCGCGAGGAGTCGCGCGAACCGCTCGCGGCCGGACACGAATCCCAGGAACGTCACCGGCAGCCCGTCCGCGCGCTCGCGCACGTGGCGCTCGGCGGCGCCTGTGCCGGCGCAGACCAGGCGCACGCGCCGACCCCGTGCCACCAGCTCGCGCACGGCCTCGACCGCGAGCTCCGGCCGCTTCTCGCGCGACAGCCGGGAGCCCATGAGCAGCAGAGTCTCGTCGGGGGCCGCCAGCGCGTCGCGGACCCCGGCGTCGGCGTGCGACGGATGGAAGAGTAAGAGATCGACGCCGAGCGGCACCGTCGCGACCGGCGCGCCGATCCTCTCGAACTCGCCCGCCGCAAACGGCGTGGTTGCCACCACCTGAGAGAAGTGCCTGGCAGTGACCCTGTTGTGGGCGTTGGCGGCGGCGACGATAGGTGCGGCGCGGCGCAACCATGCCGGTGTGTAGGCGGCGATCACACCGTCCGCGCGCTCGTGGGCGAAGAAGGTGCTGGGAATGCCGCGCTGGCGCGCCCATCCGCCCAGTCGGCGCAGCGTGGTGCGATCGGAGACTTCGAGAACATCGGGGCGGTACTCGCGCAGCACCGTGCGCACCGCACCCACGCGGGTGATCACGCGATAGCCGCCGGACCGCGGCAGCACCGGCGCCGAGATCGTGACGCGCCTGCCGTACGGGGTGCGATCGTCCGCATCCTCGGGCCCCGGGACGACCATGAGGTACTCGTGACCGCGGTCGAGGTAGCCGCGACCCAGTTCGTGCATCGCGGTGCGCAGGCCGCCGGATGCCGGGCCGTAGAAGTTGGCGACGTGCGCGATCCTCACGAGGGCACCTCCTCGCGGCGCTGGGTCGCGGCGCGGCGCAGCGAGGCCTCGGGATGAGCGGCGATCGCCTCGTCGTAGTAGTCCATCAGCAGGTCGCACACCGATCCCCAGGTGCGGGACTCGACACGCGCAAGCGCCGAGGCCGCGAAGGCCGCGCGAACGCCCGGATCTCCGACCAGGGCGCTGACCGCCGCGACCATGCCGTTCAGGTCGCCAGGCTCGTACAGGAAGCCGTTCGCGCCGTGGTCCACGAGGTCGATCGGGCCCCCGCGGCGCGGCGCGACCACGGGCACCCCGGATGACTGCGCCTCCTGAATGCCCTGGCAGAAGGTCTCGAGCTCGCCGCAGTGCACGAACACGTCGAGGCTCGCAAGGGCGGCCGCCAGCGCGTTGCCGCGCAGGTAGCCCGTGAAGATCGCTTCAGGCAGCAGCGCCTCGAGCCGCGCGCGCTCGGGGCCGTCGCCGATGATCACCAGGCGAATGCCGTCAAGCTCGGCGAGGCGCGCCAGGTCCTCGACGCGCTTCTCCACTGCGAGCCGTCCCGCGTAGCCCACCACCACGTCGCCGTCGCGCGCCCACGCGGCCCTGAGCGCATCGTCCCTCCTGGCAGGGTCGAAGCGGCGGGTGTCCACGCCGCGCGGCCACAGTCGAAGCCGCGGGACGCCGACGCCACGGAGCTGATCCATCGCGTACGTGGAGGGCGCGAGCGTCAGCCCCGCACGTGCGTGGATCTGCACCACGCGGTGCCACAGCAGCGGCTCGCCCCAGCCCACGCGATACCGGTCCGCGTAGCTGGGGACCTCGGTCTGATAGACCGCGACACTCGGCAGGCCCAACTGCTCCGCGGCGCGCACGCCGGCCCAGCCGAGCATGAAGGGCGACGCCAGGTGCACGACGTCGGGGCCGAAGGCGTCGAGTTCGCGTGCCACCCGAGAGACCCGCGAGAGCGAGACTCGGACGTCGTCGTAGCCGGGCCACCCGAACGCGGGCAGTCGCACCACGCGGGCGACGCCGTACCGTACGGGTCCTGCAGATCGCTTGGCCTCCGGGGCGATCACGAGAGCCTCGTCGCCCCGTGCGGAGAGGTGCTCGATCACCCGCAGCAGGGAGTTCGTCACTCCGTTGGCGTGCGGGAGAAAGGACTCTGCAAGCAGCGCGACCCTCACGCCTCCCATTGTCACGAGGGGCGTCGCCGTTCGGGTTCACGATCACCCGAAGGTCCCGTGAACCTTGGGTGACGTGAAGGTGACGCCGACGGCCGATGCGAGAATGAGCGCATGCGCTCCCTCACCTTCGCGCGGCTCACCCGCGCGCTCCTGGTCTCCCTGGCGGTCGCCGTGACCGCGGTCGTGGCGCTGGGCCCTGCGGCGACCGCGCACACGGAGCTGCGATCCACGACCCCGGGCGAGGGAGAGACCGTCGAGGCGCTGTCCGACGTGACGCTCGACTTCTCGAGCGGGCTTCTCGAGATCGGGGCTGAGCTGTCGATCGTGGACGGCGGTGGCGAGACCCACGTTCTCGAGCCGACCTTCCCCAGCGAGACGTCCGTGGCTGCCGCGGTGCCCGGTGGGATCGCGCCCGGAGACGCGGAGCTCGTCTGGCGCGTCGTCGCGGAGGACGGGCACCCCCTCCAGGGCGTCGTGGCCTTCACCTATGCGCCCGTCGAGGCCGCCGATCCCGCCCCCAGCGATGACCCCTCGCCGGAGCCCGCGCCCATCAGTGCCGAGCCGAGCCCCGCCGTCGACGTGTCGCCTGAGTCCGACATGGGGAGTGTCGACGTGGACGAGTCCGAGGAGTTTCCTGGCTGGGCGCTCCCCGTGATCGGTCTGGCGCTGGTCGCCAGCGCCGCAGTGGCGGTCCTCGTCGTGATCCGGCGGGGCCGCTCATGACGGCGTTCGCGTAAGGACCGCATCGTGACGGACCTTCCCGCAACCGTCGACGCTGGCCAGCCCAGGTGGCGCGTGCCGCGCACAGCGCGGGACCCCCGCGCATGGCACGTGCTCGCCGCGTTCGCGGTCGTGGGCTTCGTGATCGGCATCTCGCAGAACGGTGCCGCGGGTGTGGTGCAGGACCAGGTGAAGGACCTTGACACCACCGTGGACGTCCTCGGCTTCACGATGGTTGCGTACTCGCTGGGTGTGGTCGTGGGCGCGCCACTGCTCATGGTGGGGCTCGGCCGCATGGGACGGCGACCTCTCCTGATCTGGATGGCCGCCACGTTCCTCGTCGCGACCGTCGCGACCGTGGTTGCGCCCACGGTCGAGGCGTTGATGGCAATCCGGTTCGTCGCGGGCCTGCCGCACGGCGCGCTCCTGGGCGTCGCATCCTTCGTCGCGATGACCGTGCTGGGCCGCGAGCGGCGCGGCAAGGCCGTATCCATCATCATGCTGGGGCTCACCACGTCCCTGATCGTGGGCGTGCCCTTCGTGCAGTGGCTGTCGAACGCCGCGGGATGGCGCGCGGCGTACGGCGTGATCGCGATGATCGCAGCCGTCGCGCTCGTGGGCGTGTGGGCGTTCACGCCCGACGTGCCGGGCTCCGAGCATGCGTCGCCGCGCTCGGAACTGCGGGCGCTGCGCGGCAGGCCGCTATGGACGGCGATCATCGCGATCACGATCGGCTTCGCCGGCCTGGGAGCGGTGTTCTCCTACATCGTGCCGCTGCTCGAGGTCACCAACGGCTACAGCGCGGATCAGGTGACGTGGATCCTCGTGATCTGGGGTCTGGCGATGACGCTGGGCGCCTACGCGGGCGGGCGGCTCACCGACCGTTCGCACCTGGGCGCGGGCCGCCTGGGGCTGGCGCTGTCCGCGGTTGCGCTGCTCGGGATCGGGCTCGTGGGCGACGTCCCGCTCTTCACGGTCGCGCTCTTGTTCCTGCTCGGCAGCTCGATCCAGGTGTTCTCTCAGGCCTCGCAGGTGCATCTCATGGATGTCATGCACGGCTCGCCGTCGCTCGGCTCGGCCCTCGCGCACGCCGCCCTGAACGCCGCCACGGCGGTGGGCACGGGACTCGGCGCGCTCGTGATCGCCGCGGGCTGGGGCTATCAGGCACCGGCCTGGGTCGCGCTGGTGCTGGCCGCTGTGGCGATGGTGCTCATCACCGTCGGACCGGGCTATCGGAGCCCGGTCCGCGAGGGCTGAGCGGCCGTGTGACTGTGAAACGATAGGACCCATGAAGCTTCGTCTGGGGACCCGCGCCTCGACCCTCGCGCGCACTCAGTCGGGGATGGTCGCTGACGCGATCGTCGAGCGCGCCCAGCACCGGGGTGTCGACCTCGAGGTCGAGCTGGTCGAGATCACCACGCACGGTGACATCTCCCGGGGCTCGCTCGTGGGCCTGTCGGAGGTGGGCGTCTTCGTGGCGGCACTGCGCGAGGCGGTCATCGCAGGGGAGTGCGACCTCGCGGTCCATTCGCTGAAGGACATGCCCACGACGCCCCACCCCGGACTCGAGGTCGCGGCGATCCCCGAGCGCGTGGACGTGCGCGACGCACTGTGCACCGGGGGCACGCCGCTGCGCGAGCTGCCCGAGGGCGCCCGCATCGGCACCGGCTCGCCCCGGCGCGGTGCTCAGCTGCTCGCGCTGCGTCGTGACCTGCAGGTCGAACCTCTGCGCGGCAACGTCGACACCCGGCTGTCGAAGGTGGGTGCTGAGCTCGACGGCGTGGTGCTCGCCGCGGCGGGTCTCGAACGTCTGGGGCGCCTCCACGACGTCACCGAGTTCCTCGATCCTGCGGACATGCTCCCCGCGCCCGGACAGGGAGCGCTCGCGATCGAGATCCTCCCGGACGCGGACCGCGAGTGGGCAGACGTGATCCGCTCGCTCGACCACGCGCCCACGCGAGCGGCCGTGACTGCGGAGCGGTCGCTGCTGTCCGTGCTCGACGCGGGATGCTCCGCCCCGGTCGCGGCGTACGCGACCGTGGAGGCCGACGTCCTGTCGCTGCGCGCCCGCGTGGTGGACGCCGCTGGCACGCTCGCGCTCAACGAGTCGATCCAGGGTCCGGCCTCGGAGGCCGCGTCGCTGGGGCGCTCGACCGGATGGACGCTGATGGGCCGGGGTGCCGGCCGCCTCATGGGAAGGACGTGACATGGACCTGACAGCCCTGCGCGGAAGGCGCCTGCTGGTGCCCGTCACCGCTGAGCGGAGGCATCTCGCGGTGCGGCTCGCGGAGGCCGGCGCCGAGGTCGAGGAGGTCGAGTTCATCGCGATCGCGCCCACCGAGAACCCCGAGGCTCTCGAGGAGGCCACCCTGTCGTGGTGCGCCGGCGACTACCACTGGCTGGCCGTCACCAGTCGCAACGCGCTCAGCGCGATGGACGCGATCGCGAAGGCTCGTGGCGTCGATCTCGCCGCGCCGCTTCCGGACTCGAAGGTCGCCACCGTGGGCGAGGCCACGCGCGCCGTGTGCGCAGGCCTGGGCCTCGACGTCGAGCTGGTGCCCTCCAAGCGCCAGAACGCACGGGGCATCGTCGAGGAGTTCCCGAAGGGACCGGGCAAGGTGCTGGTACCCCTGGGAAACCTGGCGGCACCCGTGCTCCCGCGTGGGCTCGAGCGCAAGGGATGGTCGGTGACCACGGTGGAGGCCTACCGCACGGTGGACGGCCCCGGCGTGGGACGCCAGCTGCGCGAGCAGATCGAGGCCGGGGAGTTCGACGCGATCCTGCTCACCTCGGGATCGGTGGCCCAGCGCCTGGCGCGCTCGGGCGCATCGGTCCCGGACGGCACTCTTGTGGTCGCGATCGGTGACATGACTGCGGCTGCCGCACGAGCCGACGGGCTCCCGGTCGCCTCGGTCGCGACCGCGCCGTCCTACGACGGCATCGTCGCGGGCCTTCTCGAGGCCCTCGACCCCGATGTGGCGGAGAGCTACGACGACGCCGATGCGGCGTCCCAGGAGGAGCCCGCGTGACCGTCCCGGGCCCGGACCGGCGGCCCCGCCGCCTCCGCACCACGCCCGCGATGCGCAGGCTGGTGCGCGAGACGCGCGTGCATCGCGCGCAGCTGGTGCTGCCCGTCTTCGTGCGGGAAGGGGCCGAGGCTCCTCGCGAGATTCCGTCGATGCCCGGGGTTCAGCAGCACACGCTGGAGTCCCTCGCCGGCGCCGTCGACGCCGCAGCCCGGGCAGGACTGGGCGGCGTGATGCTCTTCGCGGTGCCCGAGCGCCGGGACGCGACAGGGTCGCAGGCGTGTGAGCCCGACGGCATCCTCAACGTCGCGATCGCGCGCGCAGTCGAGGCCGCCGCGGGCCGGCTCGTGGTCATGGCGGATCTGTGCCTGGACGAGTTCACCGATCATGGCCACTGCGGAGTCCTGGCCGAGGACGGCGCTGTCGACAACGACGCGACGCTCGAGATCTACCGTCAGATGGCGGTCGCGCAGGCAGCGGCGGGTGCTC
>NZ_CAJXJX010000101.1 GCF_913055775.1 uncultured Demequina sp. | reverse complement strand
GTTGACGATCGTGGGCGACGTCGCTCAGGTGGCCGCCGCCGCCGGCACGCGCTGGTGGCCAGAGACCATGGACCCGCTGTTCGGCGACGCGTGGAACGTGCGCGAGCTCACGATCTCGTACCGCATCCCCGCCGCCGTCGCCGAGTCCGCGCAGGCCTTCGCGACCGCAGCGCGGCTCCCGGTCAGCGAGCTCAAGGCGGCGCGCGAGCTGGACGATGCGGTGGCGGTCACTCGCGCGGCGACGGCCGATGCGGTGGTCGCCTCGGCAGCGCACGTGGCGACGCGGCACGCGTCATCCATGGCGGACGGCGAGGGCGGGCTGGTCGCCGTGATCGCGCCCGACCACATGGTCGAGCAGACGCGCGAGGCCGTCGCGGAGATCGCCGTCGAGGGAGCCCCGGTCGAGGTGCACTCCGCCCGCGAGACCAAGGGCCTGGAGTTCGATGTCGCGGTGGTGATCGAGCCGACCGCGATCGCGGACGCGCGCGTGGGAGACCTGTACGTCGCGCTGACCCGCCCCACGCGCCGTCTCGAGATCGTGCACGGGCGCGATCTGCCCGCCGGCCTCGCGTCGTAGCCCGCACGACGGTGGAGTTGGTACGACCATCGTGAGTGCGAGAGTATGTCCCCCGTGCGCGCACTTCTTCTAGAGAACCTTCACCCCCAGGCCACCGAGAACCTCGAGGCCGCCGGCATCGACGTCGTCAACCACGCGGGAGCGATGGATGAGGACGAGCTGATCGAGGCCCTCGCGGGCGTCGAGATCCTCGGCATCCGCTCCAAGACCCAGCTCACGGAGCGCGTGATCGAGGCGTCGCCGTCGCTGTGCGCCGTAGGCGCGTTCTCGATCGGCACCAACCAGATCGACCTCGCCGCCGCCGCCCGCCATGGCATCGCGGCCTTCAATGCGCCGTTCTCGAATACGCGCTCGGTGGTCGAGATGGCGGTCGCCGAGATGATCTCGCTGACCCGGCGCCTGCAGGTGCACAACCGCCTCATGCACGAGGGCGTGTGGAACAAGTCCGCCGACGGCGCGCACGAGATCCGCGGCCGCACGCTGGGCATCGTGGGCTACGGCAACATCGGCTCGCAGCTGTCCGTGGTCGCCGAGGCCCTGGGCATGAACGTGATCTTCTACGACAACGCGGAGAAGCTCGCGCTGGGCAATGCGACGCGCATGCCTACGCTCGAGTCGCTGCTGCAGGCTGCCGATGTCGTGACGCTGCACGTCGACGGGCGGGCCGGCAACCAGGGCTTCTTCGGTCGCAAGCAGTTCGACACCATGAAGCCCGGCGCGCTGTTCCTCAACCTGTCGCGCGGCTTCATCGTGGACGTCGACGCTCTCAAGGAGGGCCTCGAGTCCGGCGCGATCGCCGGCGCGGCCATCGACGTGTTCCCCGAGGAGCCCAAGAAGAAGGGCGACCCGTTCACGTCGCCCCTGCAGAACACGCCCAACGTCATCCTCACCCCTCACATCGGCGGTTCCACCGAGGAGGCGCAGCGCGACATCGGCATCTTCGTGTCCAAGCGCCTGCGCGACTACATGCAGCACGGCTCCACGTCGCTCAGCGTCAACCTGCCCAACCTGCAGCTGGACCAGCCGCAGGGGTCGCACCGCATCGCGCACCTGCACGAGAACATCCCCGGCGTGCTGGCAGCGGTGAACCGCGTGTTCGCCGAGCACGACGTCAACATCGAGGGCCAGCTGCTTGCGACGCGCGGCGACCTGGGCTACGTGGTGACTGACATCGCCGCCGGCCTGACCGACGACTCCGTCGCCGACCTGGGCGCGATGCCCGGCACTGTGCGGCTGCGAGTGCTCTCATAGCCGCCGACGACGCGATCACCTTCCAGGACCTCGGGCTGCCCGAGGCGCTGGTCTCCTCGCTCGCCGCTGCGGGCATGGAGACCCCGTTCCCCATCCAGGCGGCCACGATCGCCGATGCGCTGGCGGGGAAGGACGTGCTGGGCAAGGCACGCACGGGGTCGGGCAAGACGCTGGGCTTCGGCCTGCCGGCGATCGCTCGCCTCGCGCAGACCGGCCGCGCCGAGCCGGGGCGTCCGCGCGCCATCGTGCTGGTGCCCACACGCGAGCTCGCGATGCAGGTCAACGACGCGCTCGAGCCCTTCGCCCACGCCATGGAGGTGTCGCTGCGGCTCGTGGCCGGCGGGCTGTCGATGTCGAAGCAGATCCGCTCTCTCGAGCGGGGCGTGCACCTGGTGGTGGCGACGCCGGGACGCCTCGCGGATCTCGCCCGCCGGGGTCACGCGGACCTGTCCCAGACCGATCTCGTGGTGCTCGACGAGGCGGACCACATGGCGGAGATGGGCTTCATGGAGGAGATCGAGAAGATCCTCGCCGCCACGCCTGCGGGCGGGCAGCGGCTCCTGTTCTCCGCGACCCTCGACGGCGACGTCGATCGCCTGGTGACGGCGTACATGGAGGATCCGGTCCTCCACGACGTCACCGACGGTGACGATGCTCCGGCGGACATGCGGCACGTGGTGCTGTCCGTGCCGCCGCACCTGAAGTATCGGCTCGCGACGCGCATCGTCGCTCGCGAGGGGCGCACGATCGCGTTCGTGCGCTCGAAGCTCGCGTGCGACCGCATCGCCGCCGAGATGCGCGACGCCGGCGTGCTGGCGGTCGCACTGCACGGCGATCGCTCGCAACACGAGCGCAATCACGCGATCACGGGCTTCCGCGCCGGGCAGATCCCCGTGCTCGTCGCCACCGACGTCGCGGCCCGCGGCATTCATGTCGATCATGTGGACCTGGTGCTCCAGATGGACCCGCCCGGCAACCACAAGGATTACACCCACCGCGCCGGGCGCACCGCGCGCGCCGGCGAGAGCGGGCTCGTGGTCACCATGTCCCTCCCGCACCAGCGCAAGCCGGTCGATCGGCTCATCGAGCTCGCCGGCGTCGACGCGACCTTCCGGAAGGTGGGCGGCGACGACCGCGAGTCGCTCGAGCAGCTGTCGCGCCTCACCGGTGCGCGGGAGCCGTCCGGCGTGCCCGTCGAGGAGCCGCTCCCCGCTGCCTCGGGAGAGCGCGCGCGAGGGCGTGGCGGCCGCGGTGGCGCGGGTGGGCGTGGTGGCTCCGGTGGTCGCGGTGGCTCCGGTGGCCGCGATCGGTCGGGATCGCGGCCGGAGCGCTCCGGTCGTCCGGCTCGCGGCGACGGCGCGCGACGTCCGGCACACGGCCGCACGTCGTACGGCACGAGTTCGAGCCCTCAGCACGAGAGCGCGAGGACGCGCTCCGACCTCGAGGCCCGCGAGCGCCGGATCGCGGAGCGCGAGCGCGAACTCGCCCTGCGCGAGCAGTACCTCAGCGATCGCGAAGGTCAGACCCGTCCCGGCCGCGGGAAGTCCACGAAGGGCCGCGATGGCCGGGACGACCGCCGCGGCTCTCGCGACAACCGCGACTACCGGCGTGACGACCGACGTGGGCGCTTCGATACCGACGCGAGCGACCGTGACAACCGACGTGGCTCACGGGAGGGTCGCGACGACCGCAGCCCCGCTCGCTACGACCGCGACGCCGGCGCGAAGCCCCGCGGCAGGAAGCCCGCCCACGGCGGAGCGACGCAGGACACCGGCGGCAAGGCCCGCAAGCAGGACGGCGGCACGCGCGGCAACAACTCTGCGGGCAAGCCGGTCAAGAAGTCGGACGGCAAGCCTGGCAAGAAGTCTGCGGGCAAGCCCACCAAGAGCACCTCGAGCCGCCGGGGCAAGCCCCGCCCCAAGAAGAAGCGCTGACCACCCGCGGGGTTCGCGCACGGTGCAACGCGCAAGCACCGGTGCGTCCTGGTGGAGCGTCAGTGGGGATTCTGGGAGTCGGACGGACCCGGGTGGAGGATCAGCGTCAGTCGTCGCCGCGCAGCAGCGTGATGGCGGCCTCGAAGTCCTCGAGCGTCTCAAACGCCTGGTAGACGCTCGCGAAGCGCAGGTAGGCGATCTCGTCGAGCTCGCGCAACGGCGGGAGAATCGCGAGCCCGATGTCGGTCGCGTCGATCTCCGCCTGTCCCTGCGCACGGATCGATTCCTCGACGCGGTGGGCGAGCACGGCGAGGTCGTCCTCGCTGACCGGGCGTCCCTGGCACGCCTTGCGCACGCCGGACATCACCTTGTCGCGGCTGAATGACTCGACCAGTCCGTTGCGCTTCACCACCGACAGGCTGGCCGTCTCGACCGTCGAGAAGCGCTTGCCACACTCGGGGCACTCGCGCCGGCGCCGGATCGACGACCCGTCCTCGGTAGTGCGCGAGTCGACGACGCGCGAGTCCGGGTGGCGGCAGAAGGGGCAATGCATGGGAACACTCTCCCATGAAAGGCGCACGCGACCGTTCAGCCCATCGGAACCGGTCGAGCCGCTCCCCCGATGCGCCGCGCTGACGACTGCCCGGACCACGCGCGGCCGATCTGAGCCGAACGTCCGCGCGAGCGCGGCCGCACGTCAGTCGATGACCGGCAGCCTCAACTGCTGACCCGCCTGCAGAGCCGAGTCCGTCATGGCGTTGACCGTCAGGATGTCCGCGACGACGTCGCGCACGTCCACTCCGGCGGGCGCGATGCTCGACGCGATCTCCCACATGGTCTCCCCCTGGCCCACCGTGTAGGTGTCGAGCACCACCGGGATCTCAGACGAGTCGTTCGCGAACGCCTGCGGCGCCAGGAACGCGCCGAGCGCGAGCAGCACCACGACCAGGATCCCTCGCCGACGAGCGCGCGCGGCGGGTGTGTCGATCATGTGGACGCGCACGGAGCCGCGTCGCGGCTGAACGGAAGCGGGGCGCGACGAGGACCGAACGATCGCAGGCACCGGGCGGGAGATCGCCGGGCTGGTCATCGCGTATGCAGTCATGTCTTCCTCCATTCGAACACATGTTCGTCGAACACGTGTTCTATTTGTAGCACTCTGGTCGGACAGAGGCAAGACACGCTCGAACATATGTTTGATTTCCGCGTTCGGGTGCCCTACCGTCATGAAGGACAGCCCATCACCGGGGTCTGACATCGAGCCGGGCAGGGCCCGCGAGGAGGAGACATGGACGAGCGCTCAGTCGAGGGCGGCGCCACCATCCACGAGTTCCCGACGGCCCCCGAGGACCGGCTCACCGACCGCCAGCGACGCATCCTCGAGACCATCCGCGACTCGGTCGAGTCCCGCGGCTACCCGCCGTCGATGCGGGAGATCGGCGAGGCCGTGGGCCTCACGTCGACCTCCTCGGTGAAGCATCAGCTGTCCGCCCTGGAGTCGAAGGGCTACCTGCGCCGCGACCCACATCGGCCCCGCGCCATCGAGGTGGTCATGCCCGGCCAGGAGTCCGCGCCCGACACGTCAAACCCCGAGATCGCCGTTGCGCCGGCCGTCGACCGGGACGACCTCTCGATGGTCCCGCTCGTCGGCCGCATCGCCGCCGGTGGCCCGGTGCTCGCGGACCAGGCCGTCGAGGACATCTTCGCCCTGCCCAAGCAGCTCACCGGCGAGGGCGAGCTGTTCATGCTCAACGTCACCGGTGATTCGATGATCGACGCCGCGATCTGCGACGGCGACTGGGTCGTCGTGCGCCGGCAGGCGACGGCAGACAACGGCGACATCGTCGCCGCGCTCCTGGATGACGAGGCCACGGTCAAGACGTTCCGGCGCAAGGACGGCCAGGTCTGGCTGATGCCTCACAACCCCGCGTACACGCCCATCGACGGCACCCACGCGTCCATCATGGGCAAGGTGGTCTCGGTCCTGCGTCGCGTGTAGCGACGCCACAGCGACTACTCGGTCGCGCGCCAGTCGTCCTTCCAGTGGAATCCGCCCTGGATTGCGCGGCGCATCGCGCCCATCGAGTTCGCGACCGTGGTCTGGTACGTCCGCGACTCCTCAGACTCCGCTTCGGCGGCAAGCCGCCGGCCCCGCTTCTCGAAGTGCGCCAGGTACTCCGCGAAGCGCTCGCGCTCCTCCTGCTGGCCGCGCTCGTACTCGGCGCTGGGCGTCGTCTCAGTCATCGTGGGGCTCCTTCCGCGTCCACAGCCTAGGGCCTACTCGCCGCGCTCCCGCGCAGCCGCGTCGAGGCGTCGCAGCGCCTCGAGCACCGTGTCGCGGTCGGACGTGCCCCACAGCGGCGGCATCGACCGCGCGAGGAAGCCTCCGTACCGGGCCGTCGCCAGGCGCGAGTCGAGCACGGCGACCACTCCCCTGTCCTCGTGAGAGCGGATCAGGCGCCCGGACCCCTGGGCGAGCAGCAACGCAGCATGAGTCGCGGAGACGGCCATGAAACCGTTGCCGCCGGACTGCGCGACGGCCTCGCTCCGCGCCTGCGAGATCGGCTCGTCCGGCCGGGGGAACGGGATGCGATCGATCACCACCAGCGACGCCGTCGCGCCGGGCACGTCGATGCCCTGCCACAGTGACGTGGACCCGAACAGACACGCCTGCGGGTCCTCGCGAAACCGCTCGACCAGCGTCGGCAGCTGATCGTCGAGCTGGTACAGCACCGGCACGTCGAGCCTGGCACGCATGGCCTCGGCCGCGGCCTGCCCGGCCCGGTGCGACGAGAACAGCCCCAGGGTCCGGCCGCCAGCCGCCTCGATCAGCGCGGCGAGCTCGTCGAGCGCCTCGTCCGAGATACCGCCCGGCCCCGGTCGCGGCAGGTGCGACGCCACGTACAGGATTCCCTGGCTGCCGTACTCGAAGGGGCTGCCGGCATCCATGGTGATCGGCTCGTCGATGCCCAGGTGACGCGCCATCGCCTCGAAGTTGCCGCCCAGCGCCAGGGTCGCCGACGTGAAGACCGAGGCCTTCTCCGAGATGAGCCGCTCGCGGATCAGACCCGCGACATCGAGGGGCGCCGCGACGATGCGCACCGCCGCCCGCGACTCGTAGTCGCCGTCGGGAGGCGCGAGCCAGATCACATAGCGCCCGTGCTCGCCCAGGAGCTCCTCGCACACGTCGAAGACCTCGGTGAGAGCGGCGGTCGCGAGCTTGGCGGTGGCCGATGCGGTGTCACCCGGGGAGCCCGTCTCACCGGCGTCCTTGCCGAGCTTCTGCACCTGGCTGAGCATGGCGCGCGCGGCGCCACGCGCCAGGTCGACGGCCTCGGCGAGGTCCTCGGGCAGGCCCAGGCGCAGCCGCCCGGGCTCGTGCTCGCCCAGCGCGCCATCGAGAGCACGCGCCGCCCGGTCGAGCTCCTCGGAGTCGATCCCGCACCGTCGAGCAGCCGTCGCCGCGCGATCGAGGCGCAGCACGGTGAGTTCGTGGGTCGCGGAGGACGTGATCCGGCTCACCAGCTCGTGCGCCTCGTCGACGATGAGGGCGTGATGCTCGCCCAGCAGGTCGTGGCTGGCCGCCTGGACTCCCAGCACGGCGTGGTTGGTGACGACGATCCCGGCGTTCGCCGCCTGGTCGCGCACCTGCTGCGAGAAGCACTCCTTGAGCATGGGGCACTTGGACTCGAGACACTCGCGACCGGTGACGGACACCTGCGCCCACGCGCGGTGGGACACGCCGGGGACGAGGTCGTCCCGGTCGCCCGTGTCGGTCTCCTCCGCCCACGCGTGCAGCCTCGCGACCTCGCGTCCCAGGTCACTCGTGGGGCCCGCCTGGATCGGCAGCATGTCCTCGTCCGGCTCGCCGTAGCCGCCCGCCATCTTGTGCTTGCACAGATAGTTGGCGCGTCCCTTGAACAGCGCCGCCCGAGGACGCTCGCCCAGCTCCGGCTCGAGTGCGTCGAGCACGAGGGGGAGATCCTTGGAGTACACCTGTCGCTGCAGCGCGAGCGTCGCCGTGGACACCACGATGCGCTCCTTCGCCCGTGCCGCGTGCACGACCGCGGGCACGAGGTAGGCCAGGGACTTTCCGGTGCCGGTTCCCGCCTGCACCAGCGCGTGCTCGCCGTGGCCCAGCGCGCGCTCGACCGCGGCCGTCATCGCGGTCTGGCCGGCACGCTCCTTGCCCCCCAGCGCGGCGACGGCCGTGCCGAGCAGCCGAACGGCCTCGGTCCGCGCGGCCGCGTCCTCGCTCACCGCGACGTCATCACCCGCGGCGACGGGCGCATCGGCCGTGCTCACGCAGCGAGCGCGGCGGCTTCGAGCCGCGCGGCGAGGGGCTCGTCGACCAGCGCGATCAGGCGCGTGCCCTCGGGCTCGTGGGTCTCCTCGATGATCTCGCCGTGCAGGTGGGCCTCGTGGATCAGGTCGCCGCGCGTGTACGGCACCACGACGTCGACACGGACGTCGGGACGCGGCAGCTCGCGGCCGATCAGGGCCATCAGCGCGTCGATGCCCTCACCCGTGAGCGCAGAGACCTCGATGGTGGTCTCCGGCCGCGCGCGCAGGCGCATCAGCGTCTCGGGGTCCGCGATGTCCGCCTTGTTGAGCACGATCACCTCGCGCACCTCGTCCGCACCCGGCACGTCCGACAGCACGGTGCGTACCGCCGAGATCTGTCCCTCGGGATCCGGGTGCGACGCATCGACCACGTGCAGCATGAGGTCCGCCTGCGCGACCTCCTCGAGCGTCGACGCGAAGGCCGCGACCAGCTGGTGCGGCAGGTCCCGCACGAAGCCCACGGTGTCGGACACCGTGAACTCGCGGCCGTCGGGCGTCTGCGAACGGCGCACCGTCGGGTCCAGGGTGGCGAACAGCGCGTTCTCCACGAGGACGCCCGCGCCCGTGACGCGGTTCAGCAGCGAGGACTTGCCGGCGTTGGTGTAGCCCACGATCGCGACGTTGGGCAGCGCCCTCCGGCTGCTGCGCCGCACCTCGCGCGCGGGCTCCATGGCCTTGATCTGGCGGCGCAGCTGCGCCATGCGCGTGTGGATGCGCCGGCGGTCCAGCTCGATCTTGGTCTCACCGGGACCGCGGGAACCCATGCCCGCCGCGGCGCCGCCGACCTGTCCACCTGCCTGGCGGGACATCGAGTCACCCCAGCCGCGCAGTCGCGGCAGCAGGTACTCGAGCTGGGCGAGCTCGACCTGCGCCTTGCCCTCCTTGGACTTGGCGTGCTGGGCGAAGATGTCGAGGATCAACGCGGTGCGGTCGATGACCTTGACCTTCACCACGTCCTCGAGCGCGCGGCGCTGGCTGGGAGCGAGGTCGTCATTCACCACGACGGTGTCGGCGCCCACCGCGGCCACGATCTCCGCGACCTCCGCCGCCTTGCCCTTGCCGATGTACGTGGCGGGGTCCGGGTGCGGGCGGCGCTGCAGGACGCCATCGAGGACCTGCGAGCCGGCCGTCTCGGCGAGAGCCGCGAGCTCGCGCAGCCCCACCTCAGCCTCGGCGGCACTGCCCTGGGACCACTGCCCCACCAGCACGACCTTCTCAAGGCGCAGCTGGCGGTATTCGACCTCGGTGATGTCCTCGAGCTCGGTCGAGAGGTTGTCGACGCGGCGTAGCGCGGCGCGCTCCTCGCGCTCGAACTGGTCGCCGTCGTACGCGGTGCGCGCGGTGCCGCCCTCGGCCACCGCCGTTCCCGCGCGCGACAGCACCCGCTCGATCACCGCATCGGCGCGAGAGGGCTGCTGGTCGTCGTTGCTGTCGTGGAGCGCTTCACTCATGCTCCGTCCATTGTCGCATCGCGCGCTGACAGGCACCACCACCGGTACGCTCGCACGCGTGAGCGAGGACCACTACTTCACCGCGGAGCCCGCGTCCGCTGACGAGCGCCGCCGCATCCACGTCCAGCTCGCCGGGCGCGACGTCGATGTGGAGACCGCGCCCGGCATCTTCTCCCCCGGGCACCTCGACCTGGGTACCCAGGTGCTGCTGCGTCACCTGCCGCCGGCTCCCGCCGGCGACGTGCTGGATCTGGGGTGCGGGTGGGGACCGCTCGCGCTGACGGCAGCACTGGGCACGGCCGATGCGCGGGTCACCGCGGTCGACGTCAACCGTCGCTCGCTGGACTTGACCGCGCGCAACGCGGAGCGGCTGGGGGTGGCCGCACAGGTTGCCGCCCTGGAGCCGGGCGACGTTCCGACGGAGCTGCGCTTCGACGCGATCTGGTCCAACCCGCCCATCCGGATCGGCAAAGAGGCGCTGCACGGTCTGCTCAGCACGTGGCTGCCGCGCCTGGCCCCGGGCGGCGAGGCATGGCTCGTGGTGCAGAAGAACCTGGGCGCCGATTCCCTCGCCCGCTG
>NZ_CAJXJX010000100.1 GCF_913055775.1 uncultured Demequina sp. | reverse complement strand
CCGCCGCCTTCGACGCGATCCTCCACGTCGAGCGCACGGCGACGGGACGGGTGCTCGCGGCGGTGTCGCTGCCGACCCGAGCGACCGGGTCCCTCGAGGTGAGGATCGCGCTCCGTCGCACGCCGACTGGCGCGATGTCTGCGGGACCTGCGTACGCCGAGCTTGCGCGCGGCCTGGGGTGGGGTGTCGCGTGAGAGCGACGGCCCGGCACGGTGCGCGAGGGGGTGGCCCCGACGCGGCGGCTGTGCTCGCGGACGTCACGGCGCTCCTGCGCTCCGGCATGGACCCCTCGCGCGCGTGGGCGGCCGCGGGCGTCGAGGTCGACGCCGAGGGCCTGCCCCGGGTGGACCGGCTGGGCGGCGACGCCGTGGCAGCCCGCTGCGCGCTCGCAGGATCCCGCCTGGCCCGTGAGGTCGGGGCACCGCTCGCGCGCGTGCTCATGGCGGTCGACGAGGCCCTCGCTCGAGTCGCGGTCGCCCGCGATGCCGCCGAGGCCGCGCTCGCGGGCCCACGCATGAGCGCACAGATCCTGCGGAGGCTGCCGCTCGTCGGAGTGGGCCTGGCCGCCCTCGTCGATCCGAGAGCAGTGAGGACGCTCGTGATGTCCCCGGCGGGCTGGGTGCTCGCCGCCGCGGCCGCCGGGCTGACGTGGGGTGGAGCGCGGTGGATGGCGCGCATGGTGCGCGCGGCCGGAGGTCCTGGAATGGCCGATGCGCGGGCCGAGATCCCGGTCGCTGTCACGTGCGCGCTGGTGGACGCCGCGTTGGGCACGGGCATGCCCGTGAGTGACGCGTGCCGCCGCGTGGCAGGCGTGGTGGACGAGCACGGCGGGCGCGCGCTCGTCGAGCTGGCCGATGCGCTCGACCGCGCCGCCGGTGACGGTCCAGCAACCCCGGGCCCGTGGGGCGGGGGCACGGCACGAGGCGCCCGGCGCCGCGGCACGTCGCGCCCCGCCGCGCGGTTCGCACGTCGCGAGCGGCGCGGCTCGGACTCCGCACCGCACACCGTGCTCGGCGCGCTGCGGCGGCCGCTCACGCTCGCGGTGGAGACGGGGGCGCCTGCCCGACCAGGCATCGCCGCCGCGACCGCGCGCCTGGACCGTGACGAGCGGCGGCGGGCCCAGCGAGCCGCGGGGGAGCTGGGCGTCCGGCTCACGCTGCCGCTGGCCCTGTGTCTTCTCCCCGCGTTCGCCCTCGCGGGCGTGGTGCCGATGGTCTACGCAGTGGTGGCGGGAGCCGGCCTGGGTGACCTGGGCGGAGTCCTCGACCTCGACCTCGATGTGCCTGCTCCGGCACCGTGAGCCGTCCCCATGTCGCCACCCCTCCGCGTCGTCCCCAGAAGGGGGACTCCGGCCGAGCAGCCGGAAGCCACAGCGCCGATGCTGGCGCTGTCCCCGGCGGCCGCCGGGGCGGAAGGGAGAGACATGATCCGATGGATGGACCGGTGGCGAGACGACTCCGGCATGGCGACCACGGAGTACGCGCTGGTGACGGTCGCCGCGGCGGCCTTCGCGGGCATCCTCATCGCCCTGGTGAGGTCCGACGAGGTCCGCGAGCTGCTGGCCGGCATTCTCCGGTCCGCGTTCGGGTGAGCACCCGGGCCGACCGTGGGTCGGTGTCGGTGGAGCTGGCCGCCGCGCTGCCCGCGGTCGTGCTCGTGCTGGGCCTGGTGCTCGCTTCCGTCGCGTGGGCGCGGAATGCGGTGATAGCGGCCGATGCCTCGGCGCTCGGGGCTCGAGTCGCTGCCGTGGAGGGTGCGGCGGCCGCTCGTGCGGCCGTGGAACGAGTCGTGAGCGGCGCCGTGGTCGAGGTGAACACCTCGGTTTCGACGGTGGCGGTCGCCGTGACGCTGCCTGGTCGCGGGTGGCTGCCGCACGCACGCGGCCGATCGGTGGCGGTGATCGAACCATGAGCGAGCGAGGCTCGGCGACGGTGCTCGCGCTGGCACTGGTGGTGGTAGCGCTGGTGCTGGGCGCCGCCGTGGTGGCCCTGGCGGGGCAGGCGCATGCGCGCGTGCTCGCCCAGCACGCGGCCGACGCCGCAGCTCTGGCGGGCGCCCGTCAGGCCCGGACGGCCGTGGCCTCGGCGCAGATCCCCGACGGTGTCGCGTGCGAAGCCGCGCGCAGGGTCGCACGAGCGGTCGAGGCTGAGCTGGCCTCGTGCGTCGTGCGGGGCGCAGATGTCACCGCTGAGGCGACCGTGTACGGTGTCTCGGCGGTGGCGGTGGCGGGACCGAGGAACACGGGGTGAGGCGCCGGGGTCAGCGCGAAGGTGAGCCCGGAGGCGGCGCGGCTGAGGGGGTCACGCCGCCCCCGGGGGCTGTGCGACGTCGCCCGCAGTGGACCGGGCCACGCTCTTGGCGACATCCTTGCACAAGCGGGCACGCTGGCGGGAGAGATTTCGGTGAATTCTCAGGCACTTCTTCAGCGAACGGTCACTGTCCCCAGCGACGTCCAGACCTGGAGGTCGATCCAGTCATACTCACCGTCCGGTGCCGGCGCGATCGCGACGTCGGTGTCCGGCTCCTCTCCCACGTCGGCCAGGCCCGACGAACCCGACGAGCCGCTGGTCGCGGCACCGCCAATCCCGGGCGACTCGATGGTGGGCAGATCCACCGCATCGTCCCCGTCGCCTGCACGGTCGAGAAGCACCGCCTGCTGCTCGGCCTCGATGTCCTCGGCGACGTCGTTGTAGGCGACGTCGCCGTAGGCGATCCACGCGTCGTTGCTGAGGCTCAGCGACTGCATGGTCAGCACCGTGTAGGTTCCCGGGCCCACCTGCCACGAGCCATCCTCGCTGGCGCACCCGTTCACGTCGCGCCACAGGAAGTCGCCGGCCGTGGACTCACCGGGCTCGAGCAGTCCGTCGCCCCCGGGCCAGGGGAGCACGGACAACTCGTCCACGGCGGCCCCGTCCATCGCCCGCTCGATGCCGTATCCCCCGCGATCGAGGCTCTCGGGATACCCCTCGGCGACCACGCGCCCGTCCTGCACCAGGTACAGCGCGGGCTGCGCGGAATCCCAGAAGTTCGGGATCGTGTAGTCGGAGACGTTGCGCACCTCGCTCGAGACCACCGGGTTGCCATCGACCACGAACCCGTAGCTCACCGAGATCGACGTCGGCAGGTCGACGCTCACGTCGAGCAGCCCCATCTCGGCAGACTCGGACGGGAAGCGCGCGTCCTGCCCGTCGCCCCAGACGCAGCCGTACCACTGCTGCTCCTCATCCATGCGGCGGGCGTCGTAGGACACCACCCAGCGCTGCGTCCCGGCCGCCATGGACCACGTCGAGCCCGCGCGGGTCTGGTCGAACAGCTCGCGCGCCGCCTCAGGAGTGAGATAGCCGTCGGGCAGCGGCTCGGGCTCGACGGGTTCCGGAGCGGGCTCCGGCTCAAGGGGAGTCAGGTAGTCCGCGAACGGATCATCGACGGGCTCGCCTCCAATGACGAGGGCTACGGGTTGGGCCGCGACTCGGAACTGCTCGAGCACGAGCGCGCTCGCGTCCGGGGACACCGGCCCGGGCTCACCGGAGGACACGGTGCTGTCTGCCATGCCGTCGCCCTCGCCGCCCCCGCTGGCGTCACCGGCATCGTCGGAGCCGTCGTCCGGCATCGACTCCACGACCTCCTCAGAGGCACTCGGCTCCGGAGTCATCTCTCCGTCGCCCGTCGAGTCCGCGGTGCTCGCGAAGCTCTGCCACGCGTGGATCTCGTACTTTCCGGAGGGCAGCGGAGTGCCGTCCCAGCAGTTCACGAGGTCGACCTCGTACGTCGCGGTCGACGTCTCGCCCTCGGCGAGGACCACGTCCTGCAGCCCATCCGGGTGCTCGACCATCTCGTCGGCGGGCCCGTACGCGAACAGGGGGCTCTCGTGGATCGCGCCCACGACGATGCCGTCCCAGGTCACGACGTAGTCGGGTCCCGCGGTGAGCAGGTCCACATCGGCCAGCGCGGTCGCGTCGAACGACACCTCGACGGACGAGCCCGGCTCGACCTCGTCAGAGCCGATGCGGGTGGCGAGAGCAATGCTCGGCTCGCCGAACTCCTGGCTATCGACGGTGCCGCCGCACAGCGCGAACGCCAGGCGCGAGTCGGCGGTGGCGCCTTCGAGGCTCTCCTCGGTCGCGATCTCGCCGTCGTCCATGGCGGCGTCCGCCCCGGCCTCCATGCTGACGCTGTCGTCGGACTCGTCGGAGCCGGCCATCGGCAGCCCTACCGCGCCGAACGCGAGCACCGCCACGGCGCCGGCGCCCACGAGACCGGTCGACCCGGCGCGCACGGCGCGCTGGCGCTTCACCCGGCCCGCGACGGCGCCCACGGCGACGGTCGCATCGTCCACCGGCGCGCGGTCTGCGGCGCCCCTCAGTGCGTCTGAGAGCTTCATCGTTCGTTCCCTTCCTGCGAGCGGCGCGAGGCCACGGGAGCCCGGGCCGCATCGGCCGTATTTGCGTCCTCGAGCGGTCCGAGCGCCAGCTCCAGCTGGCCCAGCCCGTCGCTGAGGTAGCGCTTCACGGTTCCCTCGGCGATGCCGAGCGTCCGTGCGACCTGAGGAACCGTGAGGTCGTCGAAGTACCGCAGCACCACGCATGCCCGCACGCGGGGCGGCAACGTGGCCAGCGCGTCGGCCACCTCAGAGCCCGCCTCCACCTGGCCCATCCGGTCGGGCGCGTAGGCGTCCGGCCGGAACAGGTGCTGGACCCGCTGCCACCGCTGGCTGCGGCGGTACTGGTCCACGAAGGTGGTGGTGATGGCCCGGCGCACGTAGCCCTCGGCCTTGACCGCGGTCAGTCCCTTGCGCTCCCTCGCGAAGGTGCGCACGAGCGCGTCCTGCACGAGGTCCTGGGCCTGCACGGGGTCACCGCAGACCAGGTACGCGTAGGAGAGCAGAGCGCGTTCTCGGTCGCGCACGAGCGCCTCCATCGTGTCCTGCCACTGAGACATGTCCCCTCCGGAGTCTCGGCCTTGAGTCGGTCCTGTCGGTTTCTCGCAATGTCGACGCACAACCTGCGAAAAACGTTGGGTCGCCCTCGGGTGTCCCTCGCTCGCGGTCCCATCGTCCCCTAGACTCCCCGCATAGCCGGTAGCGCGACAACGAGGTCGCGCAAAGGACTCGTCAAGGAGGACGAATGCCCACCGCAGTCACGACCGACCTCGAGGTCGGCGGGTCCAGTCTCACCATCGTCGCCGTCATCGGAGCGATCGCCGCCGCCGCGCTGATCTTCTCCTTCGTGCTGCGTCAGCAGGTGCTCAAGTCCGCCGACGGAACCCCCAAGATGAAGGAGATCGCGGGCGCGGTCCAGGAGGGCGCATCGGCGTACCTGAACCGCCAGTTCCGCACGCTGGTGCTGTTCGCCGCGATCGTGTTCGCGCTGCTGTTCCTGCTGCCCGGCGATGCTGGCGTGCGCATCGGCCGCTCGGTGTTCTTCCTGCTGGGCGCGGGTTTCTCCGCGACCATCGGCTACATGGGCATGTGGCTCGCGGTGCGGGCCAACGTGCGAGTCGCGTACGCCGCGACGCAGGACTCCGGCCGCGCGAACGGCGCGCGCATCGCGTTCCGTACCGGCGGCGCGGTGGGCATGTCCGTGGTGGGCCTGGGCCTGCTGGGCGCGGCCGCGGTGGTGTTCCTGTACCGCGGGGAGGCAGCTGCGGTGCTCGAAGGCTTCGGCTTCGGAGCGGCGCTGCTCGCGATGTTCATGCGCGTGGGCGGCGGCATCTTCACCAAGGCCGCTGACGTGGGCGCGGACCTCGTCGGCAAGGTCGAGCAGCACATCCCCGAGGACGATCCGCGCAATGCCGCGACCATCGCGGACAACGTGGGCGACAACGTGGGCGACTGCGCCGGCATGGCCGCGGACCTGTTCGAGTCCTACGCCGTGACGCTGGTCGCGGCGCTGATCCTGGGCAAGGCCGCGATGGGCGAGCAGGGGCTCGTGTTCCCCCTGATCGTCACGGCGATCGGCGCGATCGTCGCCGCGGTGGGCGTCTTCATCACGAAGGTCCGCAAGGGCGAGTCCGGACTCGCGGCGATCAACCGCGGCTTCTACGTCTCCGCCGCGATCGGCGCCGTTCTCGCCGCCGTGGCCGCCTTCGTGTACCTGCCGTCGTCGTTCGCCGAGGTCGGCACCGACGCCATCGCCGACGAGTCCGGCGACCCCCGCATCATGGCGACCGTCGCGGTCTTCGTCGGCATCGGGCTCGCTGGCCTGATCCTGTGGCTCACCGGCTACTTCACCGACACCGCCAAGAAGCCCACGCGCCGGGTCGCGGAAACGTCGCGGACCGGAGCCGCGACGGTGGTGCTGTCGGGAATCGGCATCGGGCTCGAGTCCGCCGTCTACACCGCGACCGTGATCGCCGGCGCCGTGGTGATCCTGTTCTTCGTCGCGGGCGGCTCCGTGACGCTCGCGCTGTTCCTCGTGGCGCTCGCCGGCTGCGGACTGCTCACCACCGTGGGCGTGATCGTCGCGATGGACACGTTCGGGCCGGTGTCCGACAACGCGCAGGGCATCGCTGAGATGTCCGGCGAGGTCGACGACGAGGCCGCGCAGACGCTGACCGACCTCGACGCCGTGGGCAACACCACCAAGGCGATCACCAAGGGCATCGCGATTGCGACCGCAGTGCTGGCCGCGACCGCGCTGTTCGGCTCGTACCAGGACGCGGTGACCACGGCGATCAGCGACGCGGCCGCCTCGCTCGACGACTTCTCCTACGAGATCATCAACCCGCTCACGCTCGTGGGCGTGATCATCGGCGGCGCGACGGTGTTCCTGTTCTCCGGCCTGGCGATCGACGCCGTGACGCGCGCGGCCGGCGCGATCGTGTTCGAGGTGCGCCGCCAGTTCCGCGAGCACCCCGGCATCATGACCGGCGAGGAGCGTCCGCAGTACGGCCGCGTGGTCGACATCTGCACGCGCGACTCCCTGCGCGAGCTCGCCACCCCCGGCCTGCTCGCCGCCATGGCACCCATCTTCGTGGGCTTCGCCCTGGGCGTGGGCGCTCTTGCCGGCTTCCTCGCGGGGGCGATCGGCACCGGCGTGCTCATGGCCGTGTTCCTTGCGAACTCGGGCGGCTCGTGGGACAACGCGAAGAAGATCGTCGAGGACGGCCACCACGGCGGCAAGTACTCGCCGGCGCACGAGGCGACGGTCATCGGCGACACCATCGGCGACCCGTTCAAGGACACCGCGGGCCCGGCGATCAACCCGCTCATCAAGGTGATGAACCTGGTCGCGCTGCTCATCGCGCCGGCCGTGGTGCTGCTGTCCTATGGCGCGGATGCGAACCCCTGGCTGCGCTGGGGGATCGCGGGCATCGCCGCGCTGATCGCGATCGTGGCGGTCGCGGGGGCGTCGCGGCGCTCGCACGCCGCGGGGGTCGAGGAGGAGGCCGATGAGGTGGCTGAGTCCGGTGATGGCGTGTCGGTGGGCGACGCGGTGGACGAGAAGGTCGAGTGATCCGGGCGCGCCGCTGGCCGTGTGGAGGATTCGAGTGGGTGATGGCGTGAAGCGTCCGCCAGACTCCTGCGTGAGATGGGGTGCGGTGGGCCGATGCGCGATGCGGCCACGAGGGCCCTCCGATACCACGGGGGTCTTCCAGGCGAGTCGGCACGGACACCCGAGCGAAACGTAACGATGGGACCATGGGCGCATGATTCGTTCCCGTGCCGCCCTCGCCGGCGGAGTCGTGGGCGCGCTCGTGGTGGTCGAGGCCACCTCGGGCGTGATCCAGGGCTACTACACCCCGCTCCTCACTGACATCGCCCGCAGCCTGGGCATCAACGACGCCGACGTCAACTGGTTCGAGGCCGCCCAGCTGCTGCTCAGTTCGATCGTGGTGCCCGTGATGGCCCGCATGGGCGACATGTTCGGCCACCGTCGCATCTTGATCGCGTCGCTCGTGGTGACCATGCTCGCGAGCTTCGGCATCGCGTTCGCGCCCACCTTCCCGGTCTTCGTGATCGCGTGGGCTCTGCAGGGCTTCTACGTGGTCTGGCTGCCGCTCAACGTCGCGATCATCTTCTCGCGCGCCCGGTCGCGCCCCGACGGACCCGCACTCACGCGCAAGGGCGCCGGCATCATCGTGGTCGCGCTCCAGGCCGGCGCGATCCTCGGCGCGCTCGCGGGCGGCCAGCTGGGCGGTCTGCTCCCGCTGTGGGGTGCGCTCCTGGTGCCGGCCGTGATGGTGACCATCGCGCTCGCGGTCGTGCTCTTCAAGGTCCCCGACACCGGCGTCCGCGGCGGCGGCACCATCGACACGCGCGGCACCGCGATCCTCACCGTCGCGCTGCTGGCGATCATGAGCGGGCTGTCGCTGGTGCGTGTGGACGGCGTGACCGTCTGGGTGATCGGCATGGTCGTGGCCGGGGCGGCCGGGCTGTGGCTGTTCGTCAAGGTCGAGCAGCGCACCGAGCACCCGCTGGTCGACATGACCATGATGCGCAGCCCGTCGCTGTGGCCGGTCATCGTGACCGCCGCGCTGTTCGGCGTCTCCGTCCTGGGCGCCCAGGGCCCGCTGTCGACCTTCGCGCGGACCAACCCTGACGAGGTGGGCTACGGACTGGGCCTCACGTCCGCGACCGCCTCGTACGTGATCGGCGCGTACGTGTTTTCGCTTCTCGTGGGCGCCGGAATCTTCGCCCGCATCTCCGCCCTGCTGACGCCGCGCCTGGTGCTCATCGCCGCATCGGCCCTGGTGGCGACCGGATACCTCGCGCTGATCCCGTTCCACGCGGGCGTCGCCCAGGTGACCGCGTGCATGGTGGTCGCGGGCCTGGGGTCCGGTGCGCTGGTCGCCGCGCTGCCGGCCGCTGCCGCCGCGGCCGCGCCGCCCGAGCACACCGGCGTCGCCACCGGTCTCACGAACACCACGAAGACCATCGGCGGCGCGTTCGCGTCTGCGGCCTTCGCGATCGCTCTGGCATCCGGCGCCACAGCGGCGCTCGACGGCGGCGAGTCCACCGCGGGCTCCGAGTCCGGGTACATGACCGTGTGGGCGATCTGCGGCAGCACCGCGCTGGTCGCCATGGTGTTCCTCTTCGCCGTGCCCAAGGTCGCCTTCACCTCGAGCGCCGATGCGCTGGTCGCCGAGGCGGGCGTGCCCGGCTCGGGGGTGCCGATGGCGAGCACGCTCGAGGATGCGGCGGAGCCGACCGCGGCGGGCGACGCGACCGCGACCGGCACTGATGAGGCGGAACGATGAGGCTGCGGAGGCGGGGCCGTTCCGACTCGCCGGACGTCCCGAACCCGGTGGCGGAGGCGGCCGCGCAGCACCTGGCGGAGGCGATCCGGATCCGCACGGTGACACCCCCGGACGGGCCCCTGTCCGACGCCGTTCGCGCGCCCTTCGACCTCTTGCGCACCTTTCTCGAGGAGACCTTCGCGACGACCTTCGCGGCGGCCGAGGTCGAGGTGGTCGGCCGCGCCGGGCTCCTGCTCTCCATCCCCGGGGCGAGCTCCGAGCGGCCGGTGCTGCTGATGGCCCACCAAGACGTCGTGCCGGTGCCCGCCGACTGGGAGGCCGAGGGATGGGAGCACCCTCCCTTCGACGGTGTGATCGCGGACGGACACGTCCACGGGCGCGGCTCTCTCGACGACAAGGGCGCGCTGATCACCCTGCTCGAGGCGGTCGAGGGGCTGCTCGCGGACGGCTGGACTCCTGCGCGCGACGTGCTCCTGTTCTTCGGCGCGGACGAGGAGGCCTCGCACGCTAGTGCGGAGGCGCTCGCGGCGCTGCTGCGCGAGCGCGGCATCGAGCCGTGGCTCACCGTCGACGAGGGCGGAGCCGTCGCCACCGGGGCGTTCCCGGGCATCAAGCAGCCGCTGGCCGTCATCGGCGCGACCGAGAAGGGCGCGCTGACGGTCCGGCTCACGGCGTCGAGCGCCGGCGGCCATGCGTCGACGCCCCCGCGGACGTCGGCGCCCGGCATCCTCGCGCGCGCGATCCTCGCGATCGAGGACACTCCGGCGCCCGCGTCGGTCCACGACCTCACCGTCGAGATGTTCGAGCAGATCGCCCCGCACGCGCCGCGGTCGATGCGGGGGGTCCTCGCGCGGGCGGGCTCGCTGCGCGGTCTGCTCACCCGCGCGCTGCCGCGACTCAGCCCTGAGCTCGGCGCGGTGGTGCGCACCACCTACGCCATCACCCAGCTCCAGGGAAGCCCGGCGG
>NZ_CAJXJX010000099.1 GCF_913055775.1 uncultured Demequina sp. | reverse complement strand
CACCGCGCCATCGCGCGGCGCTCGGGCGCCGCCGCCCCGCCCGCCCGCGACTGACCCGGCCCGCGCATCGGCCCTCCGTGCCGCTCACTACGCTGGAGCCATGACCCGCCTGTCCGAGCTCACGACGCTGCGCGTCGGTGGTCCCGTTCGCGAGATGATCGAGCCGCGAGGCGAGCGCGATCTCATCGACGCGGTGCGTGACGCCGACGACCGCGAGGTGCCGCTGCTGGTCCTGGGAGGCGGTTCCAACGTGCTCGCCTCGGACGCGCCCTTCGATGGCGTCGTGGTCCGCGACGCCCGCCGCTCGGTCGCCGTGCAGGACGACGGCGCGTGCGGCGGCGTCTCGGTGACCGTCGCGGCCGGCACGCCGTGGGACCACGTCGTCGCGCGTGCCGTGGACGAGGGCTGGATCGGCATCGAGGCGCTGTCCGGCATCCCCGGATCGACGGGAGCCACGCCCGTGCAGAACGTCGGTGCCTACGGCGCCGAGATCTCGGACGTCGTGGCGCTCGTGCGTGTGTGGGACCGGCTCGAGAGCAGGGTCCGGTCGCTGCCGTGGGCCCAGTGCGGCTTCGCGTACCGCGACTCGCTGCTCAAGCGGTCGATGCGCGGCGAGGCGCCCGACGGCGGCCGCTGGCACCCGAGTCCGCGCTACGTGGTGCTCGACGTGACCCTGCAGATGAAGCAGGGGACGCTGTCAGCGCCCGTGCGCTACGCGCAGCTGGCCGCCGCGCTCGACGTCGAGGAGGGCGAGCGCGCGCCGCTCGTGGACGTGCGCGCGGCCGTTCTCGAGGTGCGCGCTCGCAAGGGCATGGTCCTCGAGGCGGGCGATCACGACACGTGGAGCGCGGGCTCGTTCTTCACGAACCCGATTCTCGGGGCCGATGCGGCGGCGGGGCTCCCGGAGGACGCGCCGCGCTTCGCGGCGGGGGACGGGCGCGTGAAGACCTCGGCGGCCTGGCTGATCGAGCACGCCGGCTTCGCGCGAGGGCATGCGGCGGCGGCCGATGCGCGGGCCACGCTGTCGACCAAGCACACCCTGGCGATCACCAACCGGGGCGAGGCCGCCGCCGCGGACCTGGTCGCGCTGGCGCGCGAGGTCCGCGACGGCGTGAGAGCACGCTTCGGGGTCGAGCTGGTCCCGGAGCCGGTGCTGCTCGGCGTCGAGCTCTAGTCAGCCGTCCGCGGCGATGGCCTTGAGGATGTCGAGGCGCGACGCCCTCCACGCCGGCCAGATGGCGGCCACCACGCCGGCGATCATCGACAGCACCGTGTAGACGCCGATCCACACCCACGGCACCACGGCTCGCTCGAACCCGAAGTCGCTGAGGGCCTGGACCAGCGCGACGCCGAGCCCGACGCCCAGGACGATGCCCAGGATGGTGCCGAACAGCGCCATCACCACGGACTCCAGCGTGATCATTCCCCACACGGCCTTGCGTGTCACACCGACGGCTCGCAGCAGCCCGATCTCGCGGGTGCGCTCCGTGACGGACAGCAGCAGCGTGTTGGCCACGCCGAGGATCGCGATGAGCAGCGCCGCGCTGAGCAGCCCCGAGATGACTCCGAGCAGGATCGTCAGCACCTGGTTGAAGAACTGCTCCAGCTCGCTGGGGGACTGCACCTGCACCAGGGGGAAGTCCTCGCTGAGGTTGTCCTCGATGGCCTGTGTGGTCGCGTCGACGTCCACGTCGTCATCGAAGTCGATGAGCACCTGGAAGATGAACGGGTCGTCCGAGAGCTGCTCGCCCTGCTCCCAGTCCAGCAGGTACTGCTGGTCACCCTCGTTGAGGTAGAGCCCGGTGACGGGAACGGTGACCGATCCGGTCGCGGACTCGAAGGCGATCTCGTCGCCCACCTCGACACCGGCCTCCACCACCGACGGGTCGATGAAGGTGCCGCCGTCGATCTCGGCGAGCGGTCGATCGACGTTGAAGTCGAACACCGCGTCCGCCAGGGCCGCGTCGACCATCCCGACGGTCGTGGACGTCCCATCCACCGTGGCGTCGATTCCCGCGTAGCGCATGACGTCCCGGACACCCTCGGTGTCGGCCACGACATCGATGGCCCCCTGCGGAACGGGACCCATCTGGGCGAGGATGAACAGCTCCGCCTTGTTGGTCGCGAACTGCGAGGTGAACGTGTCCTTGACGGACTCGGTGAACGTGGCCACCAGCGCGAGCAGCATCACGCCGATCATCAGCGCCGCGGCGCTGTTGGCGGACCGGCGCGGCTCGCGGCGGATGTTGTTGGCCGCCAGCTTGCCGTTGACGCCGCCGATCGCGGCGAGAACGCCGCGCAATCCGTGCGCCAGTGGGATGAGGACCTGCGCCGCGAGCAGCGTCGTGCCCAGCACGATCAGCACGGCCCCCGCGCCCACCCAGTACGCCGGGCCGGCCACCTTCAGCTCCAGTCCCGCGACGACCGCGGCGATGCCGAGCAGAGCGAGCGCGCCGCCGACCACGTTGCGCACGCCCAGCGACTTCTTGCCGGACGTTCCCGCCTCGCGCAGCGCCTCCATGGGCGAGATCTGGGAGGCGTGGATCGCCGGCAGCAGCGCTGCGACGATGGTGACGAGCGCGCCGAGGGCGTAGCTCCACACCAGCGCCCTGACCGGCACGATCAGCGGCCCCAGGATGTCCCCACTGAACACCTCGACCAGTGCGCCGCCCGCCACGGCCAGGCCCCAGCCCAGCAGGATGCCGACCGTCGCGCCGACCAGCGCGACCACGATCGCCTCGATCAGGATCGTCGAGCGGATCTGCTTGCCCTGGGCGCCGATCGCTCGCAGGAGCCCGAACTCGCGCGTGCGCTGGGTCACGATGATGCGGAAGGTGTTCACGATGATGTAGGCCCCGACGAACAGCGCGACCAGCCCGAACACGAGCGCGAAGATGTCGATGATGTCGAGAGCCTCGTTGAGCTCCTCGACCTGCTCCGCGGCCTTGTCCTGAGCGGAGATCGCGCGCGTGCCCTCCGGAATGACCTCTCCAGCGTCGCTCACGATCGCGTCGAGGTCCGCGCCGTCCTCGGCCACGATCTCGATGCCGGAGTACCCGGTGATGCCGCCCGCCACCTCGCGCACGGTGTCGTCCGTCGCGTACATGAGCTTCGCCGTCTGCAGCTCGTTGTTCTCGCCGAACCGCACGGAGCCGACGACCTCGAGGTCGTAGACGCCGGTCTCGGTCGCGATGCCCACGACGTCTCCGGGGCTCGCCTCGAGATCCGCGTAGGTGTCGATGTCGACGGCCACCTCGCCGGGGGCCTCGGGAGCGCGCCCGTCGATCACGGTGGCACGGTCGATCCCCTCGACGCCGGTCCAGTTGTACAGCAGCGTCGGGGGCCCGGGCCGCAGGGGTTCGCCGTCGAGGCCGAGCAGCGCGCCCATCTCGTAGCGCACCGCGCCGGCCGCGTCCTCGACGCCGTCGATCGCCTGCACGGCGGCGACGTCCTCCTCCGTGAAGAGACCGGCGGCGTCCGTGGGCGAGAATCCCTCGTCCTCGGATTCCGCAGGCTCCTCCTCGATCACGACGTCGACGGTCGCGTAGATGTCACCGAAGAGGTCCGTGAAGCCCCGCGACAGCGCGCTGGTGAAGGTCATCGTCGCCGTCACCAGGGACACGCCCAGCGCTACGGCGACCACCGTGAGGATGAGCCGCTTCGGGTTGTGTCGAACCGACTTGAGAGCGAGCCTGAGCATCGCGGATCAGTGCCCCATCTGCTTCATGCGGTCGAGCACGCGGTCCGCAGTGGGCTCGCGCATCTCGTCCACGATCTTCCCGTCCTCGAGGAACAGGATGCGGTCCGAGTACGACGCCGCGGTCGGGTCGTGAGTGACCATGACGATCGTCTGCTTGAACTCCTTGACTGCGCGCTGCATGAAGGCGAGCAGCTCCGCGCCCGACCGCGAGTCGAGGTTGCCGGAGGGCTCGTCGGCGAAGATGATGTCGGGGCGCGACACCAGCGCGCGGGCGACGGCGACGCGCTGCTGCTGTCCACCGGACAGCTCCGCGGGCAGGTGCGTCAGGCGATCGCCGAGGCCCAGGATGCCGATGATCTCGTCGAACCACTCCTCGTCGACGTCGCCACCGGCGATGTCGATCGGCAGCGTGATGTTCTCGCGAGCGTTGAGCGACGGGATCAGGTTGAAGGCCTGGAAGATGAAGCCGATGTAGTCGCGCCGCACCTGCGTGATCTGCGCCTCTGACAGCTGCGTGATCACCGTATCGCCGATGGTCGACGATCCTGCCGTCAGCCGGTCGAGGCCCGCGAGCGTGTGCAGGAGCGTCGACTTGCCCGAGCCCGAGGGGCCCATGATCGCCGTGAACTCGCTGCGCGCGATGTCGACGTTGATGCCGTCGAGGGCGCGCACGGCCGCCTCGCCGTAGCCGTAGTCCTTATACCCGTCGCGCATGGTGGCGGCGAGGGCGGGGGCTGCTGTCGTGGTCATGGGTAGGCCTTTCTCGGCGGATCGTCCAGACGGCGACCAGTCTGCCAACAAGCGCTGACGCGCGGGAATCCCCCATGAGGACGGTTGGGTCGAATCGATCTCAGGGATGACCCTGGGAGGTGGTGGTCAGCCGCGCGGCAGCACGATCCCCGAGTCGTAGGCCTCCACCACGGCCTGCACGCGGTCCCGGACCCCCAGCTTGGTGAGGATGTGGCTCACGTGGGTCTTGACGGTGGTCGCGGACACCCAGAGCTCTTGCGCGATCTCCTGGTTCGACATGCCGCGCGCCATGAGCTGCAGCACCTCGACTTCGCGCTCGGACAGGTCGCCGACCGCCTCGGGCGGCGGGGTGTACTCGCCGTCGGTCTCGGCGGCGGCCGATGCGGGCTCGGGCTCCGCGCCGCGTCCGGCAAAGCGCTCGATCACCGCGCGTGTCACCTCCGGAGCGAGCAGCGCTTCGCCGCCGGCCACCACCTGGACGGCGTTCACGAGGGTGTCGCCGTCGGCGCTCTTGAGGAGGAAGCCCGATGCGCCGGCGCGGAGCGCCCGGTATACGTACTCGTCGTCATCGAACGTCGTGAGGATCACGACGCGGGTGCCGGGGTGCGCCGCGAGCACCTCTTCCGTGGCGGCGAGCCCGTCCATGCCGGGCATCCGGATGTCCATGAGCACCACGTCGGGTGCGTGATCGCGGACCAGAGCCACCGCATCGGCCCCGTCCGAGGCCTCGCCGGCGATCTCGATGCCCGGCTCCGCCTCGAGGATCATCCTCAGCCCCACGCGGACCATGGCCTGGTCGTCGACCAGCCCGACTCGAATCATGTGCTCGCTCCCTCCGCGGGCGCGGCGGACGCACCCGAGACCTGATCGTCGCTCGACGGCAGCACCGCATGGACCTCGAACCCGCCGCCGCGCCGTGGGCCGTGCGACAGCGCGCCGCCGAGCGCCTGGACGCGCTCGGCCATCCCCGCGAGCCCGTGCCCGCCGGGCAGTCGGATCGACTCGGAGGTGGTGCCGCGACCGTCGTCGACCACGGTGATGCGGACGGCGTCCGCCGTGCGCTTGACCGTGACCTCCGCGCGCGCCCCCGGCCCCGCGTGCTTGAGGGCGTTGGTGAGCGCCTCCTGGACGATGCGATACGCGCTGAGCTCGACGCCCGCCGGCACGTGGGCGGAGCCCGAGATCTCGAGCGTCACGGGCAGCCCCGAGTCCTGGACGTGCCGCACGAGGCCCGGCAGGGCCGCGAGCGACGGCATGGGCGCGAACTCGTCGATGCGCGCCGGGACGCTCACGCCATGGCCCGCCGCGATGGCGCGGTCGGCGTCGGCGCGTTCGCTGGCCTCCTGCTCGGAGGCGCGCAGCACGCCGATCATGCGCTGCATCTCCTCGAGGCCCGTCCTGCCCGAGGAGGCGATCGTGCTCAGCGTCTCCGCGAGCTCGGGGTCGGCATCTCGCACGCGCCTGCGCGCGCCCTCCGCCTGCAGCGTCATCACGGTGATCTCGTGGGCCACCACATCGTGCAGCTCGCGGGCGATGCGCGCGCGCTCGGCGCGCACCGCGTCAGTCGCGGCCTCGAAGCCCGCCTGCTCCCGCCGCACCGCGGCGACCTCGAGCTCGGTCACGCGCCGTCGGCGGCGCCGCTCGTTCAGCCCCAGCGCGAAGGGGATGACCACGCCGACGGGGATCGCGACCAGGGCGCTGGGAGGGACGGACGTCTCCGACGTGACGATGCCGATGGTCGTCCACACCAGCATCACCCCGACCAGCGCGGCGAAGTGGCGCGCGGCGATCGCGCGCGGCGTCAGCGACGCGAGCCCGTAGATCGCCAGGAACAGCGCCAGCATCGCGGGGCTGGCCTCGTAGCCCAGACCCACCACCACGAGCCACGCCGCGGCCGTGGTCCACAGCACCGCGCGCGGGTACCGCTGACGCCACAGCAGGGGGATGACCATGGCGATCAGCAGCGCATAGCCGAGCGGGTCGGGCGGCCTGATCTCGGTGACCTGAAACCCCGTCAGCGACGCGGCCCACAGCACGCTCAGCACGAGCAGGCCGCCCACGACCAGAACGTCGTTCCATCGCAGCGGTCTCAGGTCCATGGGACCTCAGCGTAGGGCGCTCGGGTGACCGCCGCATCGGCCGCGCGACCGATGCGGTCGCCGGCGCGACCGCCTCACCCCACGAAGCGGTAGCCGACTCCTCGCACCGTCTCGATCGCATCAGGACCCAGGTGGGTGCGCAGGTAGCGGATGTAGACGTCGAGGACGTTGTCCTTCGCCGCCCCGCCCCACACCTCCTCGAGGGCCTCGGTGCGCGGCACCACTTCGCCCTGCCGCGACATCAGCAGCTGCGCCAGCTGGAACTCGCGAGGGCTGAGCGGCACCTCGGCGCCGCCGCTCAGCAGGGTGCGCTCGACGGGGTCGAGCTCGCAGGAACCCACCCGGATCATGCCGCTCGACGTGATGGTGTCGTAGCCGGACCCGGGGTTGCGCGCGCGCAGCCGGATGCGGGCTACCAACTCGTCGAACGAGAACGGCTTGGGCATGTAGTCGTCGGCACCGCGTTCGAGACCTCGCACGGTGTCCTCGGCGGAGGTGCGCGCGGTGAGGATGATGACGGGGAGGTCGGACCCGTGTGCGCGGAGCTTGCGCAGCACCGTGAAGCCCTCCTGATCGGGCAGCCCGATGTCGAGCACCATGATGTCGAAGCGGTCGTACAGGGCGCGCTGCAGGCCCTCGCGGCCCGTGGAGAGGGCGGTGACCTCGATGTCGGCCGTGCGGAGCCCCTGGGTGAGCGACGCGACCAGGCGTTCCTCGTCCTCGATCAGCAGCAGTCGAATCACGATCGGGCTCCGTTCCGGGGGACGATGAGGGCGAAGGCGGATCCCTGGCCCAGTGTCGAGTCGATGGCGATGCGGCCCCCGTGAGCGCGCGCGATCGCGGCGGCGATGGGAAGTCCCAGGCCCATGCCCTCGGCCTCGGGGTCGACGCGGCTGAACCGGTCCATGACTCGCTCCTGATCCTCCGGCGCGATCCCGATCCCGGCGTCGCGCACCCACAGGTGAACCTCGTCTCCCACGATCGCAGTTCCGAGCGCGACTGGCGAGCCCTCCTCGGAGAACTTCACGGCGTTGGCGGCGAGCTGCAGCCACGCCTGCGTCAGCCGCTGCGGGTCCACCTCGACGGTGCCCCGGCCGGTCGCCTCGAGCGTCCAGTCCCGCGCCCCCAGCGCGCCCGCGCGCGCGAAGGTGGAGCGGGTCAGCTCGGCGAGATCGGTGGTCTCGCGCAGGATGAACTCCGGCCGGTCCGACTTCGCCAGCGTCACGAGGTCGTCGACCAGCCGCGACATCATCGACACCTCGTCGAGCAGGTCCCGCTGGCTGCGCTCGACCTCCTCGGGGTCGCGCGGCTCCAGGATCTCGAGGTTGGCGCGCATGATCGACAGCGGCGTGCGCAGCTCGTGGGACGCGTCGTCGAGCAGCTGGCGCTGATCGGCGAAGGCGCGCTCGAGGCGGTCGAGCATGCCGTTCACGGTGCGGGTGAGGCGGGCGAGGTCGTCGTGTCCGGTCACGGGGATCCGCTCGGCCAGGTCGTGCTCGTTGATGCTGCGGGCGCGCTCCTCCAGCACGGTGATCGGGCGCAGCATGCGGCCCACGGTGGTCCACGCGACCACGCCGATCACGGCGAGAGCCGCCACCGCGACAAGCGCGTACACGACGAACGTGTCGCGCAGGCTCTCCATCTGTGCGCCGCGGTCCTCCGCGATCGTGAACACGCCGATGGTGGTGCCATCCGGGGCCACGATCGGCACCGCGGTGTAGCGGTAGTCGGCCACGTCCGTCGTGACGGAGCGCACCCGCACGACCTCGGTGGCCATCGCCGCCGCCTCCTCGAGGAACGCGGCATCGTCCTCGAGGCGCAGCCGGTTGGGGGCCGACGGCACGAAGCGCGCGACGGTCCCGTCGTGTGCGACGGCGCTCTCGGTGGGCGTCGCGACCACGCGGATCATGGCCTCGCGCATGAGGTCGTCCGATGTGGCATAGGCCTCGCCCGTCGTGGGGTCGGGGTCGTTCGCGAGCTCGATGAAGGCCTGCGTGCGCAGCGACAGGTCCTCGGTGATCGTCGCGTCGATCCGCGCCCGTTCGATGCCGAACGCGGTGATGCCGGCGGTGGCCAGAGCGAGTCCGGTGAGGCCCACGAGGTACGCGAACACTCGCGCCCGGACCGACATGCGTCGGGCCGGGCGTGCGAGCCTGGCGAGAAACGTCGCGATGAGGTGCCTCCTGGGGTCACGCTACCGCGACGCCCGCGGACGCCCGGGTCAGTCGTCCTTGCCGCCCCAGCTCGCTCCGCCTCCGGGACGGACGCGGCGATCGCCCCAGGTGCCGTCGCCATCACCCTTGCCGGCCTCGGTCGCACCGTCGCCGTCGTCCCCCGACGATGCCTTCGGATCGTCCTGCATGGCGTTCCATGCACCGATGGCCTCGCTCCACCACCGCTTCGCATCCGCCTCGTCCCATCCATCGGGCCAGACGTCCTCGGAGGCGGCGCGCCAGGCGTCCCAGGTCAGGTCGCACGCTTCGGCGATGGGCTGGGAGTCCCGGATCCACGCGTGCAGGAGCTTCACCCAGGCGTCCGTGTCGCCATCGCTGGGCTTGGCGGGGGCATCGGGCAGCGCGCAGGTGGCCGGGGGGGCCGATGCGGCCGCGGGCTCGGGCTCGGGCTCCGGCTCGGGCGTCTCGACGGTCACGGCGATGGTCTGGAGGTCGGGGGCGTCGTCACCACAGCTCCCGGTCTCCGAGCACTCGATCGGGCCTCGCCCCACCTCGACCGGGTGCGCGGCGGGCGCGTCGGCCGTGACGGGGGCCAGCGAGGCCTCGGTGTCGACCTCGAGCTGAACCGCGGTCGCGACGGCCTGATCAGCGGGTGCCTGAGCCACGGCGGTCGCCGCCCCGACGACCATCAGTGCGATGCCGACGATGCCTGCCGCCACCGTGACGCCGCGGAGGCTGGGTGTCTGCATGCGGACAAGTGTGCCCCACGGATCCTGAGGTTGCTCTCAGGCAGTTCTCGCCGCGGAGTTCTCCACAGATCTCGCCGGCCCTCCGCTCGTCTGCTCACGCCGCACTAGGGTCGCACCACCGTGCGCGGGGGCGCGCGGGTTCGGGGGGAGGGGCGGGGATGGCTCTGAAGGTCAGCGTGGTACGCGGCGACGGGACAGAGTCGATGATCGAGCTCGGCGTCGACTCCTCTCTCACCGTCGGCGACGTCGCTCGAGAGCTGCACGAGCGCGATCCCGCACGCCGCCAAGGGAGTTCGCCGCAGCTCCTGACGTTGGCCGTCGCCCGTCACTCGGCGGGGACCCGGGACCCGGAAACCCTCGATCCAAGCCAAGGCTTCTCGTCCTCCGGGGTCCGCAGCGGTGATCATCTCGCGCTCACCCGCGCGCGGGAGCGCTCTGCGCGCCCGCCCGCCGCTCCGGCCGGGGTGGCCAGCGTGCTCGCCGGCCCGGACCGAGGCAGGTCGTTCGCGCTCCACGCAGGCGCCAACGCGGTCGGGCGCGCGGCCGACGTCGAGGTGCTGCTCACGGATCCGCTGGTGTCGCATCGCCACGCGCGCATCGTGATCGGCGAGCACCCCGAGGTCGTCGACACGGGATCGACCAACGGCGTCATGGTCGGCGACGCCTTCGTCACCCGGAGGCGCCTGCTCGACGGTGACGTCGTGCGCATCGGCGCGACCGAGTTC
>NZ_CAJXJX010000098.1 GCF_913055775.1 uncultured Demequina sp. | reverse complement strand
GTTGAACGCGCTCGCCGCGGCCGATCAGCTCATCGTGCCGCTCCAGACGGAGTACTACGCGCTCGAAGGGATCGCCGGGATGATGGACACCGTCGAGCGGGTGCGCGGATCGCTCAACCCCGAGCTCCGCATCCTCGGGATCCTCCTGACGATGGTCGATTCGCGCACGAACCTGTCGCGCCAAGTGGAGGAGAACGTGCGGGCGCACTTCGGACCGCAGGTTTTTCACACCGTGATTCCGCGCAACGTGCGGCTGGCCGAGGCGCCATCGCATGGCGCGCCGATCTTCGACTACGCGATCGAGTCGCAGGGGGCTCTGGCCTACCGAGCGCTCGCCGAGGAGGTGTTGCTGCGTGTCAGCGAAGGCTAGAGGGTTGGGGCGCGGGCTCGATGCACTGCTGCCGAAGTCGTCGGACCGGGTGCCGCAGATGGTCGCGGTCGACCAGCTGACGCCGTCGCCGTACCAGCCCCGAAGTCGGCTGGACGACGCCAAGGTGGCGGAGCTGGCGGCGTCGGTCGCCGAGAAAGGCGTGCTCCAGCCGTTGCTGGTGCGGCCGCGCGAAGGTGGTTTCGAGATCGTGGCGGGCGAGCGTCGCTTCCGGGCCGCGCAGAAGGCGGGCCTTTCGTCCGTGCCTGTGGTGGTCCGGGAGCTGACGGATCAGGAGACCCTCGAGGTCGCCATCGTCGAGAACCTCCAGCGAGAGGATCTGACCGCGCTGGAGGAGGCGCATGCCTACGAACGGCTCATGACGTTCGGGTTGGACCAGGCTGCGGTGGCGCGATCGGTCGGCAAGAGCCGGAGTGCGGTCGCCAACACGCTGCGCTTGCTGCAGCTTCCGCAGGACGCGATGGATGCGCTCGCGGCGGGGGCGATCAGTGCCGGTCATGCCCGGGCGATCCTCGCGCAGCCGGAGCCGGATCGCGCCTGGGCGCTCGAGCAGATCGTCGGCCGCGGGCTCAGCGTCCGCCAGGCGGAAGCGCTCAAGCGGCCGATCGGCGGCACGCGGCGGAATCCGAGCGATGGTCGGTATCGCGGCCTCGAAGAAGACCTTGCACGGCACGCGGGCACGATGGTGCGCGTTCGGGGTGGGAAGAAGGGCCGCATCGAGCTGCACTTCCGGTCGGAAGAGGAACTCGAGCGGCTGCTGGAACTCCTCGGTTACCAGGCCTGAACCGCCGGTTCGACGCGGACCAACACGGTTCGACGTGGCCCGAAGCGGCGTCGCGGACGCTGCGAAGGAGGCGACGTTTCACGTGAAACGCGTGGGGCCAGCGCCCGCCCGAGCGTGCGGGGTGCGTGGGCGCCGGTGGTAGCCTGACGCCATTCCAGGGCGGTGCCGGCACGAACCAGGGTCGACTCCGCCGGGAGCGAGGAGACGCCATGAAGGAACCGATGAGAGTCGCGGTCACGGGTGCGGCAGGGCAGATCGGATACGCGCTGCTGTTCCGCATCGCCTCAGGCCAGATGCTCGGGGCCGACACCCCGGTCAAGCTGAACCTGCTCGAGATCCCGCAGGGGGTGAAGGCAGCCGAGGGCACCGCGATGGAGCTCGACGACTGCGCGTTCCCTCTGCTGGCGGGCATCGACATCTACGACGATGCGACGGCGGCCTTCGACGGCGTCAACGTGGGTCTTCTCGTGGGAGCCCGCCCGCGCGGCCCGGGCATGGAGCGCGGCGACCTGCTCGCGGCCAACGGCGGGATCTTCGGTCCCCAGGGGGCGGCCATCAACGCGGGTGCGGCTGACGACGTGCGCGTCCTCGTGGTGGGCAACCCCGCCAACACCAATGCGCTGATCGCCTCCGCCCACGCGCCGGATGTACCTGCGGATCGCTTCAACGCGATGATGCGTCTGGACCACAACCGCGCCCTCGCGCAGCTCGCGGCGAAGACCGGCACCACCGTCGCGGACGTGAAGAAGGTCGCGATCTGGGGCAACCACTCCGCCAAGCAGTACCCGGATGTGGCGCACGCGACCATCGGTGGCGACGCGGCTCCTCAGGTGATCGGCGATGACGCGTGGGTCACGGACACCTTCATCCCGACGGTCGCGAAGCGCGGCGCCGCGATCATCGAGGCGCGCGGGGCGTCGTCCGCGGCCTCGGCCGCGAACGCCGCGATCGACCATGTCCGCGACTGGGTGCACGGCACCCCGGAGGGCGACTGGACGTCGGTGGCGCTGCCGTCCGACGGCTCGTACGGTGTCGAGGAGGGCCTGATCTCCTCGTTCCCGGCCGTGTCGAAGGGCGGGGCCTGGGAGATCGTCCAGGGTCTAGACATCGCAGCCGATGCGCGGGCAGGCATCGACGTGTCTGTCGCCGAGCTCGCGGAGGAGCGGGACGCGGTGAAGGAGCTGGGGCTCCTCTAGTACGGGGCGCGATTCGCACTGTCGTGCGACGCGAGCCGGTGCGGCGCCTCGGCCCCGAACGGGACTCCCGCGGGGGTGTTCCTCGGATCGCAGGTGTTGCGTCGAGGCAGGTATGATTGCGGCCAATGTCACGATCGCCTTCCCCCTCTCCGTCGACCGGCTCCTGGGGCCGGGACTCCGGCGCACGGCATCCGCAGAGAACTCCGTGTTGGTGGTGTGCCCAGTGAGCCTCAAGCAACGGGTGCCTGCATCCCTGCGCCCGGCTCTCGGCCGGGCGCGCCGCGAGGCCGGGCGAGTGCGCAGAGAAGCGATGCGGCGTTCGCGGCACATCGCCAACAGGCGTCTCATCGGCGCCGACTACGCAGCAGTCCATGATGGGCGTACGCTCAACGTCTTCGTCGGAAGGGCAAGCGCCGAGTCCCTGCTGGCGGTCGTCGACTCGCACGGCCGAGTGGCCGCGGGTGGAGCCCCTGGTAACGAGTGCGGCGACGGCAGATCGTGGACTCTCGACCTTGGCTCGCTGGACGACGGCGAGTATGCGCTTGCGCTCGACCATCCCACGGATCGGCGCATGCGCATCGACATCGCCGAGCCCTCGACCGACGTGTCCGACGATCCGGGAGTCGACGGCCCGGCGACCTTTGGCGCATCCCCATGCGTCGAGCTCAGAACCGGGCGCTCGGGGCTGACGGTCGTCAAGTCCACGCAGCGAGCCCAACCGTACGTGCGGTCCATGCTGCGCCACAACGATGGTCGCCTCGATCTGGTGCTCGAAGGCGTCGAGGATGCTGCTTCCCTCGTCGGCATCGAGCGCGCATCCTCCGACGAGCGAACTCTCGCGGATGTTGCGCGAGCGACAGCGGTCATCGACGTCAACCGCCTCCCTGCACAGGTGGATTCCGAGCAGATCTGGGATGTCTTCGTGGTGGAAGGTGAGGGGCGTCGCCGCCTGCGCATGACGGCCCGAGACCTGAGTCGCCCGGACCGAACGCTCTCGGTTCCCGCGTGGTTCGACGAGCGCGAGGGGCTCTCCGTGAGGTGCAAGGCCTACTGCGCGGTCGACGCGGGGCTCTCGATGAGAGTCACCAACGAGACCCCGGGAGCGTCCTCGTGAAGGTCAGCTATCTCCTCACGACACCTGACTTCGGCGCAGGCACGGAGCGCACCATTCTCACGCAGGCGTCGATCCTGGCGGGGGATCACGACGTCGAGGTGATCGGTGTCTACCGATCAGCCAAGGTGCCGCATCACCGCATCGACTCCCGCGTGAAGGTGCGGTACCTCGTCGATGAGCGGAACGGGCGACCCCAGGGCACCTCGCGGCTCGTCCCGTCGGAGTGGGACAACCAGTTCAGTCCGGTGACGGACGCCGCACTGGAGCGCTGCCTGCGCGGCCTCCGCGCGGACATCATCGTGACCTCCACGCCCGCGCTGGCTGCACTCGCCACGGAGTTCGCGCCGCGCCGGACGGCGGTGATCCATCAGGAGCATCGCCCGCCGATGCACCGCCAGGACGGGTTGGGGCCGCTGGTCTCCCACGGGGCTCGAATCGACCTGCTGACGAACCTGACGCAGCGCTCGCAGGACTGGCTGCTGGAGCGACTCGGAGAGTCCGCTCCGCCGATGGCGGTCGTCGAGAATCCGCACGAGCCCGGATTCGTGCCGCGCACGTCCTTGGCCAACCGCCTCATCGTCGGCGCAGGTCGCTTCACCTTCCAGAAGAGGTTCGTGGACCTCATCCGCGCATTCGAGATCGCGGACCGTGACGTGCACGGGTGGCGGTTGCGCATCTTTGGCGATGGATACGAGTACGACCAGCTCCGCAGCGAGGTGCATCGGCTCGGGCTCCTGGGCAAGGTCGATATCGTCCCACCGACTCGCCGACTTGCAGCGGAGATGTCCAAGGCCTCGATCTACGGTCTGAGTTCCCGGTACGAGGGGCTTCCGATGGTGGGCATCGAGGCGGCGGTGGCCGGAGTCCCGATGGTCGCCTACGACATCGAGACTGGGCCCCGAGAGATCATCTCCAAGGCAGGCGGAGGGGTCTTGGCCCCGAACGACTCGGTCGAGGCGCTGGGGTCGTCGCTGGCGCTCCTCATGGAGGACCCCGCTGAGCTCGCGCGAGCCTCGGAGAGAGCCCTCGAGGGCTCTCGGGCGTTCGCGCCGCACGTGATCCGCAGCCGGTGGCTTGAGATCTTCGAGCAGGTGGCAGGCAAGACTGCGGGAGACGGGTTCGCGGCGACGGTGGTGCCGTCGAGTGTGGAGGCGCCGCCCACGCCGGCGACACTGAGGCTCGCAGCGGAGGCGACCCACGCGCCCGCACGGTCGCTCGGCGCGCAACGCGAGCTCGAACGCGGAGTCCTCACGGTGCTCGACGATCTTGGCGTCGACTATGCGCGGGTGCGCGCGGTGGAGCCCCGAGAGGACATCGTCGTCCTTGAGGCAGACCGCGCGCAGGTGCTCGATGCGCTCGTGGCTCTCGTCCATGAGCGCCAGTGGTCGGCGCAGGCCTACCGTGGCGGCGGAGCACTCGGACTCGCGCCATGGACCAAGCCCGCCGATGCGCCCGCGACGCTTCCGCGTGCGTCGCACGTCGCGATCGACGTGACGTCGGCGGATCCCGAACACCCCGCCGCACGTGTGGCTGTCGAGTTCTGGGCACCAGGTGCCGACGGCACCCACAGGGCTCCGCGACCCAACGCCAATGCGGAGTGGGTCGACGACGCGACGTGGCGCCAGTGGACCGCGCATCAGCGGCCGTCGATATCGGGTCAACCACTATGGAACGTCGCGGACTTCCCGATCGATGTGGTGTTCACCTGGGTCGACGGCGCGGATCCCGCGTGGAGCGCACGGCGCGCTGAGCACCTTGATCGACCCGCAGTTCCCGACGACTCGCCCGCAGACGATGCCAAACGCGATGCGCGTTTCACGAGTCGCGACGAGATCTACTTCGCGGTGGCGGCGGTGCACAAGTATGCGCCGTGGACGCGGACGATCTACATCGTGACCGATGGGCAGACGCCTGCACGGGTCGTGGAGGACTTCCCCGACGTCGTCATCGTCGACCACAGCGAGATCTTCCCCGACCCATCAGTGCTGCCGGTGTTCAACTCTCATGCGATCGAGTCGTGTCTCCACCGCATTCCGGGCCTGTCAGAGCACTTCCTGTACTTCAACGACGACGTGATGCTCACGCGTTCGGCTGTGCCGGAGGACTTCTTCCTCGGCAACGGCGTGGCGAAGTTCTTCGCCTCGAACTTCCAGGTGAACCACGGAGGGCATCGAGAGCTGCCTCACTTGGGCGCGGGAGCGAACAACCGCGCTCTGGTCCTGCGGGACTTCGGTCTCGAACTCACGCAGTCGATGCTCCACACCCCCTACCCGCACGTGAAGAGCGTGGTCGAGGAGATGGAGGAGCGATACTCAGACGAGTTCGACGCCACGCGTGCGCGGCGCTTCCGCTCCGGAGACGACATCTCGGTGATGTCCTCATTTGCGCAGTACTACGGCTACGCGTCGCGCAGATACGTTCCCGGCCAGTTGCGGTACGACTACGTGTCACTTCGAGGGGCGGGTCTGGTGGATCGGATGAAGCGCGCGCTCGAGAACGATGCGCTTCAGGCCATCGCGCTCGGCGAGCCTCGCGATCGAGACTGGCGGCACCCGGATGAGCATGCGCTCGTGGAGGAGTTCCTGACAAGGATCGCCCGTTGAGGGGAGCTCCGCTCGACCGTGAAGTGTCGTGCTCCTCAGGTAGCATTGTCGCGCAGCAGGGCTCCTGCCGCCTTCCCCGGAGCGCGGAGCGAATCGCGGCCCCAGCCTTAGTTCCTGTGACGCCCGCCAGCACGGGCCCTGATGAGTCAGCACCTGTCCACGGCCGCGTGGTCACGGGCCTGGACGAAAGGACTCGAGTTGTCTGAGCCGCAGTTCTCGGTCATCATCCCAGCGTTCAACGTCCAGGGATACCTGAGGCAGGCAGTGATGTCGGTGGCCGGCGCCGACCGGACCGAGGTCATCGTCGTCGATGACTGCTCCACGGACGACACCGCGCGCCTTGCAGACGAGCTAGCCGCGCTGCATTCGTCGGTCCGTGTCGTGCGACCCGAGAGCAACGCGGGGCTCGGTCGCGCGCGCAACCTGGGCATGTCGCACGCAAGCGGCGAGTACATCCTCTTCCTTGACGGGGACGACTACTTCGCACCCGGTGCGCTCGAGGAGATTCGTGACGCGGTGACGGCGCAGTCCCCGGACATCGTTCAGTTCGGCTACGCGCGTCTCTATGCCAATGGCGACGTCCACGAGGGCGTCAAGCGGGAGCCGTTGCAGGCCCCGGGCCCGTTTGTCGCGTCGGAGCGGCTCTCCATCTACTCCGTTCTCAACGTTGCTTGGAACAAGGCCTACCGGCGGAAGTTCCTCGAGCAAGCGGGCCTCGAGTTCCCGGAGGGGTACTACGAGGACATTCCCTGGACCTACCCGCTGCTGGCCCTCGCCGAGTCGATCGTCGGCATCGACCGGCCGCTCTATCTCTACCGCCAACGATCCTCCGGCTCCATCCTGCGCAGCACGGACCGTCGCCACCTGCAGATCCTCGATCAGTTCATGCGCCTCATGGCCGTGCTCGATGAGCGCGCCATCGATGGGCCTGACCGGCGCGCCATCTTCGACAGCGCGTTTCGCAATCTCGCGACCCTGCTGACCGATCAGAGGGGTCGGCTGCCTGCGGGGGAGCGCCGGCAGTTCTATCGCGACGTCCAGCGAGCGCTTCGATCGCACGCCCCGGCGGAGTATGCGCCTCCGACCACGGGTGACAAGGTGAAGGCGATGGCCTGGATCTGGCGGGAGCCGTACCCCGCGTTCGAGAGCCACGTGCTGCTGCGCGATGCGTACCGACAGGGGCGCAGCCGTGGACGGAGCGCCGCCGGGCTGGCCAAGCGCACAGCTCGATGGGCCTATCACCACCCGCGTCTCTACCAGGTGCTCCGGCGCTCTGCCCGTCTGGACCCTGATCTCGTCGTGCTCGAGGCGCTGTGGGGCCGTTCACCGCGTCTCAATTGCCTCGCAGTCGCCAACGAGATCACGGCGAGCCACCCGGAGAAGAAGATCGTGTGGCTCGTGCAGCCGGCCGACGCTTCCCTGGTGCCGGACGGCGTCGACTATGCCGTCCAGGGGTCGCACAAGTACTTCAGGTCCCTGGCCACAGCGACATACCTGTTCGTCGACGCCAACCTGCCCAGTTGGTGGCGCAAGCGGCGCGGACAGGTGCTGACCCAGCTTCATCACGGCACCCCGCTCAAGCTCATGGGGATGGAGGAGCGTGGCAAGGATCGCGAGTGGCGGAACCGTCTGCTCGCTCGATGCTCGCAGTGGGACTACTCAGTAGTGTCGAATTCGTACACCGCGGAGGTCTGGAAGCACAGTTATCCGGTGCGATGCGAGACGCTCGAGGTGGGATATCCGCGCAACGATGCCCTCGTGAGTCCCGACGGCACCGTCGGCGCGCGCGTGCGGGAGCAGCTCGGCATCCCGGCGAAGTCGCGCGTCTTCCTCTATATGCCGACGTTCCGCGACGGCGGCGCGGGGGTGTCCACCGGCGTCGACATCCGCGAACTCGCCGCCGCGATTCCCGAGGACGTGGTGGTGCTGGTGCGCGGCCACTATTTCTACGCGGCACAGACCAGTCTCCCGTCCCAGTCGCGCGTCATCGACGTGTCCTCGTACCCCGAGGTCGAGGAGCTCTACCTGGCCGCGGACGTCCTGGTGACGGACTATTCCAGCGCGATGTTCGACTTCGCGAATCTGCGCCGGCCGATCATCATCTTCCCCTACGACTGGGATCTCTACCAGAGCACGCGGGGGACCTACTTCGACGTGACTGCGGATGCCCCTGGCGCAGTCGTGTGGTCCACGGAGGAACTGGCTGCAGTCATCACGGACAAGTCCTATGACAGTGATGAGAATCGCGAGCGCATCGAGAGATTCGCGGCGATCTTCACGGAGTTCGAGACGGGAACTGCAGCGAGGGACGTCGTCGCCCGGGTGATTGACGGCGTGGCATCCCCACGTGCCGCTTCTCGCCCGATTCCGGCGCTCACTTCATGGTGGACCGACCGCGTCGCGTGAACGGAGCGCGCGCGGTGGTCGTGTCAGTCTCGTCCGGGCGGGCATAGCCGAAGCGCCGGTAGTCCTCGGCGTAGAACGATCCTACGAGTCGGCGCACGTTGTCATTGACCTCGACGTCTCGAGGTGTCCCCCCCGATCGCTCCTCGCCCGTGTTGCGGCGAGGAGCAGACGGGGGCACGTCAAGGCCAGTGAGGATCTTCAGGTCCTCGAGACCTGCGTCAAGGCCGTCCTCGAAGCGGTAGACGCGCGTTCCGGGCACCAGGAATTCGTGCTGCGGACGCATGTGATTGTCAAGGTGGTAGGGGTCCGCGTACGTGGTGGCGAGAGAGGCGCGCACCCACTCCTCGAAGGCTGCCGCGGAGGTATCCACCGAGCTGCCCTTGCTCGCGGTGCTCCGGAACACATACTCGGACAGCACGCGCTTGAGCGGATCGCGGACGTAGGCGAAGATCCCATCGAAGCGATCGAGCCTGTAGGTGGCCTCGAGCACGGACGCCTCAACGTGCTGCGGTGTGCAGCGGCGGTAGTAGTTGACGGAGCCCTTGCGACGATTGCCGTCGACGAAGTTCACGTCCCAGCCGGCGTCTCGGAAGGCCCACTCGACGGAACTGCCCCCGGTCTTCGGGATGTGAATGAACAGCAGGCCTGCCTGCTCCTTGCGCATGATGGGCATGCTGGTCCGTCCTTCCGGCGCTGACGCGCGAGGATCACGGTAGCACTGGAACGCGTGTTACCTGGGTTGGCGTGGTGTCTTGAGTCCGTCCAGCACCCGGATCACCTTGCGACTGCGATAGCGCTCGAGTTGACCCCTGGTGCTCTCCAGCTCGGCTCTCAGCCGCTCGATCTCGGCTCGCGATGCCTTGTCCTTCTCGTGGAGCTCACGGCGCCGATCGGCGCTCCTGGCGTACTCATCGAAGACCGGCAGGATGGTCTCGCTGATGCGCGCCCACTCGCCCTTCGGTGTGTAGGTCGGCGCGTGCGGGCTCTCGTCGAAGCTCACGTCGGTGTCCGTCTGCATCGACTGTGCGAGCGCGTCCCACCAGCGACCCTGGAGGCCCCGGGCGACGTCGGCTGACTGTGAGCGGTGGGCGACGAGCTCCGGCGTCTTCTCCATGGCCTCCTGTGCGGCAGCGGGGACGAGGTCGAACGTGCTCTTGGGCAGCACGAAGGCCTGGAGTCCGACGTTGCCCAGGGCGCCGCGCATGCGCATCAATGAGTAGTACGAAGGCGCAATGGCGACGGCGGGGGCTGCAAGTGCAGACGCGAAGACGACCGGGTGGTAGCGGGTGGAGAGCGACAGGGCCGCGGTGTCGATCAGTGCGACGTCTTCGCGCGCGGTGATCATCCGAGTCGATCGCACGCGCGCGGAGCCCGCGATCTCAGCGATCGCTTCGTTGCCGATCTGGTCTCTCGAGCGGAGCGTCGGATCGAGGGAGCCAGCGTGAGGTGCGAGCAGCACGTCGACGTCGTGCGCATCGGCCAGCGTGGTGCACAGCTTCGCCAGGTCGCGGTAGTACGCCTTGCGGTGGGGCCAGATGGTTCCGTGGTGGTCCGTGAAGGACGCGATCACGAAGGGCCGGTCGCCGACAAGCTCCGCAGCGCTCGCTCGGGCGGCATCGTCCGCATCCAGCAGGATGGCGTCGTCGGAGGTGTGGTGAATGCGCTCGGGGTGCGCCACGTGCTTGCGCAGAAGGGCTGCGGTGACGCTTTCGCGGCAGCCGAAGGCTCGTGCTGTGTCGGCGATCTC
>NZ_CAJXJX010000097.1 GCF_913055775.1 uncultured Demequina sp. | reverse complement strand
TGATCGGGACCAGGACCGGCGGGGGCACGGCGCGGAAGAACTCGAGGACGGGCTCGGAGAGCGCACGCAATGACGGAGAGAGGCCGATCGCTGTGCCGAGCACGATGCCGAGGACCACCGCGATCCCGAACCCGATGCCGAGCCGCGCGAGCGACGGGAACACGTCGCCGACGATGCGGTCCATGGTCCACGTCGTGGGGAACGCCTCGAGGATCGTGGACAGCGGCGGCCAGAAAGGGTTGGTCGAGCCCGCCGAGGCAACCCACCATCCGGTCAGCAGGATCCCGGGGAGCCCGAGTGCATAGCCAGCTTGCTTGAAATACCTGGTCATGACTGCTCGCTCCTCACCGAGGGATGCCACCACAGGGCCTTGCGCTCGATGAGTCTCACGAGCAGGTTGACGGCCACTCCGATGAAGCCGATGACGATCACCAGTGCGTAGGTTTCGGGCACCGCGCCGGAGCTCTGGGCGACGCCGAGCTCGCGTCCCAGGCCGTCGACGCCGATCACCAGCTCGGCGGTGATCTCGAGGATGAGCGCCACCGCCGCCCCGAGCCTGAAGGCGGTCATGATGTACGGCAGTGCCGTGGGGTAGACGACTGAGCGCGCGATGCGGATGGGCCCGAACTGGTACGAGCGCGCGGTGTCGCGGGCCACCGGGTCCACGTCCGCCACGCCGTAGAGGACCTGGACCAGCACCTGCCAGAACGCCGCGTAGACCACCAGCACGAACGCGGACTGCGGCTGCGTGCCGAAGATGAGGATGACCAGCGGGATGAGCGCCACCGATGGGATCGGGCGCAGGAACTCGATGGTCGAGTTGGTGAACTTCCTGAGGAATGCGCTGGAGCCGATGACGAAGCCCACGACGATGCCGAGCGCCATGGCCGCGGCGAGGCCGATCGCCCAGCCGCGCACGGTGAGCCACAGCGCCTCCCAGAACCAGCCCTCGCCGAGCATCTCGAACAGTGACGCGTACATCTCGGTCACGGGCGGAAGGAAGTCGGGGTTGACGATCCCGGTGCGGGAGAGGGTCTCCGCCCCGGCGAGGACGATGAGGACGCCGGTAACACCGAGCCAGAGGTCGCGGCTGCGGCGCGGCCTTCTGGAGCGCGTCGCGGTCCGCGGACGGGAGGACGGTGTCAGCGTGGCTGAGCTCGGGCTCACGGGGAGGCCTCCGATTCGACGGCTAGCAGTGGTCGGGGGTGAGGCGAAGCCGGTGCCGGGGCCGCGGCGTGAAGTGCCGCGGCCCCGGTGCCGCTACTTCAGGTTGGAGAGGTCAGGGATCTCGCTGAGCGTCCCGTCCGTCACCGCGAGCTCGGCCTGGAGGTCGACCGACGCGGCGTCGATCTCGCTCGGCCAGCCCGGCAGGCGCACGGCGTTCGCCGTCGCCTCGTCCATCCTCGTGTAGGTCAGCACGATCGCGCGGACCTCATCGGGGTTCGCGGTGGCGTACTCGAACGACTTGGCGAGCGCGGCCGAGAAGCCTGCGACCGCGTCGGGGTTCTCGGCCGCGAAGTCGGACGAGGTGAAGTACTCGGCAATCATGAACGTCGGGCTCATCGCGAGGAAGTTCGAGCCGATGTCCACCAGGTCCTGGTTAACTCCTGCCTGTCGGAAGGGCTCGACCACCTGGCCCGCGTCGATGTCTCCCGACACGATCGCGGGAACGATGTCCGGGAACGGCAGCTCGACGTACGTAATCGTCGAGGGGTCGCCGCCGTCGTCGCGCACCATCTGGTTGATGGTGGCGGTGTTGACGTTGGCGAGCGCGTTGACGCCGACCTTCTTGCCCTCCAGATCCTTCGCGGTGGAGATGCCGGAGTCGGGCTGGGTGAGCACCGCCGCCATGTCCTCCTCGGTGCCGTTGGTCGAGGCGCCGGGGCCGACTGCCTCCAGGCCCACGCCGTTGGCGGTTCCGAGAATCAGCGAGGTGACATTGCTGAACCCGAACTCGTAGTCGCCCTGACTGACCGAGGGGATGATGAAGGCGCCGCCCTGGGCGAGCTCGAGGGTGAGGTTGAGGCCCTCCTCCTCAAAGAACCCCTGCTCGACGCCGAGGTAGACCGGCGCCACATCGAGGATCGGGATGAGGCCGACCGTGACGTCGAGCACTTCCATCATCTCGTCGGAGTCGGTGTCAGTGGTCTCGGTGGTCTCGGGCTCCGCCGAGGTCTCGTCGGGTTCGGCGTCCGAGTCGCCGTCGGAACTGCACGCTGCGAGCGTGAGCATGGCGGCCGCGCCGGCAATGCCGAGCAGCGCCTTCACGCGGGTGGACAGCGTTGCGGACTGTACTTCCATGGGCTCTCCTCCTTGAGATCCCACCCTCATCGTCGAGGGTGTGGCAGATCCACCATAGCGCGATTGTCGACAATCTTGTGGACGATTTTGATAACGAACTCGCAACGGGCCGAGGCGATGGTCTACACGGTCGCGCGGAGCGCCTCGATGACCGACGCGATGTGTGCCCGCATGGCGGCCTCCGCCGCGTCGCCGTCGCGCGCGATGACGGCGTCGATGATCGCCTGGTGCTGGTGCACGGAGACACTCGAGCGGCCAGGAACGCGCGACAGCGCGTACTGATGCCTCACCATCTGGCCGTGCAGCCGGGCGATGATGTCGCTCGCCTTGTCGTGCCCCGCGATCTCGCGGACCGCGCTATGGAGGCGCGAGTTCAACTCTCCGTACGCCCCCGTATCGCCCGCGGCGACAGCGGCGTGCATGCTCGCGCCGATCTCTTCGAGGTCTGCGGCCTGCGCAGCGGAGACCCGCTCGGCCGCACGGCGGGCGATCAGACCTTCGACCACCCCGCGCACCTCCGAGATCTCGACCGCCTCGTCGATCCCGATGTCGCGGATCCGCGCCCCGACGTTGGGGATGCGCTCCACGAGCCCCTCTGCTTCGAGCGCCTGGAGCGCCGCGCGAATCGCGAAGCGGCTGGCGGAGTAGTCCTCGCAGAGCTCGGCCTCGACCAGGCGCTGGCGCGGTGCGTACCGGCCGGCGAGGATCGCTGCCTTGAAGTCATCGAGTACACGCGTGTCGGTAGCCATGACGCTCCTCCGTAGGGACCAACAATATTGTCAACAATATAGGCGACATCGTGCCTGCGTGCGTGTCACGCGCAAGCGTGTCGCGGCATGTGCGCGCACGTGCGGCCGAGCAATGCCTCAGGCAACCCTGTCGAACGCCTCGGCGTCCACCTCGGCGGACTGCGCTGCGTTGTACCGCTGGCCCGACACGGTCGCGGTATGGATGAGCGCGCTCGCACGCGCGAGCAGCGCGGTATCGACCGTGAGCCCCTCCGCGGACCGATTCTCCCGCAGGTGCTCAAGGCTGGTGGTGCCGGGGATCGCCACCACGTGCTCGCCGCGCGACAGCACCCATGCGAGAGCGAGCTGTGCCGGAGTGCGTCCCGCCTCGGCGGCGAGCGCCCGCCACGGAGGCAGCAGCGCGGCGTTCGCCGGCCAGTGGTCGGGCTGGAAGCGCGGCATGGCCCGGCGAATGTCCTTCGGTGCGAGGGCCTCAGGATCCGTGACTCCCCCGGCGAGGAAGCCACGCGCCACGGGCGAGAACGCGACCAGGGCGACGCCGGCCTCGCGCGTCGCATCGAGCATGCCCAGTTCGGGGTTGCGGCTCCACAGTGAGTACTCGTTCTGGACGGCCGCGATCGGAGCTTCCGCGAGTGCCTCGCTCAGACGTGCGACCGACACTTCCGACAGCCCGATCGCACCGATCTTGCCGGCCGCGACCGCCTCAGCGAGCGCGCCGACGCTCTCCGCGATCGGCACACCCTTGTCCCAGCGGTGCAGGTAGTAGAGGTCGATCCGCTCGATGCCGAGCCGCGCCAGCGACGCGTCGACCTGAGCCTTGAGAGTCTCAGGTCTGCCGTCGATGGTCTTGACCCCATCCACCAGCGCCATCCCGCCCTTGCTGGCGACCACCGCATCGGCCCTACGGCCCTTGAGCGCACGCCCCACGAGCTCCTCGTTGCGCCCGCCGCCATAGAGCGTCGCGGTGTCGAGCAGACCCACACCGTCGTCGAGCGCGGCGCACAGCATCCTGACGCCGTCCTCGGCAGGCGGCGCGACGCCGTAGGCATGACTGAGCTCCATGCAGCCCAGACCCATCCGCGGAAGGATCACCCGAGCTGCTCCTCCAGCGCGCCGAGCACCCGGTAGCAGTCGATCACCTGGCGCAGCGAGGAGTTCGGCTCGCGGCCCTCCCGAATCGCAGCCACGAACTCGCGGTCCTGGAGCTCGATGCCGTTCATGCTCACCGCGACCTGGGACACGTCGATGGGCTCTTCGCGGCCGTCGACCAGGTCGTCGTAGCGCGCGATGTACGTGCCGGTGTCCCCGATGTAGCGGAAGAACGTGCCGAAGGGGCCGTCGTTGTTGAACGACAGCGACAGCGTGCAGATCGCCCCGGACTCCGCCTTCAGCTGTATCGACATGTCCATCGCGATGCCGAGCTCGGGGTGGATGGGCCCCTGGACGGCGTTCGCCTGGACGATGCGCCCTGCCTGATGCGCGAAGAGGTCCACGGTGTGCGCCGCGTGGTGCCACAGCAGGTGGTCGGTCCACGAGCGTGGCTCGCCCTTGGCGTTCGTGTTGGTCCGGCGGAAGAAGTACGTCTGCACGTCCATCTGTTGAATGCCCAACTCCCCTGCGGCGATCCGCTGGTGGACCCACTGGTGAGAGGGGTTGAAGCGACGTGTGTGGCCGACCATCGCCACCAGGTCGGATGCCTCGGCAGCGGCCAAGGTCGCCTCGGCGTCGCCGAGCGAGTCCGCGAGCGGGATCTCCACCTGTACGTGCTTGCCGGCCGCGAGCGCAGCCTGGGTCTGGGACGCGTGGAGGCCCGTCGGGGTCGCGAGGATGACCGCGTCGACGTCGTCGCGCTCGAGGACCTCCTCGTAGCTCAGCAACGCCGTGGGGACGCCGTACTTCTCGGCCACGTCCTGCGTCGGTTCCGGGCGGGTGCCGCTGACGACTGTCACCTGCGCCTCGGGGATGTTCATCAGCCCATCGAGGTGCTTCATCCCGAAGGCGCCGGCGGCGCCGACGACGGCGATGCGGACCTTGTCGCCGCTCATGCATGGACCTCCTGCGGAATCGCCTCGGCTGCGGGGGCGGCCTGAGCGACGGGGTTGCTCAGCACCAGGTGGCCGACCGCGGTGTTGGACGCGGGCACGTGATAGAAGCGGTGGTCGACGCTGGGCGCGCCGCCCTCGAACTGGTCGTCCATCGCGCCGCGGGCGATCAGCCAGTCCACCAGCTCGATGCCCTCGGAGCCAGCCTCGTCGACGTATTCCATGTGGGACCACTCAGTCAGCCCGAGCGGATCGGCGATGAGGTGGTCGAGGAACGCGTTGTCCCACTCCCTATTGATCAGTCCCGCGCGGGGTCCCTGGAGCTGGTGGCTCATGCCGCCCGTGCCCCAGATCTGCACATTGAGCGGCTCCCCGTCCCACTTGTCGAGAGCTCGGCGAATCGCCTTGCCGAGCTCGTAGCAGCGACGTCCGGACGGCACGGGGTACTGGACCACGTTGACGGGCAGCGGGATCACCTTGCACGGCCACTCATCGACGTCGCCGAAGACCAGGGACAGCGGCACGGTGAGGCCGTGGTCGACCACCATCTCGTTGACCAGCGTGAGGTCGAAGTCGTCCTGGATCACCGACTGCGCGATGTGCGCAGCGAGCTCCGGGTGACCGTAGACGTCGGGCACCGGGCGTGGCCCGTAGCCCTCGTCGGCGACCGGGTAGTGCGCGCCCGTGCCGAGCACGAAGGTCGGGATGATGGTGGAGTCGAAGGCCGTGGCGTGGTCGTTGTAGACCAGGATGATCACGTCCGGCGTGTTCTCCTTCACCCACTTCCGCGTCCACTCGTAGCCCGCGAACAGCTTCTTCCAGTACGGCTCCTGCGTCTTGCCGAGGTCCATCGCGGCGCCGATCGCGGGCACGTGCGACGTGAACAGCGCCGACGTGTAGCACGCGGGCGCGTCCTCGCGCATCGTGGTCGCCTTCTCGTTCGAGGGCGGCGTCCAGCCGTCGAGGTCCTTGAGGCGCACGCCCTCGGGGCGCCGTCCGCCGCCGACCATCATGTCGCGGTACGCGGCCTCGCTCATCCCGGTCATTGAGCCGGCCATCTGCTGGAAGCTCAGTCCGTGCGTCGCGCCGATCTTCGACAGGAAGTAGATGTTGCCGCCCTCGGCCATCATGGCGTTGAGGTCCATGTCGAGCACGGCCTGGCGCTGCGCGGGCGACAGGGGCCACTCGTCGAGGTAGGCCTCGCGGTCAGCGAGGTAGCGCTCGCGATTCTCGGGCTTCATGAGCGACATCGAGAACTGGTTGAGGTGGAAGCCCTTCCGGGCCTGCTCCGCGTCAAAGATGATGGTGCCAGGGATGTCCTGGTAGGGCTTGTCGAGTGGCATGTCATGCTCCTTCCGGCCAGTAGAGTCGCTGCGGGTTGTCGACCAGCAGCTTCCGCTGCAACTTTGCGGTGGTGGCGATGTGGGGGATGTGGTCGACCAGCAGCCCGTCGTCGGGCATGTGGTCCTTGAGGTTGGGGTGGGGCCAGTCGGTGCCCCACAGCACGCGGTCGGGGAACTCCTCGACCACGCGTCGGGCGAACGGCACCACGTCGGTGTACGCCTGCCTCTCGCCGTCGAGCGCGCGCGGACCGGTGACGCTGAGCCTCTCGGGGCACGACACCTTGGTCCACACGTTGGGGTTCTCGCGCATGAAGCGCAGGAAGAGGGCGAAGTCCTCGCCGTCGGGATCCTTGGTCACGTCGGGGCGACCCATGTGGTCGACGACGACCTCCGTGGGGATGGCGGAGAAGAAGTCGTACAACTCCGGCAGGTCCTCGGCCTCGAAGTAGATGACGACGTGCCAGCCGAGCGGCGCGATCTTCGCGACGATCTCCTCGAGCGAGTCGGTGGGCACCCGATCCACGAGCCGCTTGACGAAGTTGAACCGGACTCCGCGAACGCCCGCCGCGTGGAGCTCCGCCAGCTCCTCCTCGGTGACGTCGCGGCGGACGGTGGCGACGCCGCGCGCACGACCTTCGCTGCGCAGCAGCGCGTCGACGAGCGCGCGGTTGTCGGCGCCGTGGCAGGTCGCCTGCACGATGACATTGCGGTCGAAGCCCAGGTGGTCGCGCAGCGCGAACAGTTGAGCGGCCGACGCGTCGCACGGCGTGTACTTGCGCTCCGGCGCGAACGGGAACTGCCCACCGGGACCGAAGACATGACAGTGCGCATCGACCGCGCCCGTAGGCAGGCGGAAGGCTGGCGTCGCGGGCCCGTCGTACCAGTCGAGCCACCCGGGCGTCTTCTCGAACCCGCCGGTCGTCTCGCCGTGCGGCGTCGCGGCAATCGTGTCGTGGCCGGGGATGTCCTTGATCACGTGTGGCGTCCTTGTCACTCGCGGGTATGGATCCCACCCTAGGCACGCGCAACACTGTGGTCCAATAGATTCCACAGGAATGCCTCATAGAGAGATTCAATAGATGGCCGTCGCAGATCTGAACCAACTCCGTACCTTTGTCGTGCTCTACGAGATGCGCAGCCTGACCGGCACGGCAGATCGGCTCCACGTCACCCAGCCGACCGTGAGCTACACGCTCGCCCGCCTGCGCAAGCGGTTCGGCGACGACCTGTTCCGCCGCGAAGGACACGTGATGGTGCCCACGCCGCGCGCGACGCAGCTGTTCGGCCCGCTGCACGAGGCGCTCGCCCAGATCGACGCGACCGTCGCCGACAGCGGCACCTTCGAGCCCGAGCGCTTCGACGGCGAGCTCACCTTGGGGCTCACCTCGATCGGCGAGCAGACCTTCCTGCCGCCAATCATGGCGGCGCTGAGACGCCACCACGCCGGCCCGCACCTTGTGGCAAAGCGTCTGGACGTCGCCGTGGCCGAGGAGGAGCTCGTGCGCGGCGCGATCGACGTCGCTCTCACTGTCTCGGTGATGGATACGGCGCGGCTGTGGCGCACCCCCGTGCGCGGCGTCGAGTACGTCGCGCTGACGGCACGGGAGCATCCCTTGCCGCCCACAGGACCGGAGATGTTCGAGGGCAGGCGCTTCATCCGCGTGTCGACCCGCGGAGGTCACGTGTTCCCGTGGCAGGCGCTCGTCGAGCACGGCCTCACACCCCAGGTCGCCCTCACCGTCGAAGAGCACTCCACCGTGCCCGCCGTGCTGGCGTCCACCGATCTTGTGGCCCTTCTCCCCCGCCATGTGGCCGATGTGTTCTGCGCCTGGTTCCCCGATCTCGAGACCGCTGATCTGCCGTGGCCGGGCACGAGCTCGCCGGTCGCGCTCTACACGCGCCGCGAACTGAACCTCTCACCCGCGCAGCGGTGGTTCCGGCGCCTCGTCCTCCACGCGGTGAGCAGCGGCGAGTTCACCGACGACGCTCAGCGCTGAGGGCGGTTCCAGCTCGCCTTCGCGGGAAAGACCGGGCTGCGCACGGGGATGGTCCACGACGAGTGCGGGTGAACCGTCAGCAGAGCGCGCTCCCACCACGTTCGAGCCTCCTCCGACAGCGTCGGCAGCACCGCGTCCTTATCGACATCGTCTACGGGGCGCGGGCTGAAGCACTTCCACACCAGCTGCACCTCGGGCGCGCCGGTCGGGACGCCGTCGAGGTCGAGCACGGCGCGGTCCCAGGGCAGCTGCAGGCGCGCATCCCGGCGGTAGACCCACGCGCGCGGCGCGCCGTCCTCGATGTTGACGCGCAGCACCCAGGCGCCCGCGTCGTCGTCCCGGATCAACACCGGCTGTACGGCGGCGTCCTCCGGCGCGTCGGCGAGCGGCATGACCTCGTCACCGTCGGGCGCCCACGCGCTCCAATGCGGCGGCAGCACGGCGAGGAGCGCCGTGAGGTCGCCCGGCATGGTGCTGATGTCGATGTTCTCTCGAGGGCGGATCGGCGCCCCCACCCAGCGGTCGAGCGCCACGCCGCCAGCGAGCCACCAGCGGGCATCAGCCGGCGCAAGGAGGGATGCCAACGCCTCGACGGCGAGCGGGGCCCAAGGCCCGGAGGGAGACGGAGTCGCCGATGACATGGCACGAGGCTACCCCCGCGACGCGGCCACTCCGAAGCGCCCGCTCCGACACACGCACCCGCACGAAGCCGCGTCTTACAGCGGCCACCCCGTGTAGGCCTCGGCGAGGTAGGCGGACCCGGCCTCGGACTCGACCACAGTGCGCAACTCCCCCAGCTGACGCCGGCGATCGAAGTCAGACGCCTCCGGCACAGCGTGAAGCATGCTCGTCATCCACCACGAGAAGTGCTGGGCCTTCCAGATGCGAGCGGATGCGCGCTCGTCGAAGATCTCGATGAGCGACGCGTCACCGCCCGAGAGCAACGACTCGAGCGCCTCGGCGAGCAGCACGACGTCGGCGACCGCGAGGTTCATGCCCTTGGCCCCCGTCGGCGGCACGGTGTGCGCCGCGTCGCCGACGATCGCCATCCGGCCACGCGTGAGCGAGCGGGCCACGAAGCTTCGGAACCGCAGCACGTCGCGCTTGAAGATCGGACCCTCATGGAGCGTCGCGCCGGGGACGCGACGCTGGAGCGTGTCCCAGATCTGCGCCTCGGACAGAGCATCCGGGTCCGCGTCGGGATCGCACTGAAAGTACATGCGCTGCACACTGGGAGAGCGCTGGCTGATGAGCGCGAAGCCGTCGGGCGAGTTCGAATAGATGAGCTCATCAGCGCTCGGAGGCGCCTCGCACAGGATGCCGAACCAGCCGAAGGGGTACTCCCGGAAGTGGCCGCCATGACTGCCGCACACGGCGGTGCGTACGACGCTGCGCGACCCGTCGGCGCCGACGACGAAGTCTGCGCTCACCTCGAGCTCCTCACCATCCAAGGTGGTCGCGATGACCGTCGGAGTGTCGGACTCCGCACCCACGGCCTCGCGGGCGGTGACGCCAAAGCGGATGTCCTGTCCGTCGGCGAGACGCGCCGCGATGAGGTCCCTCAACGCCTCGTGCTGGGGGTAGAGCCACACGCTTCGACCGACGAGCCCGGCGAAGTCGATGCGATGCCCCACGCCGTCGAAGCGCAGCTCGATGCCATCGTGGCGGCTGCCGACGGTGCGGGCGCGGGAGCCGGGCACGTCATCGAGCAGCTCGACCGTTCCCTGCTCGAGGATTCCGGCGCGGATGGTGCTCTCGATCTCCTCGCGGCTGCGGGCGTCGAGGATGATCGAGTCGATCCCCGCGCGAGCCAGCAGGTGGGACAGCAGCAGGCCGGCGGGACCGGCCCCGACGATCGCGACGCGGGTGCGGACGGCGTCCATGGCATCTCCTTTGATGTCGATGCCGCCATCTTCGCGCTCCGGACCACCGACGTGGGAACGATTCCCGTTGAACAGGAGTCTCTGTTCAGGCGCACATCCCGGCTGTCAGCGTCGGTATCCCATCGCCGTCT
>NZ_CAJXJX010000096.1 GCF_913055775.1 uncultured Demequina sp. | reverse complement strand
GTCTTGGCGCGTACGAGCGCCACGGCAGAGATGTCCGACTTCGACGGCTTCCACTCGAGCTCGCGCAGCGCGAGGCGGTAGCGGTCGGTCGCAAGCAGCGAGATGTGCGATCCCTCGATCTCGACGCGGACTCCCGTGAGGATGGGCAGCGAGTCGTCCCGCGACGCCGCGACCGTGACCTGCGAGACCGCTCGCTGCAACTCGGCGCCGTCGATCGTGCCGGACTGCTCCGGAAGCTCGGGCAGAGCCGGATACTGATCGACCGGCATCGTGGCGAGCGTGAAACGCGACGCACCGCAGGTGACGGACACCTTGGTGCCGTCGAGCGAGAACTCGACCGGCTTGTGCGGCAGCGCGTTCGCGATCTCCTTGAGCAGGCGCCCGGAGACCAGCACCTCGCCCGCGGAGTCGACGTCAGCCGCGAAGGTTCCCCGAGCCGAGACCTCGTAGTCGAAGCTGGCCAGCGTGACCTCGCCCGTCGCATCGGCCGTGATGCGGACTCCAGCAAGCACCGGCACGGGCGGGCGCGCCGGGACGGCGCGCGAGGTCCACGCGACGGCATCGGCGAGAACGTCGCGGTCGACAGTGAATTTCATTCAGGTCTCCTCGGTTTCTGCCGCACAGACTACGCCACTGAGCCGACAGCGGAAGGGCCTGGGGCGCCGTCGCGCCCGGAGAGGTCGAAACGTCATGAAGGTCGATCGATCGGAGGGCTGAATGACAAGAGTGAGTAGTCGTCATAGGCATCGTGGAATCTGGGGAGAACGACAAGAGTCCCTGGTACCGGCCGATGCGGTCATGTGAGCATCCGTGGGATGAGACCTGGGATTCGTCATGACGTGCGGTGGAGGGATTCTTGTCATTCACACGCCGTCCACGGTTTCCCACAGTTCTGTCCCTGTGGATCACGCATGGCATCCACGGCCGTCCACAGAGTTATCCACAGGTGTGCACGACAGACCCGTGTCCGGTATGGGTGAGTTGTGGCGTGAGAAGTGACCGATGCGCGGGTCAGCTGCGGGACTGCTGCTTGATGCGCGCGTGGATCTCGTTGACCTGGTTGTACATCTGGCGCCGCTGAGCGATCTGATCCTCGACCTTCTTCACGGCGTACATCACCGTGGTGTGGTCCTTGCCGCCAAAGTGCTCGCCGATCTTGGGCAGCGACAGATCCGTCAGCTGCCGGCACAGGTACATCGCGATCTGGCGCGCGGTGACGTAGACCCGGCTGCGGCTGGTTCCGGTCAGCTCCTCCATGGAGATGCCGAAGTAGTCGGCGGTCGTGCCGATGATGGACGAGGCCGTGATCTCCGAGTCGTCGTCCGAGATGAGGTCCTTCAGGACCACCTGGGCGAGGCTGAGGTCGACGGGCTGCTTGTTCAGGGCCGCGAAGGCCGTGACACGGATCAGAGCGCCCTCGAGCTCACGGATGTTGCTCGTGATGTTCGAGGCGATGTACTCGAGGACGTCGGACGGGGCCTGGACGTCATCCGCGGCGGCCTTCTTCCTCAGGATCGCGATACGCGTCTCGAGGTCCGGCGGCTGGACGTCGGTCATGAGGCCCCACTCGAAGCGGGTGCGCATGCGCTCCTCGATGCCGTCGAGGTTGCGCGGGCTCACATCCGAGGTGATGACCACGTGCTTGCCGGCGTTGTGCAGCGCGTTGAAGGTGTGGAAGAACTCCTCGAGCGTCTGCTCCTTGCCCTGCAGGAACTGGATGTCGTCGATGAGGAGGACATCCACCTCGCGGTAGGTGCGCTTGAAGCTCAGGGACTGGTCGTCACGGATCGAGTTGATGAAGTCGTTGGTGAACTCCTCGGAGTTCACGTAGCGCACGCGGGTCTGCGGCTTGAGGTGTCGCGTGTAGTGGCCGATCGCGTGCAGCAGGTGCGTCTTGCCGAGTCCGGAATCACCGTAGATGAACAGAGGGTTGTACGTCTTGCCAGGGGATTCGGCGACGGCGAGGGCCGCGGCGTGAGCAAACCGGTTGGACGAGCCGATGACGAAGGTGTCGAACGTGTAGCGCGGGTTGAGGTGAGGATCCTCGTAGGCGGCCGGAGGGGGCGTGGGCGCCTGGCGGCGTGCGGGACGCTCCGGCTGAGGCTCGTGGTCGTCGTCGCTGTAGTCGGAGGGCTCCGGCGGCGTCACCGACGCGTCGACGGTCACCGCGATGCGGACGTCGCGCTCGAGGACCTGGGACAAGGCTCGGGTGATGACGTCGCGGATCGTGTTCTCGACGTAGTTCTTGGTGTAGTCCTCGCGCACGGCGAGGAACACGTTGTCCTCCACCACGGCGAGGGGCTTGATCATGCGGATGAAGCTGCGCGGCTGCGCGGTCACCGACTCGTCATCGTGGAGCAGCTCCAGGGTGCGAGTCCACACCTCGTCCATGGACTGGGTGGCGGGCTCAGCAACCATCGATGATCTCCCTCCGGGCCTTTCTCCACATGGTTCTACACAGCGGTTGAGAGGATGTCATCAGTTCGTAACCGTAGACGTCGGCGTGTCCTCCACACCCTCGCGCTCGTGATGGTGGAGCCTATCCTGTTCAGGGCACGCGTCCAATGCGCCGGTGGAGATTTGACCCGGGGCCCGTACGCGCGTAACGTTAGTGCGCTGTTCTGACCGTACCCTGAAGACTTCTGTGGAGTGACCCGTGAGCAAGCGGACCTACCAGCCGAACAACCGCAAGCGTGCCAAGACGCACGGCTTCCGCCTGCGCCAGCGCACCCGTGCCGGCCGCTCGATCCTCGCGGCCCGCCGTCGCAAGGGCCGCGCCAAGCTGTCCGCGTAAGGTGCTTCCTGCCCGCTCCCGCATGACGGCGGCTGCGGATTTCTCCGCGGTGCTGCGTCGCGGCACCAGGAGCGGGCGGGCGACCGTAGTCGTGTACGTCAAGCAGACCGGCGATGCTGACAGCATGGCCGGTTTCGCTGTATCCAAGGCAGTCGGAGGTGCCGTGATCCGCAACCGCGTCAAGCGCAGGCTGCGCGCGATCATGGCGTCCGCGCTGCCGGAGCTGCCGACCGGCACCGCCGTGGTGATCCGTGCGCTGCCGCGATCGGCTGACGTCGACTTCGAACACCTGCGCTCCGACGTGATGGATGCGCTGTCGACAGCGCTGCGCAAGGCGGCACTGGCATGAGCTCCGCGCTCCACGCGGTCGCGCGTGTACCCGGACTCGTGCTGATCGGACTGATCCGGGCGTACCAGTTGGTGGTATCACCCCTGCTAGGGCCCCGATGCAAGTACTACCCGTCCTGCTCCTCCTACGGCCTCGAGGCCGTACGCCGGCATGGTGCAGCACGCGGATTCATCCTGGCCTCGTGGCGTGTTCTGCGCTGCAACCCCTGGAGCCACGGCGGTGTCGACGACGTGCCTGAACGCGGCGCGCCGCTGTTCCGCTCCTCACGAACCTCAACGGAGGCGACCGCCTCCGCACCCTCTACCTAAGGACCGACGTGGGCTTTCTCGAGACGATCCTCTTCCCACTGGAGTGGGTGGTCGCCAACATCATGGTGGCCTGGCATTGGCTGTTCACTGCCGTAGGAATGGACTCGGCGTCCGGGTGGACCTGGTCGCTGTCGATCGTGGGCCTCGTGGTCACGATCCGCATTCTCCTGATCCCGCTGTTCGTCAAGCAGATCAAGGCATCCCGAGCGATGCAGGTGATCGCGCCGGAGCTGAAGGCCATTCAGGCCAAGTACAAGAACAAGAAGGACCAGGCGTCCCGCGAGGCGATGAGCCGCGAGACCATGGAGCTCTACTCCAAGCACAAGACGAACCCGTTCGCCTCGTGCCTGCCGATCCTGGTGCAGGCCCCCATCTTCTTCGCGCTCTTCCGGGTGCTCAACTACCAGATGCGTCCGGACGAGAACGGCAACTACAGCGGTATCGGCTGGCTCACGCCCGAACTAGCTGAACAGGGTCACGACGCCTCGATCTTCGGTGCGCAGCTCTCGGAGACCTTCCTCTCCTCGACGGGCGCGGCGGCCAAGATTGTCTCTGCCGTTCTGATCGTGGCCATGGTGGCGACCACCTTCACCACGCAGCGTCAGCTCACGCGCAAGAACATGCCGGCCTCGGCCCTCGAGGGTCCGATGGCCCAGCAGCAGAAGATCCTCATGTACGCGTTGCCGTTCATCTTCGTGATCACCGGTCCGAACTTCCCCGTGGGTGTCCTCATCTACTGGACCACGACCAACGTGTGGACCATGGGTCAGCAGTTCTACGTCATCCGGAACAACCCGACTCCCGGTTCCGAGGCGGAGAAGCAGCTGAAGGCCCGCAAGGAGGCCAAGGCCAAGCGCAAGGGGCTGGTCATCGAGGGCACGAGCGAGGACATCACCGAGCTCGAGGCACCGCGGGCTGGACAGCGCCAGCAGCCCAAGAAGAGCCAGTCGCGCTCCAAGCGCAAGAAGGGCGGGCCGCGTCCTGCCGGCACCCCAGACTCCCCCGCGTCGGATGCCGACAGCGGCCCCGACTCCCAGAAGAAGGACGACGATGACTGATCAGGACAACTCTCGCCTCGAGGCCGAGGGAGACGCCGCCGCTGACTTCCTCGAGGAGCTCCTCGACATCCTCGACATGGATGGCGACATCGACATCTCCGTTGAGGCCGGGCGCGCCAAGGTGGCGGTGGTCGCGGACGGTCCGAGCCAGGACCTCAAGCGACTCGTGGGTCCCGACGGCGAAGTGCTGGATGCGCTCCAGGACCTTGCTCGTCTCGCGGTCCAGTCGGAGACCGGCGAGATCAGTCGCCTCATGCTCGACATCGCCGAGTTCCGCGCCGGCCGCCGCGATCGTCTCGCGGAGCAGGCGCGGGAGGCGATCGCGAAGGTGCAGGAGACGGGCGAGTCTGTCGCGCTCGCGCCCATGAACGCATTCGAGCGCAAGGTCGTCCACGACGTCGTCCTCGAGGGCGGACTGCTGTCCGAGTCGGAGGGCGAGGACCCGAACCGCCACGTGGTGGTGCGACCGTCCGCGTGACGTGTTTCACGTGAAACAGTGATGTCGAGATGAGCAGCGAGAACCAGGAGATGGGCGAGTCCGTGAGCCTCGCCGATGATCCCCTGCACGAGTCACGTGAGGTCCACGAGTACTTCGGGGACTCCTACCCGCGCGTTCTCGCCTTCGCCGAGCTGCTTGCCGACCAGGGAGTGCTGAGGGGCCTCATCGGGCCCCGTGAGCTTTCCCGGCTGTGGGAGCGGCACATCCTCAACAGCGCGGCGGTGGTGCCGTTCCTGCGCGAGGGGACCATCGTCGACGTAGGTTCTGGTGCCGGGCTGCCCGGCCTCGTAGTGGCCGCCATGCTGCCCGAGCGCCGCGTGGTGCTCGTGGAGCCGATGGAGCGGCGGACCACGTGGCTGTTCGAGGCGGCGGAGCGCTGTGGGATCGACAATGTCACCGTCGTGCGTGGGCGCGCGGAGGAGGTACGCGACGTCGTCGAGGCCGATGTCGTCACCGCGAGGGCTGTCGCGTCCATCGACAAGCTCGTCAAGTGGAGTGCTCCCCTGCTTGCCGACGGCGGCGAGATGGCACTGCTCAAGGGCCGATCGGCGCCGGATGAGGTCGAGCGAGCGAAGTACGTGCTGCGCAAGTTCGGCCTCGTCGGATCGGTGCATGCGGCGCCCACGATCGAGGGCCTCGAGCCCACGACGGTCGTCCGCCTGGCGCCCGCGAGCTGAGGCGATCTCGCGACGCGGGTCGGCGCCGGCGCACGGGAACCACCGCTTGTCCCCAGCGTTATCCACACCCGAGTTGTACGGAGAATCGGGGTTGTCCCCCGTTCTTTTCCACAGGGACCTCCGCGGACCAGACGCGGTAGAGTCGTGCGGAGCGCAACCCCGGCGGGGTTGTTTCACGTGAAACAGAGAGGATCCGGAGTGAGCGAAGAGTCGGGGCACCGGAGCATGGAGCCCTCGTCGCACACCGCCACCCACCCGGGAAGGCCCGGACTCGGAGGCGACGGCATAGATCCCCTCACCGCCCCTGTTTCACGTGAAACGCTCGACGCTTTCGATGCACTCGGTGACGACGAAGGAAGCCCCTTGGCCAATGAGTTGATCGCGACTGAACGACTGCGCCAGGAACTCGAGGCCGCGGACTTCCCCCGACCGGCCTCCACCCGTGTCTTCGCGGTCTCCAACCAGAAGGGCGGCGTGGGCAAGACGACCTCGACGGTCAACATTGCCGCCGCTCTCGCCAAGCGCGGCGCCAACGTCCTCGTGATCGACGCGGATCCGCAGGGGAACGCCTCGACCGCTCTGGGTGTCGACCACCACTCCGGCACGCCATCGATCTATGACGTCCTGCTCGACGACACCCCCATGGCGCAGGTCGCTCAGCGCTGCCCCGACATCCCCACGCTGTGGTGCGTGCCCGCGACCATCGACCTGGCCGGCGCGGACATCGAGCTCGTCTCGGTGGTGCGTCGAGAGTTCCGCCTCCACGACGCCCTCACGGAACTGCTCGAGGGTCCGGGCAAGAGGCTCGACTACGTGTTCATCGACTGCCCCCCGAGCCTCGGACTGCTGACGCTCAACGCCATGGTCGTCGCACACGAGGTCCTGATTCCGATTCAGTGCGAGTACTACGCGCTGGAGGGCCTGACACAGCTGATCAAGACGGTCGAGATGGTGCGCAAGCACCTCAACAAGACCCTCGAGGTATCGACGATCGTCCTGACGATGTTCGATGGTCGCACCAACCTGGCGCGTGAGGTCGCGCACGAGGTTCGGACTCATTTCCCCCGCCAGACGCTCGAGCAGACCGTGCCCCGCAGCGTCCGCGTGTCCGAAGCGCCGTCGCATGGCCAGACGGTCATCACGCACGATCCGCACTCGAGTGGTGCCGTCGCCTACACGGCTGTCGCCCGAGAGATCGCCGTGCGCGGAGCCGTGCGTTCTGAAGAAGGAGAACAGCAGTGACCAAGCCCAAGCGTGGACTCGGCCGTGGACTCGGCGCCCTGATTCCCAGCGAGCCGGAGGTGGACGCGGCTCAGTCGAGCGACGCCCCGGCCTCGGTCGCGGTCGAGACGGCCGAGAAGACCCCGCAGCAGCGCTCGACGGGAGCCGCGGGCGCGGCCCGACCGCGCGACGTCTTCTTCTCCAGCCCCTCGGCGCAATCGCCGGACCTGCTGCCGGTCCCCGGAGCCCGGTTTGCCAGTATCGATCCCCACTCGGTCATGCCCAATCCGCGGCAGCCACGCGACGTCTTCGACCCGGAGGCACTCGCTGAACTGGTCGGATCCATCAAGGAGATCGGCGTCCTGCAGCCGATCGTTGTCCGTCCCCATCCCGAGGGCGACGGCTACGAACTCATCATGGGCGAGCGGCGGCTCCGCGCGACCAAGGAGGCCGGCCTCGAGACCATCCCGGCCATCGTCCGGGAGACTGACGACACCGACCTCCTGCGCGACGCTCTCGTGGAGAACCTCCACCGCAGCCAGCTGAACCCGCTGGAAGAGGCGGCCGCATACCAGCAGCTGCTCGAGGACTTCGGGATCACTCACGAGCAGCTCGCGTCGCGGATCAGCCGCTCGCGGCCCCAGATCACCAACACCCTGCGTCTGCTGCGCCTGCCCGCGCCCGTCCAGAAGCGCGTGGCCGCCGGCGTGCTGAGCGCCGGTCACGCCCGTGCGCTCCTGGGGCTCGAGGATGCCGCAGACATGGAGGTCCTCGCCCAGCGCATCGTCGCCGAGGGGCTGTCCGTGCGAGCGACGGAGGAGGCGGTCACGCTCGGCGTCGGCAAGCCGGCCCCCCAGCGCGGCACGGTGCGCGCGGGTGCCCACACCCCCGCTCTCGACGAGCTGGGATCGCGCCTGGGCGACCGCTTCGACACTCGCGTCAGGGTTCAGCTGGGTCGCTCGCGTGGCAAGATCACCATCGACTTCGCATCCGTGGAGGATCTCAACCGCATCGTCTCGGTGCTCGACCCGACCGATCCCGGCATCCTGGGGTCCGTCGACCAGGACTGAGGCGAGGCACCGGCGCAGCACCGGCGGGCACGGTCTGTCCAAGCGTCCGGTACAATTCACCATCTACCAGGGATGATGATTCTCGCGCGCGTCTAGGAGGCCGCGGCCCTGACGATCTGCTCGTAGAGCTCTCCCAGGTCCTGGCCTCCGCCCACGGCCGCCTGCGGCAGAAGCGACGTCTCCGTGAGTCCCGGCGCGATGTTGACGTCGAGCACCTGGGGAACGCCGGAGCCGTCGACGATCATGTCGATGCGCGACAGGTGCCGCAGGCCCAGCCGGCGGTGCACCGTCAGGGCGGAGTCGGCGACCGCCTGCGCGACCTCCGGCGACAACCGGGCGGGGGTGAAGTACTCCACGCGGCCGGGGTTGTAGCGGGCGTCGTAGTCGTACGGCCCGTCGCAGACGATCTCGACAGGGGCGAGTGCCACGGCCTCGTCGCCCGTGCCGATCACGGACACGGCGACCTCGGTCCCGTCGATCGCGGACTCGATCATGGCGGTGTCCCCGTAGGCGAAGCAGTGGACCATGGCCCGCGCGAGCTCCTCGCGCTCCTTCACGAGGGTGACGCCCAGTGCGGAGCCGCCGCGTGCCGGCTTGACCACCAGCGGCAGCCCGAACCTGGCCACGATCGCGTCGAGCACCTGCTCGGCACCCACTTCGCGGAAGAGGGACTGCGGAAGCGTGACGTACTCGGGGGTCGCGACGCCGTCGCGGCCGTACACCGCCTTCGCGACCGACTTCACCCAGGCGACGCGCGCCTCCTTGGAACGCGTGCCCACGTACCGGGCGTCGGTGAGCTCGAGCAGCGCCTGGAGGGACCCGTCCTCCCCTGAGGCGCCGTGGAGGAGCGGCCAGACCACCGAATCGGCCGCTTGGTGCAAAGCGGGAATCAAGCTCGTGTCAACGTCATGGATGGAGACCTTCAAGCCTCGATCGCGAAGCTCCTCGGCGACGCGCCGCCCGGAGCGCACCGAGACGTCCCGCTCGTGCGACAGTCCGCCGGCCAGGATCATCACGTCCATGTCAGTCCTCCAAGCGTTGGTGGCACGCCGTCATGCCAGGTCGGGAGAAGGGAAGTCGACGGTTCCGCCGCCGGGCCGGTACTCCTGGCCGAAGATGCTGACGGCCTCGAGCTCGGCATCGACCACCCCGGCCAGGCGCCGGACACCCTCGCGGATGCGCTCGGGCGTCGGATAGCAGTAGGACAGCCGCATGTGCGTCGATCCGGAGCCGTCCATGTAGAACGCGGTGCCGGCGACGTACGCGACGCGGGCGGTGATCGCACGCGGCAGCATCGACTTGGAGTCCAGGCCCTCGGGCAGCTTCACCCACACGTAGAAGCCGCCCTCGGGGACGTTCCACGACGCGGAGGGGATGTGCTCTTCGAGCGCTCCGATCATGGCGTCCCGGCGCTCGCGGTACTGCTCCCGGAACTTCTTGATCTGACCCTGCCAGTCGGCGTGATCGAGGTAGGTCCTGATCGCCATCTGTGCGGCATTCGACGGGCACAGGATCGCCGCCTCGGAGGCCAGCACCAGTTTCTCGCGCACGGCGTGAGGGGCGACCGCCCATCCCACCCGGTACCCGGGGGCGAAGGTCTTGGAGAAGGACCCCAGGTAGATGACGCCTTCCTCGCTCATGGAGCGCATCGCGGGAAGTGGCTCGGAGTCGAAGCCCAGGAGGCCGTAGGGGTTGTCCTCGAGGATCAGCACGCCGTGTCGCTGGCAGATCTCGACCACCTGCGGGCGGCGCTCGAGCGACAGCGTCACGCCGCCGGGGTTGTGGAAGTTGGGCACGGTGTAGAGGAACTTGACCCGGCGGCCCTCGGCCTTGAGCCGGGTCAGCGTCTCGTCGAGCGCCCCGGGCACCAGGCCGTCGGCATCCATCGGCACGTGGACGACGTCCGCCTCGTGCGCACGGAAGACACCCAGGGCGCCCACGTAGGACGGCGCCTCCGCGACGATCACGTCGCCCGGGTCGATGAAGATCTTGGTGACCAGGTCAAGGGCTTGCTGCGAGCCGGTGGTGACCACGACGTCGTCGGGATGCGCGCTGATGCCCTCGAGGGCCATCACCTGGGTGATCTGCTCGCGCAGCCCCTCATCCCCCTGACCCGAGCCGTACTGCAGGGCCACCTCGCCCTGCTCCAGAACCAGGCGCTTGGTCATCTCCGCGAGTTCCTCGAGAGGCAGCCCGCCGATGTATGGCATGCCGCCGGCGAGCGACACCACCTCGGGCCTGTTCGCGACGGAGAACAGCGCGCGAATCTCCGAGGCACGCATCGCGTGCGCTCGTGCGGCATACGAGTCGAACCAGGGGTCCAGTCGTGTGCCGTGGGGATCAGGGCTGTTCATGCGGGCAAGTCTCCCATGGTCTGACGGGCGGGGGTGTGCAACGGGCGGGAATGCAGAAGGGCCGGTGCCACCTGAGGTGTCACCGGCCCTTCGTCGTGAAGCGGGGGCTAGGCGAGCACCTCGTCGAAGAGTGCGGACAGCGCCGGCTTGGGCTTGGCGCCCACGACCGACTTGACCAGCTCGCCGCCCTTGAAGAAGTTCATGGTCGGGATCGACGTGACGCCGTAGGCCATCGCCAGCTGGGGGTTCGCGTCGGTGTCCACCTTCACGACCTTGAGCTTGCCGGCGTACTCCTCGGCGAGCTCGTCCAGCAGCGGTGCCACGGCGCGGCACGGGCCGCACCAGGAAGCCCAGAAATTCAGCATGATCACATCTCCGCGC
>NZ_CAJXJX010000095.1 GCF_913055775.1 uncultured Demequina sp. | reverse complement strand
GGAGGGGTGCCCCGCCTATCCCCGCCGGGCCGTCAGGTTAAACGGCAGCCGGCGGGGATTAGGCGGCGCAAAGGTGGAGTTCGAGTTGGGCTTCGGCGTTCTCGTGGAAGAACTCGGCGAGGAAGGAGTCCCAATCGTCGAGCTGGCCGGTGGCGGAGCGCCGGCCCCATTCGCGAATCGCTGCGGCCCACTGGTTCATGTGGGATGTGATGCTGGAGGGGAACTGGAGGAAGATGCGGTCGACCTCCGAAGCGGGCAGGAGCCCACGCTGGCGGATGTATTCGCTCATGGATCCGGGCTTGGGTGTGGCGCCCCGGGTGCCCTTGACGCCCTGGTTCCAGAGTCCCTTGCACCCTTGGCCGACGTGGTGCGGCTTGGGATAGGGGCGCTTCTTGGGCCACCAGCGGGGCGCCTTGCGGGTGGCGCTCCACTCAGCGAAGGGCGGCTTGAGGGAATCGTTCCATTCGAGCCAAGTGGTGCGGTTGAAGAGAAGGCTCTCCTCCGCTCCCCAATTCCCACGAAGGCGGGGCCATGCCCGGGCCTCCATGACGACGATGCGGCGGAGCTTGTCGACGGACAGGGCGTCGACCTCGTGGGCTTCGAGGCCGCGGGGCTGACCACCACGTCGCTGCTCATGGACGGCGACTACCCGCAGGTGCGCCGGCTCTTCCCTGACGAGAGCCCCATCACGGCCGTCGTGAAGACCACGGATCTCATCGAGGCGACGCGACGCGTGTCACTGGTCGCCGAGCGCAACTCCTCGGTGCGGCTCGCGTTCGTCGAGGGCGAGGTCACGCTCGACGCCGGACAGAGCGACGATGCGCAGGCTTCCGAAGCCATCGAGTGCGATCTGTCCGGGGACGCCATCACCGTCGCCTTCAACCCGCAGTACCTGCTCGACGGGCTGGGTGCGCTGTCGACCGAGTACGTGCGCCTGGGCTTCACGCAGGAGACCAAGCCCGTGGAGTTCGTCGGTCTCGAGGAGCCCGGCGGCGATGTGGTGGCCGACTTCCGCTACCTGCTGGTGCCCATCCGCATCCAGTCCTAGCGCCGCCGATGCGCGTCACCCACCTGCATCTGGTCGACTTCAGGTCCTACGAGGACCAGGAGATCGAGTTCGGACCGCGAGTGACGACGCTCGTGGGGCGCAACGGTCAGGGCAAGACCAATGTGGTCGAGGCGGTGCGGTACCTCTCCGCGCTGAGCTCGCATCGGGTCGCCTCCGACGCGCCGCTCATTCGGCAGGGTGCGGAGCGGGCGATCGCCCGGGCTCGAGTCGAGAAGTCGGGGCGCTCGTTGACGCTCGAGATCTCGCTGAACCCCGGGAAGGCGAACACCGCGCGCATCGGCCGAGGTGCGGCCAAGCCCCGCGACCTGCTGGGGGCGCTGCGCACCGTGGTCTTCGCGCCCGAGGACCTTGCGCTGGTCAAGGGCGATCCTGCGGGACGGCGTTCGTTCCTGGATGAGCTGTGCGTCGCGCTGCAGCCGGCGCTCGCGGGCGACCTGTCGGACTACGACCGCGTGCTGCGGCAGCGGTCGAGCATGCTCAAGACCGCCAAGAACGCTCGTGGTGACCTCACGATGCTGGATATCTGGGACGAGAAGCTCGCCGATCTGGGAGGACGGATCGTGGCCGCGCGCCTCCGTGCGGTCGCGGCCCTCGCCCCGCACGTCACCGACGCCTACGCGGCGGTCGCGCCCGACCAGGGCGAGTGCCGCATCGGCTATGCGACATCGCTCAGTGAGCAGGACGGGTGGCAGGCCGATGCGCCGGCGGCGGAGATTTCGTCTCACCTGCTCGGGCGGCTGCAGGAGGTGCGGCCCAAGGAGATCGAGCGCGGCGTGACGTTGGCAGGTCCTCATCGCGACGACCTCGAGATCTGGCTGGGCGAGATGCCGGCCAAGGGATATGCGAGTCATGGCGAGTCGTGGTCGTGCGCTCTTGCCTTGCGGCTGGGGACCTATGCGCTGCTCACCGAGGAGGGTGGTCCCGACGGCGACGCGGACGGCGAGCCCGTGCTGATCCTCGACGACGTGTTCGCGGAGCTCGACTCGCGGCGCAGGGCCGCGCTGGTGGAGCGCTTGGCGGACGCGAGCCAGGTGCTCATCACCGCCGCGGTAGCCGAGGATGTTCCGGACGCTCTGCGCGGCGAGGTGCTGCGGGTGAGCGATGGCCGGGTGGTCGCGGATGCGGAATCCTCAGCACCGGAGGACGTCGATGCCTGAGCACGAGGACGAGTCGACTGCGGCCGCCGCTGCCCAGGCGGGAGCGGACCTGGCGAGAGAGGCGATGGAGCGAGCCCGCGCATCGGCCCGCGAGAGGGGGGCGTATCGCACGGCGCCTCGAGCGGCGCGCAAGCAGCTCGACCAGAAGCGACGCGAGTCCCAGCCCTTCTCGCCCGGGCGCGATCCGGCGCCCATGTCTGACGCCGTCGACGCACTCCTGCGGCGGATGGGCTGGAACGAGCAGATCGAGGTGTCCGGGGTCACCGGACGGTGGCGTGAGGTGGTGGGCGATCAGATCGCTGACCACTGCGAGCCGCAGTCATTCGACGAGGGCGTCCTCACGGTCAAGGCCGACTCGACGGCGTGGGCGACACAGCTGGGCATCATGTCCGGTCAGATTCGGCACCGGATCAACGAGGAGTTCGGCCGCGACATCGTGCGCGAGCTGAACGTGCTCGGGCCCACGGCGCGGTCGTGGTCGCGCGGGCAGCGGCGGGTGCCGGGCCGCGGGCCCCGGGACACGTACGGGTAGGCGCGGCGGCTCGTCTTTGCGCGGATCGCGTGCCGGTCGAGCGATACGCGGTGCTGGAGACCGTGCGGAGGCCGTGAAAGTGGTGCTCCTCGGTTTCTCCCCACATAGCCCTGAATCGCCCCGAATCGGCCCTAGAACCGTCTAGAATGGACAGCAGTACACCGCGTCCCGTCTGAGGCCGCGAGAGTCCCGTGAAAGGCGAAATCTGTGGCCGAGACCGACGCGCAGGCGAATACGCCTGCCTACGGCGCCGAGAACATCACCGTCCTGGAGGGCCTCGAGGCCGTCCGCAAGCGCCCCGGCATGTACATCGGCTCCACGGGTGAGCGGGGACTCCACCACCTCGTCTACGAGGTCGTCGACAACTCGGTGGACGAGGCTCTGGCGGGTCACTGCGACACCATCACGGTGACGCTGCTGGAGGACGGCGGCGTGCGCGTCACCGACAACGGCCGCGGCATCCCGGTCGACATGCACCCCACCGAGGGCAAGCCCACCGTCGAGGTCGTCATGACGATCCTGCACGCGGGCGGAAAGTTCGGCGGCGGCGGCTATGCGGTCTCCGGCGGTCTGCACGGCGTGGGCATCTCCGTCGTGAACGCGCTGAGCTCGAAGGTCGAGACCGTGGTCAAGCGCCAGGGTCACGTGTGGGAGCAGACCTTCGCGGACGGCGGCAAGCCGCAGGGCACCCTCGAGAAGGGTGCGAAGACCGACGAGACCGGGACGCAGCAGACCTTCTGGGCGGACGACTCGATCTTCGAGACCACCGTCTACGACTTCGAGACGCTGCGCGCGCGCTTCCAGCAGATGGCATTCCTCAACAAGGGACTGTCGATCACGCTGACCGACGAGCGCCCCGAGCACATCTCACCGTCGGACGACATGGAGGAGGAGGGCGACGAGGACGCGCCCACCTCCCGCTCGGTCACCTACCGCTACGACGGCGGCCTGGTCGACTACGTCTCCCACCTCAACGAGACCAAGAAGGCTGACCTGGTCCACGCCGAGGTCATCTCGCTCGAGGCCGAGGACACGGACAAGAAGGTGTCGCTCGAGATGGCGATGCAGTGGACCTCCGCGTACTCGGAGTCGGTCTTCACGTACGCCAACACGATTGCGACCACCGAGGGCGGCACCCACGAGGAGGGCTTCCGCGCGGCGCTCACGTCGCTGGTGAATCGCTACGCGCGCGACAAGGCGATCCTCAAGGACAAGGACGACAACCTCACCGGCGACGACGTCCGCGAGGGTCTGACCGCGGTCATCTCCGTGAAGCTGGGCGAGCCCCAGTTCGAGGGCCAGACCAAGACCAAGCTGGGCAACACCGAGGCCAAGACGTTCGTGCAGAAGGTCGTGGGCGAGCAGCTCACCGACTGGTTCGACGCGCACCCGAACGAGGCCAAAGAGGTCATCCGCAAGGCGATGCAGGCCTCGCAGGCGCGCATCGCCGCCCGCAAGGCGCGCGAGGCGACGCGCCGCAAGGGCCTGCTCGAGTCTGGCGGCATGCCCGGCAAGCTGCGCGACTGCTCCTCCAAGGACCCGTCGATCTCTGAGATCTTCCTGGTCGAGGGTGACTCCGCGGGCGGCTCGGCCGTGCGCGGCCGCAACCCCGCGACCCAGGCGATTCTGCCGCTGCGCGGCAAGGTCCTCAACGTCGAGCGCGCGCGCTTGGACAAGGCGCTCGCGAACGCGGAGATCCAGGCGCTGTTCACGGCCTTCGGCTCGGGCATCGGTGACGAGTTCGAGATCGAGAAGTCGCGGTATCACAAGATCGTGCTGATGGCCGATGCCGACGTCGACGGCCAACACATCCGCACCCTGCTGCTGACGGTGCTGTTCCGCTACATGCGACCGCTCATCGAGGCCGGCTACGTCTACCTCGCGCAGCCGCCGCTGTACAAGATCAAGTGGTCGAACGCGGATCACGACTACGTCTTCACCGACCGCGAGCGGGACGCCGTCCTCAAGGACGGCCTGGCCAACGGCAAGAAGATCCCCAAGGAGAACGGCATCCAGCGCTACAAGGGTCTGGGTGAGATGGACTACTCCGAGCTGTGGGAGACCACCATGGACCCCGAGACCCGCACCCTGCTGCAGGTCACCATGGACGACGCCGCCCTCGCGGACGAGACCTTCTCGATCCTCATGGGCGAGGACGTCGAGTCCCGCCGCAACTTCATCCAGCGCAACGCGAAGGACGTGAGGTTCCTTGACATCTGAGATCCACAACCATGGCCGCATCGACCAGGTCGACCTCAATGTCGAGATGCAGCAGTCGTACCTCGACTACGCGATGTCCGTCATCGTGGGCCGTGCGCTCCCGGATGTGCGCGACGGCCTGAAGCCGGTGCACCGCCGCGTCATCTACGCGATGTACGACGGCGGCTACCGGCCCGACCGCGCCTTCTCCAAGTGCACGCGCATCATCGGCGAGGTCATGGGCAACTACCACCCTCACGGTGACGGCGCCGTCTACGACACCCTCGTGCGCATGGTGCAGGACTGGTCGCTGCGCTATCCGCTCGCTGACGGTCAGGGCAACTTCGGCTCGCCGGGTAACGACCCCGCGGCAGCGCACCGCTACACCGAGTCCCGCATGGCGCCCATCGCCATGGAGATGGTCCGCGACATCGACGAGGACACCGTCGACTTCCAGGACAACTACGACGGTCGCACTCAGGAGCCGTCGGTTCTGCCCGCGCGCTTCCCGAACCTGCTGGTCAACGGCTCCGCGGGCATCGCGGTCGGCATGGCGACCAACATCCCGCCCCACAACCTGCGCGAGGTCGCGGACGGCGTGCAGTGGGCGCTCGACCACCCCGAGGCCTCGAAGGAGGAACTGCAGGACGCGCTCATCGCGCGCATCCAGGGTCCCGACTTCCCCACCGGCGCGATGGTGCTGGGCCGCTCCGGCATCGAGGACGCGTACCGCACGGGCCGCGGCTCGATCACGATGCGTTCGATCGTCAACGTCGAGGAGATCCAGGGCCGCCAGTGCCTGGTGGTCACTGAGCTGCCGTATCAGGTCAACCCCGACAACCTCGCGCTCAAGATCGCGGAGCTGGTCAAGGACGGCAAGGTCGCAGGCATCGCGGACATCCGCGACGAGACGTCGGGCCGCACCGGCCAACGCCTGGTGATCGTGCTGAAGCGCGACGCCGTCGCGAAGGTGGTGCTCAACAACCTCTACAAGCACACTCAGCTGCAGGACACCTTCGGCGCGAACATGGTCGCGCTCGTGGACGGCGTGCCGCGCACGCTGCCCATCGACGCTTTCGTGCGCCACTGGATCACGCACCAGATCGAGGTCATCCAGCGCCGCACCGCGTTCCGCCTGGCCAAGGCCGAGCGCGAAGCCCACATCCTGCGCGGCTACGTCAAGGCGCTCGACCAGCTCGACGAGGTCATCGCGCTGATCCGTCGCTCGCCCACCGTGGACGAGGCCCGCGAGGGACTCATGAAGCTCCTCGACGTGGACGAGATCCAGGCCAATGCGATCCTCAACCTCCAGCTCCGCCGCCTGGCCGCCCTCGAGCGTCAGAAGATCGAGGCCGAGTACGCCGAGCTCATGGAGAAGATCGAGGACTTCAAGGACATCCTCGCCAACGAGCCCCGACAGCGGACCATCGTGTCCGACGAGCTCGCGGAGATCGTCAAGAAGTTCGGTGACGACCGCCGCACGGAGATCAGCCCCTTCGACGGGACGGTCGACGTCGAGGACCTCATCGCCGAGGAGGAGGTGGTCGTCACCATTACCCGCGGCGGCTACGCCAAGCGCACCCGCTCGGACCAGTACCGGGCGCAGAAGCGCGGCGGCAAGGGTGTGCGGGGCGCGACCCTGCGCAGCGACGACATGGTCGACCACTTCTTCGTCACCACCACGCACCACTGGCTGCTGTTCTTCACGAACATGGGCCGGGTCTACCGCGCCAAGGGCTACGAGCTTCCCGAGGGCGGCCGCGACTCGAAGGGTCAGCACGTCGCCAACCTGCTGGCCTTCCAGCCGGGCGAGGAGATCGCCCAGGTGCTCGACCTCAAGTCCTACGAGGACAAGCCCTACCTGCTGCTGGCGACCAAGCGCGGCCTGGTCAAGAAGACCGACCTCACGGCCTACGACTCGAACCGCACCGGCGGCCTCATCGCGATCAACCTGCGCGACGTCGAGGGCGAGGACGGCGAGGTTCGTCCCGACGAACTCGTGTCCGCGCGACTGGTCGCCCCCGAGGACGACCTCATGCTGGTCTCGCGCAAGGGCCAGTCGGTGCGCTTCCACGCGACCGACGACGAGCTGCGTCCGATGGGCCGCGCGACGTCGGGCGTGAAGGGCATGAGCTTCCGCGACGACGACGAGCTGCTCGCCATGGACGTCATCGACGCGTCGGTTCCCGACGCGGAGCAGCTGGGCGTCGCCGAGTCCTCTGACGAGGACGCGGCAGAGGCGGCTGCCGATGCGGGTGGCCCATTCTCGTTCGTCGTCACCGAGCACGGGTTCGCCAAGCGCACCGCCGTGTCCGCGTGGACGCCCAAGCACCGCGGTGGACTGGGCGTGAAGGTCGCGACCCTCACCGAGGAGCGCGGCGACCTGGTGGGCGCGATGCTCGTGGACGAGTCCGACGAGGTCCTGGTGATCATGGAATCGGGCAAGGTCATGCGCTCGGCCGTGGACGAGGTCCCCGCCAAGGGCAAGAACACCATGGGCGTGACGTTCGCCAAGCCGGCGAAGGGCGACCGCATCATCGCGGTGGCGCGCAACGTCGAGCGCAAGGTCGAGGAAGAGGAGGAGGCGGGGCCCGAGGGCGCCGCCACCGAGTCTGCCGATTCCGCGCCCGAGGCGACGCCCGAGCCCCCGGTCACCCCCGCATCGGCTGACTGACCCGGCCGTTCCTGCCGGCACGTCGCTGATCCTCCACCAGGATTCACGCCTACGCGCAGATCGACACTGTCGCTCCACCACCGCGCTCAGATTCGGGTCCGCAATCTGAGCGCCCCAGTGGAGCGTGACTGTCGGTTCTGGCGGGTGCGTGTCACCCACTGGAGCGTGAGGGTGCAGTAGCGGCGGGCGGTCAGGCCCGAGCACCCCGGTCCGCCGGCGTGCGCACCAGGAGCAGCAGCACGAGCCCCAGCAGCACCACGAGCACGACCCCGAGCGTTCCCCAGATGGTCGCGCCGAAGATCTCGAGACTTGCCCACCACGCGAGCGGCGCCAGGAACGATGCCGCGCGGCCGGTGGTCGCGTAGAGCCCGAAGATCTCGGCCTCGCGACCGGTGGGCGACACGCGGGCGAGCAGCGAGCGCGACGCGGCCTGCGCCGGGCCCACGAACGCGGTGAGCACCAGGCCGGCGATCCAGAAGACGATGGCACCCACGCTGTTGAGCGCCATCACCGCGACGCCGGCGATCACGATGCCCGAGAGCGACGCGACGATCACCCGCCGTGGCCCGAACCGGTCGTCGTACCGCCCGGCGATGATGGTCGCGACGCCGGCGATCATGGAGGCGGCGATGCCGAAGATCATCACCGCGTCATCGGCGAAGTCGAAGGCCTGCGTCGCGAGGATCGCGCCGAACGTGAACACGCCCGCGAGCCCATCGCGGTACACGGCGGAGGCCAGCAGGAACCAGAGCGTGGACCGCGAGTGGCGCCAGAGGTCCTGCAGATCCCGCGCGAGGACCCCGTAGCCCTTGATGATGCCCACGCGCGGCCGCCCCGCCGCGGCCCTCGACTCAGGCACGAACACGAACACCGGCCACGCGAACAGCAGCGTCCACACCGCGCAGCCCAGCGCGATCACGCGGAAGGCCATGCCCTCCGAGGTGTCCATGCCGAACCAGTCGAGCTCGGTGAGCACCACCACGATCACCAGCGCGACGATGCCGCCCAGGTAGCCCAGGCCCCACCCGAGGCCTGACACGCGACCCATGGTCGACGGCGTCGTGACCTGCACGATCATCGCGTTGTAGTTGACCCCGGCGATCTCTCCGAAGACCCCGCCGAGGGCAATCAGCCCGGCGCCGAGCCAGAAGTACTCGGGAGCGGGCTCCACGAAGAACAACCCGGCGGTGCACGCGACCACCAGGGCGGTCATGACGCCCAGCCAGGCCTTGCGCCGGCCCGCGGCATCGGCGCGCTGACCCAGCACGGGGGCGAGCAGCGCGATGAACAGGCCCGCGACGAACATCCCGAGTCCGAAGTCGGATGCGAGGTCGGCGACTGCCGCCTCGACCTCGGGCGAGTCCTCGCCGAGAGCCGCGATGTCCGGGTCGATGAACCCGTCCTGGGTCAGGTACAGCGCGACGAAGACGAACGTGATGATGACCGTGTTGAACGGCTGGGTGGCCCAGTCCCACAGTGCCCATGCCCACACCCGACGGCGCGGCACCCGGTCCGCGTCCGGCTGGCCGGGCGCATCGGCGATAGAGGGGAGCACGTCGTCGTGGTCGCTCATGCTCACAGAGTGCCCTACCTCGGTGAATGGCGGGTGACGGGCGCGCGGGCGACGCCGGGTCGGTACGCCAGGCGGGCGAGCGACGGCCGGGGCTAGCATCGAGGAATGGAGTCCGTGACCGCACCCACCGCCCTCGAGTGGCGCGCCGATGTCCTGCCGGGGTACGAGCAGGCGGGGCTCGGAGACATCACGCTGATCCGCCGCATCGAGAAGCCCGCGAGCCCGCGCGCGGTGGTGCTCCACATCCACGGCTACAACGACCACTTCTTCCAGACCCATGTGGCAGACGCGTTCGTCGAGATGGGCTGCGCGTTCTACGCGGTCGACATGCGCCGGGCGGGGCGCTCGCTGCAGGCACACGACAAGCCGCATCACATCACGGAGATCGGCGAGCTGGGCGATGACATCGGCGCGGCGGCTGCCGCCGCGATGGCCGATGCGGGTGACCTGCCGCTCCTGGTCCACGCCCACTCGACGGGAGGCTTGGCGGCGGCGGTCTGGGCCTCCGATGCGCCGCACCCCGCACTCGCGGGGCTCATCCTCAACAGCCCGTTCTTTGGGCTCCGGCTGTCGCGCTGGGAGCGGTACGCGATGTCCACGACGCCCGCGATCAGCCGGGTGCGTCCGCTGCAGGTGGTGGCGCGGGTGCCGTCGCCCTACACGGTCGCGCTGCTGGACCGGGGCGGGTGGAGCTTCGACACCGCGTGGAAGGTGCCGGGTGGCGAGCCGGCGACCGCTGGCTGGCTGGCCGCGACCCGTGCGGCGCAGCGGCGGGTCGCGCGCGGGCTCGACATCCAGGTGCCGGTGCTGGTCGCCCGCTCCGACTCGAGCGGCCCCGACCGCGACGACAACCCGCGCCATCAGGAGCAGGACGTCGTGGTCGACACCGACTTGATCGAGGCCTACGGACCGGGCCTCGGCGCGGACGTCGAGCCGGTGGTGGTCGAGGGCGCGATCCATGACCTGTCGCTGTCTGCGCCCGGTCCTCGCCAGACCTACCTCGACGCGGTCGCGACCTTCACCGAGTCCGACGCCGGCAAGGACCTGCTCAAGGTCACCGAGCCGAACGGCTATACCGGCCTCGGCTACTGGTCCTCCGGTCTCAAGCAGTTTTCGGCCAACAAGCCGCTGCTCGTGCCCTCCGACGCCGAGGGCCTGAAGTTCCGCGTGCAGACCTCCGACGTGGCCGTCGCGATGATCGAGGCGATGGGCGCATCTGCCCAGAAGCTCGCCTTCGCCGAGGTCTATGGTGCGCTGCAGACCGGCGTTGTCGACGGTCAGGAAAACTCCTGGTCGAACATCTACACCCAGAAGTTCTTCGAGGTGCAGGACGGCATCACCGAGACCAACCACCAGTTGCTCGCCTATCTGCTCGTCACGTCGACCGACTGGCTGAACGGCCTCGACCCGGCCGTGCGCGACCAGTTCCTTTCGATTGTCGACGAAGTGACCAAGACGGCCAACGCCCAGGTCGCCGACAAGGAAGCCGCAAACCGTCAGAACATCATCGACGCCGGCGCGACCGTGCGCGAGTTGACGGCCGAACAGCGTGCCGAGTGGGTATCGACCATGAAGCCCGTCTGGGATCAGTTCGAGGGCGATGTCGGGCAGGACAATATCGACG
>NZ_CAJXJX010000094.1 GCF_913055775.1 uncultured Demequina sp. | reverse complement strand
GCGGTGGCGCGACCACCTCGAAGCGGGGATCGCGGCGCACCATGCCGGCATGATCCCGCTGTTCAAGGAGGTCGTGGAGGAGCTGTTCGCCGCGGGGCTGATCAAGGTGGTCTACGCCACCGAGACGCTGGCGCTCGGCGTCAACATGCCCGCACGGTCGGTCGTCCTCGAGAAGCTCGTCAAGTGGGACGGGCAGGGGCACAAGGACCTCACGGCGGGGGAGTACACCCAGCTCACCGGGCGCGCCGGCAGGCGCGGCATCGACGTCGAGGGTCACGCCGTGGTCGTGGAGCACCCGGGCTTCGACTCCGCGCAGCTGGGCCGCCTGGCGTCGCGCCGCACGTACCCGCTGATCAGCTCGTTCCAGCCGTCATACAACATGACGATCAACCTGGTGGGACGATCCGGTGTCGCGCAGGCGCGCGAGCTGCTCGAGTTGTCGTTCGCGCAGTACCAGGCCGATCAGTCGGTGGTCGGCAAGGCCCGCAAGGCGCGCGAGCTCGAGTCCGCGCTCGCCGGCTTCCGCGAGGCCGCCGCCTGCGACAGGGGCGACTTCATGGAGTACGCCGCGTTGCGCGACCGCATCAACCGGCTGCAGAAGGGCGCATCCAAGGCGGCTTCCCGCAGGCGACGCGAGGCCAGCGCCCAGACGCTGGCCGGGCTGTCCCGGGGGGACGTGGTGCGCATCGGCGGCGGCAAGCGCGCCGGGCTCGCTGTCGTGGTGAAGCCGGACACGGATCCCGGCGCTCCGCGGCCCACGGTCGTCACGACGCAGGGACGCTCGTTCCGTCTCGCGGTGTCCGAGCTCCACCACGGGCTCGACATCGTGGGTCGGGTGCCGGTCCACAAGAAGTTCGACCACCGTAACGGGCGTGCGCGTGCCGAGCTGGGCCAGGTGGTGACGAATGCCCGCGCGAGCTTCGACGTGCCGTCCCGCAAGCGCGACGCGCCGGTGCGGGACCAGGACGATCAGGTCGCGGGGCTGCGCCGCGAGATGGCGGCGCACCCGTGCCACGGATGCCCCGAGCGCGAGGACCACGCACGGTGGGCCGAGCGTCACTTCCGTGCCCTGCGCGACCACGACCGCGTGGTGGGCGAGATCTCGCGCGCGACCGGGTCGATCGCCCGGGTCTTCGACAAGCGCTGCGATGTCCTCCGCGAGCTCGGGTACCTCGAGGGAGAGGGCGCCGCGACTGCCGTCACCCACGCGGGGGCTTCGCTGAGGACCCTGTACTCGGAGAACGACCTAGTGATGGCGGAGTGCCTGCGCTCGGGCGTGTGGAGAGAGCTGCATCCACCGGCTCTCGCCGCGACGGTCTCGTCGCTGCTGTACCGTGGGCGCCGCGAGGACGATGCGCGCACCCCCAAGGTGCCCGGCGGACCCGGGGGAGTGCTGGGCCGCGTGCTCGCCGAGACGCAGCGCGTCTGGTCCCGGATCGACGACCTTCAGACGGCACGGGGCCTGCCCGCGCTGCCCGAGCCTCACTGGGGCCTCGTCGCGCCCATTCACGGCTGGGCCCAGGGCCGGGGCCTGGACCAAGTGCTGCAGGGCAGCGAGATCGCGCCGGGGGACATGGTGCGGTGGTGCAAGCAGGTGATTGACGTCCTCGATCAGGTGGCGCAGTCGGCGCCCGAGCCGGAGCTGCGGGCGCGCGCGCACGCCGCGATCGACGCGATGCGGCGCGGCGTGGTCGCCTACTGACCTCGTCGCGCCTGTCCGGCTGATCGCTCGGCGCGCCCTACTCTGGTTGCGTGTCACTCCTGCTGCGCCTGAGCATCGCCCTCGCCGGCGGCTTCGCGCTGAATGCGGCGTTCCCCGATCGTGGATGGTGGCCGCTCGCCTATGTGGCGTTGGCGGCGCTGTGGCTGTCTCTCGCGAAGGCGCGCGCGTGGGGCGGGTTCTTCTACGGGTGGGCCTTCGGCACGGCGTTCATGCTTCCGCACGTGTGGTGGGCGCACGAGGCCGTGGGCGCGATTCCCTGGGTCGCGCTCTCCGTGGCCTCGGGTGCGTTCTACGGGCTGTTCGGCGCCGGTTGGTGCCACATGCGGCGCTCCGGCATGATGCGCGGCAACGTGTGGATCGAGGCTCCGGCCTTTGCGGTGCTGTGGGCGGGAATGGAGCAGGTGCGCTCGGTCCTGCCGTTCGGTGGCTTCCCGTGGGGCCGGCTGGCGTTCTCGCAGCTCGACGTCGCGGTGTCCTCGCTCGCCTGGGTCGGAGGGGCGGCGCTCGTCTCTTTCGCCGCCGCGCTCGCCGGGGGACTGCTCGGGGGCGGCATCGAGGCGCTCCTCCGGGGGCAGGTGCTGACGGGTGTCGGCGCGCCCGTCGCGGGCGTCGCGGTGCTCGTCGCGGGCATCTGGATCCCGCTCGATTCCCAGGCCACGTCCGGCGAACTGCGCCTCGGCATCGTGCAGGGGAACGTCCCCAACCCGGGGCTGGACGCGTTCGCCAATGCCCGCGAGGTCACGCGGAACCATCGGGACGGCACGCTCGCCCTGATGGAGACGAACCCGGGACCGATCGATCTGCTGGTGTGGCCCGAGAACTCCGTCGACTACGACCCCCGGACGGACGATGCCTCGGCTGAGCTCGTCACGGAGTCCGCGATCGCGGCGGACGCCCCGCTGCTCCTGGGCACGAACGACTACACGCCGGAGGACGGCCGCTACAACACGTCGCTGCTGTGGACGCCACAGGGCACGGTGCTCGACACCTACATCAAGCAGCGCCCGCCGAGTACATCCCCATCCGCGACTTCGCGCGACGCTTCTCTCCCGAGGTCGACCGGGTGACCACGGATGTGCTGCCGGGCGAGGAACCCGCCGTGATGACGCTGCCCGTGGACGCGCTGGGCCGGACGGTCACTCTCGGCACGGTGATCTGCTTCGAGGTCGCGTACGACCCCATCGTGACCGGGTCGGTCGCTTCAGGCGCTGAGGTGCTGATCGTCCAGACCAACAACGCCTCGTTCGGCGAGACCGCCGAGTCCACGCAGCAGTTCGCGATGACCCGCCTGCGCGCGATCGAGACGGGCCGCTCGGCGATCCAGATCTCCACCGTGGGCGTGAGCGGCGTGGTCGACGCGCGAGGTCACGTGTCGGAGATGACCGGGCTGTTCACCGCGGAGCAGATGTACGCCGAGGTCGCCCTGCGCGACACGGTGACTCCCGCCGTCCGGCTGCGGTTCGTGTGGGAGTGGGCGCCTCTCGTCGGCGCGCTCGGACTCGTCTTCACGGCCGTGTCGCGCCGCATGAGCGCCAGGTACGACTGGTGACCCGCACTCTCGTCATCATCCCCACCTACAACGAGCGAGAGTCCTTGCCGCTCCAGGTGGATGCGGTCCTTGCCGCGCGCCCCGGGGTCGACATCCTCGTAGTCGATGATGCCTCTCCCGACGGCACGGGGGAGTGGGCCGATGCGCGGGCCGGGCAGGACGCCCACGTGTCCGTCCTGCACAGGCCGGGCAAGCAGGGGCTGGGCGCCGCGTACCTCGCGGGCTTCGCGTGGGGGCTCGACCGCGACTACGAGGTCCTGGTCGAGATGGACGCCGATGGCTCGCACCGCGCGGAGGACCTGTCCCGCGTGCTTGACGCGCCGGGCGCGTGGGATCTCGCGATCGGGTCGCGCTGGGTGCCGGGTGGATCGGTGGAGAACTGGCCGGCCCACCGTAGGCTGCTGTCCACCGGGGCGAACCGCTACGTGCGGGCGATGCTCGGCATCTCCGTGCGCGACTCGACGGCGGGATTCCGCGCCTACCGCGCATCGGCCCTGCGAGGGCTGGACCTGGACGGTGTCGAGTCCCAGGGCTACTGCTTCCAGATCGACATGGCCTGGCGCGTCGCACGCGCCGGGGGCACCGTGGTCGAGGTGCCCATCACGTTCGTCGAACGCGAGCACGGGACGTCGAAGATGTCAGGGGCGATCATCCGCGAGGCTCTCGTGAAGGTGACGGTCTGGGGCATACGAGAACGCGCGACGCAGGTGCGTCGCGCGTTCCGTCGTCGCTGAGCCTGGGGGCGCTGCGTCAGCCGATGCGGCCGGCGCGCAGGAGCTCGAGGCGCTCGTCGAGCAGGTCCTCGAGCTCGGCGATGGTGCGGCGCTCGAGCAGCATGTCCCAGTGGGTGCGCTGAGTCTTCTCGTCCTTGGCCTCGGGGCGGTCGCCGTCGCGCAGCAGCGCGAGCGCGCCGCAGTGGCACTCCCACGACAGCGGCACGTCGGCCTCGACGGAGAAGGGGAAGGTGAGCACGTGCCCGTTGGGGCAGTCGTAGTGGACATCACGGCGCTCGGCCAGTTCCGCGTTCGCCGGGGTCTCCATGCTCTGGGTTCCCAGTCGCATGCCACGCAATGCTCGATCAGCCATGTCAGCCTCCCTCGTCAGCGCAGGCGGGGTTGTGCCTGCTCCCTGGAAACGTCCCTGGTGGGGCCGATGTTCCCGGCTAGTCCTTCCCGGTTGTGGGAACGACTGGCGAGGGGACCAGGGTGCGCACCGCGACGACGCCGAGGGTCGCGCCCACGAGCTGCGCGGCGATGAACGGCAGGGCGGATGCGGGGGAGACGCCGGCGAACGTGTCCGAGAGCATGCGACCCACCGTGATGGCGGGATTCGCGAAGCTGGTGGAGCTCGTGAAGTAGTAGGCGGCGCCGATGAACGCACCCACCGCGGGTGCGATCCAGACGCTTTTGCCGGCGCGCACGAGCAGGAAGATCGTGCCGACCAGGCCTGCGGTCGCCACGACCTCGGCCAGCAGTCGGGCGGCATCCGCACGATCGGTCGTCGAGATCGAGACTGCCGGCAGGTCGAACATCAGGTTCGCGATCACGGCGCCCGCGCTGCATCCGAGGATCTGGACGGCGATGTACTGCCAAGTCTCGGACCAGGGCCGCGCGTGCGGGTCCATCGCGCGCTCGGCGAGGGACACCGCGGGGTTGAAGTGCGCGCCGCTCACCGGTCCCAGGGTGGCGATCAGCACGGTGAGTGCCAGCGCGGTGGCGTACGAGTTCTGCAGCAGCTGGAGCCCGACGTCGTCAGGGCTGAGGCTCGCGGCCATGATGCCGGAGCCGATGACCGCGATAGCGAGCGCGGCCGAGCCGATGAGCTCGCCGGCAAGGCGGCGGGCCCGGTCGGTCACGCGAGCAGGTCCGCGAGCAGGGCCTCGACGCGGCCCTTGATCTCGTCGCGGATGGGACGGACCGCGTCGACGCCCTGGCCGGCGGGGTCCTCGAGCTTCCAGTCCTCGTAGCGCTTGCCGGGGTAGTACGGGCAGGCGTCGCCGCAGCCCATGGTGATCACGGCGTCCGAGGCCTCGACGGCCTCCGGCGTCAGGACCTTGGGCCGCTCGGCACGAATGTCGATGCCCTCCTCGAGCATCGCCTCGACCGCGGCGGGATTGATCTGGTCCGCAGGCATCGAACCCGCCGAGCGAACCTCGACGCGTCCCTGTCCCAGGTGGCTCATGTATCCGGCGGCCATCTGCGAGCGTCCCGCGTTGTGGACGCACACGAAGATGACGGAGGGCTTGGTGTCAGTCATGGCGACAGACTTGCGCATACATCGACACCTGTCAATATCGACAGATGTCGATACGGTGAACTAGCATCGCGGCATGAGAGTAGGGGAGAACCTGCTGGTCGACGGCGGCGTGTGCGAGCCGGGTGCGCAGCTCACCCTGCCCGAGCCGGTGGCTCCTGCGGTGCCCGCCGCGATCAAGGCACTGAGCGATCCGACGCGCGTGCGCATCGTGCAGATTCTGGCCGCGAACGGCTCCGTGTGCGCTTGCGATCTCGAGGAGCCCCTGGGGCTGTCGCAGCCGACCGTGTCCCACCACCTCCGGCAGCTCCTCAAAGCGGGGCTGGTCGAGCGGGACAAGCGCGGCACCTGGGCGTTCTATCGGGTGTCATCGGGCGCGCTCGCCGGTGTCGCCACGGCGATCGGCGCGCTGGTGCCGGCGGGCGCCGGTTCGGCCTCGTCAGCGTGACGCGGCGGCGATCCACCTGAGCGCATCGCCCGCTTCCTCGAGGACCGACACGTGGCCGGCTCCTGGCACGCTCCGCAGCTCCGCGCGCAACCGTCGCGACAGCCACCGGCCATGCGCCGGTGGAACGATGCGGTCGGCGTCGCCGTGCCAGATGCGGACGGGGGCGTCGATCGCGTCGAGGTCCACGTCCCAGTCGTTGACGTACGAGAGGTCGTCGTCGATCGCTCCATCGAGGTCGGCAGGGGAGAAGGAGGACGCGATGCGGCCGAGCCACTCCCACGAGCCGTCCAGCGCGGCGAGATCGCGGTCGGTGAACTCCGGGTCGTACCCGTCGTCTTCGGCGGCACGGCGCGCGGACTCGCCGCGCTCGGCGCTGGTGAGCGCCTTGATGCCCGAGTCGATCATGCCGTCGAACCAGTCGAGCCCCTGCACGTCGCGGGGAGCGAGCCCGGCGAGAGTAGCGGCGGCGGTGACCCGCGGATCCGCGGCGGCGCACGCGAGTGCGTGCGGGCCGCCTCCCGAGTAGCCCATGACCGCATAACGCACGATGCCCAGCGCATCCGCGATGTCGGCCACGTCCGCAGCCGCGTGACCCACGCATCGGCCCTGCAGGCGATCCGAGTCGCCGTAGCCGGGCCGGTCGTGGCCGATCAGCCGCAGGCAGAGCTCATCCGCGATCGCCAGGAGCGGCTGTGGAGGTTCGCCGATCCCGGGAGTGCCGTGGTGCCAGAACACTGGCAGTGCGATGGCCGAGCCACGGCTACCGGCGTCGTGCACGCGCACGCGTCGGCCATCAGTGGCCGTGATCACGCGCGTCTCGATGCTCACCTCACGACAGTATCGACAGTCGGGGGAGGCCTGCAGGGCTCCATGTCGAACCCGGCTCGCGCATCGATGACAATTGATTGTCGTTTCAAGTAATATTGAGGTCATGATGACGGACGATGAGCCTCGCGTGCCGCACGGGCACGCCGCCAGTGGGCTCCGCGACAGCGCTACGGAGCCGCTCGCCGTCTCGACGGCGATGGGTGCGGTCACCCTGCGCGTCGCCGATCTTGACGCGATGGTGGCGTACTACCGAGACGGGGTCCTGCTCAAGCTGATGTCGTGCGACCACGGCATCGCGGTCCTGGGGCGCGACGGCGTCCCGATCCTGGTGCTCGAGCACGCTCCGGAACTCACGTGGGCGCGCCCGGGCTCGGCCGGGCTCTTTCACACGGCGATCGTGTTCGACTCGCGTGCCGAACTGGCGCGCTCGCTGTACTCGATTGCACGCCGCTACCCGGGGACGTACACGGGCAGCGCAGATCACCTGGTCTCCGTGGCTTTCTACATGACGGACCCCGAGGGCAATGGCGTGGAGCTCTATTGGGACCGTGAGCGCAGCTCGTGGTCGTGGACGCACGGCCAGGTGGAGATGGACACCCTCCACCTGGACCCGAACGCGTTCCTCGGGGAGCATCTCGACGTCGAGACCGCCGGCTCACGCCAGCGGCTCGCACCGGCTCGTGTGGGTCACGTGCACCTGTCCGTGGGCGATGTGGCGTCGGCGCGGTCGTTCTACGTCGACGCGCTCGGATTCGACGCCACCGCGTCCCTGGGAAACCAGGCACTGTTCGTGTCCGCTGGCGGATATCACCACCACATGGCGATGAATGTCTGGGGCTCGAGCGGCGCGGGCCTACGTGCGCCCGCGCTGGGACTGGGCCTGGTGCGCATCGAGGTGCCGTCCAACGACGAGCTCGGCGCCGTGAGCGAGCGTCTGGGTCACTACGGGTTCGACGTGGCCGACGACGGCGCCACAGTGAGTCTCGACGACCCGTGGGCCAACAGAATTGAGCTGTCTGTCCGGGCGTAGTTTCGGGCTGCTCGCGACGCCGTTGCCGTTATGGACCACCTCGCACGCGTCACGCCGATAATGCACATTATGTCAATTCACGCACGGAAGGCGCGGAACCGGGCCCTGGCGTGGCCGGTCCCCTGGGCTCGCCGTGGCGGACGCGTGCCTCGAAGACCTCGTGCGACGGCCGCGTGCGCAGATGCTCCGCAATGGCTTCCCGAGTGGTCGATGGCGGACAGGCCAAGGGAAGGTTGCCGCCGCTACCGCCACCAGTTCGTCGACATTTGCGACGGTGGCAGAGCGCAGGCGTGGTCGCGTGTCACTCACCTGGGCCAGTCTGCCAGGAGGTGAAGCATGAGCACGCTGCGTCTTCACGCGAGTCGTCTTCGCTCGCGCATCGACGGCACGCGTCAGACGGCTGCGACCGCCCTGAGTTCGGATGCCACCTGGTCCGCCCAGTTGCGCACGGCGGCGAAGTCGCGGAAGTCGCCGCGCGGAGGATTGAGCGCGCGGATGATGGCCTTCTCCCCCACGTTTAGGTGGTCGTACTCGAGCGCCCCGGGGAAGCGCTGGTGCGTCTTGGCCCCCACATCGCGAGCGAGCCCGTCGGCCTCGTCGAGCTTCTGGCCCGGACGGACGACCGTCTCCATGCCCACGGAGAACATGTAGACCTCGCGCCGGCGCAGCTCGATCATGTGGTCCCGGACCAGCTCGGAGGCATCGCGCCTCCACAGCCCGCCGTAGACGGCGCTGCCGACCACGACCGCGTCGTAGTAGTGGACGCTCAGGACATCGGCGGCGTCCTGCACCTCGACCTCGAAGCCCGCCTCATCGAGCACCTCGCCGATGGCCGCGCCGATCTCGCGCGTTGAACCGTACTTAGAACCTGTGGCTACCAGAACCTTCATGGCGAGACCTTTCTCTTCGACGGCTCCAGTCTGTCGCGTTCGGGCAGGACACGCGAGGGACCTTTGTCCCCGCTGGCGCAGAACTCGCCAGCGGCCACTGGCGAACACAGCGATCTAACAGGTATTTCAGTCGCCTATGACCTCGAGGACCAGGTCCCCTCCCCCGAGCGTCTCGGTGCCGTCGATGACCACTCGCGACACTGTGCCTGCCACCGGAGTGGTGATCGCGGACTCCATCTTCATCGCCTCGATGAGGGCCACGGTCTGTCCGGCCTCGACACGATCCCCCTCCGAGACCGTCGGCGCCACAGCACCGGAGAACGGCGAGCCGATGTGCCCGGGCATGGACGGGTTGGCCTTCTCGCGCGCCACCACCTCGACTGCGGCCGACTCATCCCGCACCTGGACGGGCCTGATGGAGCCGTTGTAGGTGAAGATCGCGGTGCGCTCGCCATGGTCGTCGGGCTCGCCGAGGGCCTCGAGCGACACGATCATCCGGACACCGCGATGGAGGTAGATGTTGACCTCCTCGCCGCTGCCGGCCGTGAGCCCGTAGAGATAGTGGAAGGTGTCGACCACGGAGATGTCGCCATAGCGGCCCACCGCAGCGTCGAAGTCATCGGCCGGACCCGGGAAGAGCAGGTGGTTGAGGCGTCGACGGCGCGCCCCTCCCGGCTCCGCGAGGACCGCGCGATCGTCGTCCGACAGCTCCGCGCGCTTGCGCTCCGCGTCGCGCCCCTCGAGCGCGCGACTCCGGAAGGGCTCCGGCCAGCCCGCGGGCGGATCGCCGAGCTCGCCCTGCAGGAAGCCGATGACGCTGTCGGGCAGGTCGTATGAGCCCGGGTTGGCCTCGAAGTCCGCAGGGTCAGCGCCCTTCGCCACGAGGTGGAGCGCGAGGTCGCCCACGACCTTCGAGGATGGCGTCACCTTGACCAGGCGGCCAAGGATCCGGTCGGCGGCGGCATACATGTCCTCGATCTGCTCGAACCGGTCGGCAAGCCCCAGGGAGATCGCCTGCTGGCGCAGGTTACTGAGCTGGCCGCCGGGGATCTCGTGGCGATACACGCGACCTGTGGGCCCCGGCAGGCCCGACTCGAAGGGCGCGTACAGCTTGCGCACCGCCTCCCAGTAGGGCTCGAGATCCTGGACCGCCGCCAGCGAGATGCCCGTGTCCCTCGACGTGTGCTCGAGCGCCGCGACGAGGGCGCTCATAGGCGGCTGCGACGTGGTGCCCGCCATCGATGCGGACGCGACATCGACGGCGTCCACGCCGGCCTCCGCGGCCGCGAGCAGGGTGCCCACCTGGCCGCCCGCGGTGTCGTGCGTGTGCAGATGCACCGGCAGGTCGAAGCGCTCGCGCAGGGCCTGCACCAGCATGAACCCGGCCGCCGGCCGCAGCAGCCCCGCCCTGTCCTTGATTGCCAAGATGTGAGCGCCGGCCTCGACCAGCTGATCGGCCAGCCGCAGGTAGTAGTCGAGCGTGTAGATGTCCTCGTCGGGCGCGATCATGTTGCCCGTGTAGCACAGGGTCGCCTCGGCGACCGCCTGCCCGGTGCCGCGCACGGCCTCGATCGCCGGGCGCATCTGCTCGACGTCGTTGAGGGCGTCGAAGATCCGGAAGATGTCGATGCCGACCTCGGTCGCCTCCTCCACGAATGCATGGGCGACCTCGTCGGGATACGGCGTGTAGCCCACCGTGTTCCGGCCGCGCAGCAGCATCTGGAGCGCGATGTTGGGAACGGCCTTGCGCAGGTCCTCCAGTCGCAGCCACGGGTCCTCCGACAGGAAACGCATCGCGACGTCGTACGTCGCGCCGCCCCAGCACTCGAGAGAGAGCAGCTCAGGGGTCATGCGTGCGACGTGGCCGGCACCCTTGAGCAGGTCATACGTGCGCACCCGGGTCGCGAGCAGCGACTGGTGCGCATCGCGCATCGTGGTGTCCGTGACCTGCATGGTTCTCGACTCGCGCAGCGCACGCGCGAAGCCCTCGGGACCCAACTCGAGCAGGCGCTGGCGCGAGCCCGCCGGCGGCTCGGCCTTGAGGTCGATTGCGGGGAGCTTGGCCTCGGGATAGAACGCCTCGCTCGGCGGCTCGCCGTGAGGCCTGTTGACGCTCTGGTAGCCCAGGAACGACAGCAGCTTGGTCGAGCGCT
>NZ_CAJXJX010000093.1 GCF_913055775.1 uncultured Demequina sp. | reverse complement strand
CCTTCATCGCTCGAGGACCATGGGCCGGGGCGGCTGTGGCGCCGCTGGCCGGCGACGCCTCGAACCGCCGGTACCTGCGGCTGACGCATGCCGAGCGCGGCCCGGCGGTGCTGATGGACGCCCCGCCCGAGCGCGGCGAGGATATTGCCCCCTTTCTGGATGTCACCGACCGGCTGCTGGCCGCCGGCTATTCCGCGCCCCGCATACTGGACTCGGACCGCGACCAGGGTTTCCTGCTGCTCGAGGACCTTGGCGACACACTGTTCGCGCGCCATCTGCAGCGCGCGCCGGGCGACGAGCCCGCGCTTTACGCCGCGGCGGTGGCGCTGCTCGCCGACCTGCATCGCCGGCCGGCGGCCGCCGATGGCCTTGCGCCCTATGACCTGCCGACGCTCTGGCGGGAGGCGGCGCTGGTCACGGACTGGTACCTGCCCGGCGCCACGGGGCGCCCGCCCGACGACGACACCGTCGCCGCCTACCGCGCGCTGCTCGAGACCGCCTGCAGCAGGCTGAACGGCGCGCCGCCTGTCTGCGTATTGCGCGACTACCACGCCGAGAACCTGCTCTGGCTGTCGGGTCGCGACGGGCTGGCCCGCGTCGGTGTGCTCGATTACCAGGACGCGCTTGCCGGGCACCCCGCTTACGACCTCGTCTCGCTGCTCGAAGACGCCCGGCGCGACACCACCCCGGCGCTGCGGGAGGCGATGATCGGCGAGTACCTGAGTCTGACCGGGACCGAACCGCACGCCTTCGGGCAGGCCTATGCCGCGCTGGGGGCGCAGCGCAACCTCAAGATCCTGGGCATCTTCGCCCGGCTCTGGCTGCGCGACGGCAAGCCGCAATACCTGGATCTGATGCCGCGCGTCTGGGATCACCTCAAGCGCGACCTGGCGCACCCGGCGCTGTCGGCGCTCAGCACCTGGGTCAGCGAATGCGTGCCGCCGCCCGACGCGGCGAGGTCCACGATGACGGAGCCGGGCTTCATGCCGGCGACCGCCTCCGCGGTGATGGTCGTGGGGGCGGAGCCGCGCACGAGCGCCGTCGTGATGACCACGTCCGCGCCCGCGCACTCCTGGGCGTAGAGCTCCATGGCCGCAGCCTGCTGCTCCTCGGTGAGGGGGCTCGCGTAGCCGTCCGGCGAGATGTCCTGCTGCGCCTGGGGCGCGTGCACGAAGGTCGCTCCCATGGATTCGATCTGCTCGGCGGCCTCGGGGCGGACGTCGAAGGCCCGGACCTGGGCGCCCAGCGACACGGCCGCGCCGATCGCCGCGAGGCCCGCGACGCCGCCGCCGATGACGAAGACCGTCGCGGGAGGGGTTTTGCCCGCCGCGGTGACCTGGCCGGCGAACATGCCGCCGTAGCTCTCCGCGGCCTCGATCACCGCGCGGTACCCGGCGACGTTGGACATCGAGGACAGCACGTCGAGGGCCTGCGCGCGGGAGATGCGCGGCACGGCGTCGAGCGCGAGAGCGGTCACGCCGCGCTCGGCCAGGGCGTCGATGAGCTCCGGCTTCGAGTGCGGCTGCAGGGAGGCCACCACGGTGGACCCGGGGGTGAGCAGAGCGATCTCGTCCTCGTCGGGGGCGTTCACTGCGGTCACGATGTCGCCGCTCCACGCGGCCGCGCGATCGCCGATGCCCGCGCCGGCAGCGACGTAGGCCTCGTCCGGAATGGACGCCTGGGCACCCGCGCCGGCCTGAACCGTCACGTCGAAGCCCAGCTTGATGAGCTGCTTGACGCTGCGGGGGGTCGCGGCCACGAGGCGTTCGCCCGCGCGCGACTCCTGGGGGACTGAGATCAGCATGCTCGCCGGGGCCCTTCGCTCGCCTGGTCCAAGGATCTGCGTCTCAGCCTAGGCCCCTGCCCGGGTGCGCGTCGGGACGCAGGTCCCGAGCGCATCGGCTGCCGCGCGCCGCGCTCTGGCGGTCGATTCTCGCTCATCTACGCCCTTAGACGAGCGAAGTGGGCCCATTTCGCTCGCCTATGCGCGTAGGGGAGCGTCGATCGACCGCGGGGAGAGCGCAGGGCCGATGCGCGGGTGCAGTCAGCAGGCCCCGATCAGTGCGCCCCGACCACCTGGCAGCGGTTGGCGTCGGTGCAAGCGGCGGGGTCGAGCAGGTCCGCCCGCTGGGACAGCGCGAGCAGCTCCGCGCGCGCGGCCTGGAGCGACGCGATCTGCGCGTCGATGTCAGACAGGTGCCGCTGCAGCAGCTCCTGCGTGTGATGACACGTGCCCTCGCCTGAGGCCTTCATGTCGAGGATGGTCCGCGATTCCTTGAGCGTGAGCCCGGCCGCCTGGGCGTCGCGCACGAACCGGAGCCGCTCGAGCGCGTCCGTGTCGTAGTCGCGGTATCCCGAGCCCGTGCGCCCCGGGTCGGGGATGAGCCCGATGGACTCGTAGTAGCGGACGGTCTTCGCCGTCACCCCGGCCTGGTCCGCCAGTTCGCCGATGCGCATGTCGCCTCCCGTGGCCGCGTCGCCGGCCGTCGCGTCACCTGAGCAACGTTCCAGCACACTGGAGTGTTCCGCGAGGCTCCACGCCCGCTCGACCTGGCCCTCGCATCGGCCCTCCGTCCCCTCTACCCTGGGCGCATGCGCACCCAGCCCCGTCGCCTCGGCCTGCTCGGAGGCATCACCTGGCACAGCTCGCTCGAGTTCGAGCGCCAGCTGAACGAGGGCGTGAACGCCCGCCTGGGCGGCTCGAGCGCCGCCGACCTCCTGGTGCGCTCGTACGACTTCCAGCAGATCGCCGATGCGCAGGCGGCCGGGGACTGGGACGGCCTGGGCGCGACGTTCGGCGCCGATGCGCGTGCCCTGCAGGCCGCAGGTGCGGAGGCGATTCTCATCTGTGCCAACACCATGCACAAGGTCGCACCGGCGGTCAGCGCCGCGATCGATGTGCCGCTGATCCACATGCTCGACGCGACGGCGGACGCGATCGCCGCCGCCGGACTCGACACGGTGGCGCTGCTCGGCACCGGCTACACGATGCGCGACCCGTTCTACCGCGACCACATGGCGGCGCGCGGGATCACCGCCGTGGTCCCCGACGAGCCCGTGCTCACCCAGGTCCACGACCTCATCTACGGCTCGCTCGCTCGAGGCATCGTGCCCGAGGGCGCCGGTGCATGGATGCGCGAGGTGTTCCTGGCGCTGCGGGACCGCGGCGCCCAGGGACTGATCTCCGGGTGCACCGAGATCCCCATGGTGCTGACCGCCGGCGACATCGACGAGCCCTACTTTGACTCGGTGGCGCTCCACGTGACCGCCGCGCTCGACTTCGCTCTCGCTGACTAACCGCGCTGGCCGCGGCCGTCGCCGGCAGCGAGCACACCTGCCTCACATCGCTCTAAAAGGGTGAATACGTCGCATTTCGGACCTTCGCCCCAGGGCAGTGATTCTCTTCACATCAGGGTGTCGCGGCCGGTACCGTGAGGGTCACACTGGTGCTGAGCGCGACACCGGGGGAATCGAGCAGCTGAGGCAGACATGGGCGACGCGACGCCGAGGGGGCGTGCCCTGACGCACCGCCACGCACAGGCGGGGGCGTCGGCGCAGCGTGCCCGCATCGCCGCCGCGCGCGTCGTGACCTACGACGCCCAGGACCGCACGCCGGACCAGCGCGCCGCCATGCTCGAGGGCATCGGCCTCACCCGCATCATCTGGGACTGGCGCGAGGAGCACGCCCTGCGCTTCGACGCGGAGATGGACGCGCTCGAGCGGCACGGGATCGACGTCGCCGGGCTGTGGTGCCCCATGCCGCTCGCGGAGCCCGACGGGCCCGATGCTGACGCGGCGCTCGGGATCGTGGACCCCCAGGTGCGCATCCAGGTCGCCGAGCTCGCTCGCCGCGGGATGCGACCGGACCTGTGGACGTGTGTCGAGTTCGGTCAGGAGGGCTCGCCCGCGCGACTCGCCCCGCGCATCCAGCGGGCGCGCGTGCTGCGCGTCGCCAACCACCTCGAGCCGCTCGCGACGCTGGCACGCGAGCACGACATGTGCGTCCTGCTGACCAACCACCTGGGGTGGTTCGGCGAGCCCGGCAACCAGGTCGACGTGATCGACGCGCTCGCGGACCGCGGGCTGACCAACGTGGGGATCGCGTATCAGTTCCAGCACGGGCACGACCACGCGGCACGCTTCGACGCCGTGCTGGACACGATGCTTCCGCACCTCGCGGCGATCGCCCTGTCCGGCATGGACGCCGATGCTATCCAGACCGGGCGCAAGATCCTCCCCTGGGGCGCGGGTCGGCTCGACCGCAAGCTCGCTCACCTCCTCATGGCCTCCGGCTGGGAGGGACAGATCGCCGTCCAGGGTCACAGCGCGGACGATGCGGAGGCCCGCCTGCTCGACTCCCTTGAGGGGATCGAGTGGATGCTCGACCGCTGGCGGGGCGTGAGGCACGCTCGCCCGGTGCCGCGCATCGCGACGCCCGCGTGGCCCGCTCCCGCCGGGGTTCCGGGACCCTACATGGGGATGTCGCTGATGAGCAGGCGCCTGCGCCGTCGCCTCGTGGACGAAGGCCGCATGGCCCCCACTGCGGCACGGGTGCGCACCGCGCCGCCCGAGCCTGCGCCCATCACCCTCCCGCCGGCAGCGGTGCCCGTCACGCCGCCCGCCGAGCTGCCTGCGCGAGGCAAGCGCGGTCGCCGGGCCGGCCTCACCGCGGTGCCGACTCTCCCCACTCCCGCGACCGCCGCATCGGCCGGGAGCGCGCCCTCGGTGCCGTCCGCGCCCGAGGTGCCCGCCGCATCGGCTCCCGCCCCCGGCACCGCCACCCCACCCCGCCGTTCCCGCGGCGGCGCGGCCGGCGCGATGGCTGCGATCCACGCGGCGCGTGAGGAGATCGACCACGCGTCCACTCCGCGCCGACGCAAGGACGATCGCGGCAGCATCTTCGATGTTCCGCGCCGAGGCAAGGCGCCGCAGGAGCCGGCGGCGGCATCGGCGCTGAGCGACCGGACGCTCGACGGCCCGGCCGCTGGCGAGCCCGCGTACCAGCCCTCGGGCACCACGGACTCGGGACAGCTGCCCATGCGCATCGCCCACCGCGACGTCACGCTCGAGGCGCCGGACCCCTACACCGGTGCGATCCACGCGCTCCTCACCCACCTTGAGAGCGTGGGCTTCCGTGGCGCGCCGCGCAGCTTCGGGTGGGACGGCGAGGGTCGTCACCTGGTCGAGTGGGTGGACGGCACCCGCTGCGACCACCCCGAAGCACCCGCTGACGCGCTGGATCCCGTCCGCGTGGGCGCGTTCATGCGCGAGATGCACGACGCCCTCGCCACCTTCGAGCCCCCGGCCGACGCCCAGTGGTTCGAGGGCCTTCCCGGGCCCGGCGGCGATCTCGTCATCCACCAGGACATCGCGCCGTCGAACCTGGTGATCGCGGGCGACGGACGGCTCGTGGCCATCGACTGGGACGCGGCGGCCCCGGGCACCCGGCTGTGGGACATCGCCCATGCGATCCACGCGATCGCGCCGCTGCACGGCGAGGGCTTCGACCTGCCCTCCCAGGCCGCGCGCCTCGCGGGCTTCGCCGACGGCTACGGCCTCACCGAGGACCAGCGCGAAGAGCTGCTGCCGCTGCTGGCCCTGCGGTCCGAGCGGATGTACGAGTACCTCGCGCAGATGCGCGCCACAGGGCAGTCGCCGTGGCTCGAGCTGTGGGAGCGGGGCGTGGGTGCCGTATGGGAGGCGGACGCCAAGTGGATCCGCGACCACGAACCGCAATGGCGCGACGCGCTGCTCGGCGACATCACGGCGGCCTGACTCACCAGCCGGCACGGTCGAGGAGTTCGGCGGCGACGACGACTCGATCCCGATCGCCGGCGTTGTCGACCACCGCGTCGTCGAGGTCCAGGCTGCTGAGGACGGCGTCGAGCTCGACGCTGCGCGCGTGCGCGAAGTCCTCCCACTCGCCCTCGGGCTCCCTGGCGCTCAGCCGGTCGAGCCGCACCTGCTCGGGCGCATCGACGCGGATGATCACGACCTGCGCCGGTCCCGCCTCCGTCGCCGCGAAGGCTCGAGCGTAGCGCTCGCGATCGTCGGCGTCCTCGACGACCCTGGGGATGATCAGGCAGCCGAACCCACGCTCGCGGTAGTGGGGCGCGATCGACGCCAGGTTGTCGAACAGCAGGCCCTGATGGAAGGGGTCCGATGCGGGGCGCGGCTCGGCCTGGCACAGCGAGTCCGCGTCGACGTAGGCGCTGTGAGCGCCGCGCTGCGTGAGGACATCGTGCGCGGCGGCGGCGATCGTGGTCTTGCCCGCGCCCATGGTGCCGTTGACGACCAGGACCCGGGTGCGCAGCGGAAGCGCGAAGCAGCGCGAGTCGGGCTCGTCCCGGTACTCCCCGTAGCCCGGCATCGGGGTCCATCCAAGCGCCTCATACAGCGCCATCGCCTCGGGCTGGCCCGTGCCGGTCTCGAGGATCAGCCGGGTCGCCCCGGCGCGGGCGGCGGCGGTCTGGACCACGCCCATCATCACGCGCGCATGCCCGTGGCCGCGATGCGCGGGATCCACCCACACGCGCTTCACCTCGACGTCGCCGGGACGCGTCTCGGGATACGGCGACCACCGCGCAACCACGGTCGCGACCGCCGTGCCGTCCTCCGCGTAGCCCACCCACGAGCCCACGAGCGTGGGGAAGTGCGTCTCGAGCACGAGGTCGGGCTCGTCGTAGCGCTCGGCGAGGTCGCGCTCCTGCGCCTTCCAGAGCCGATGCGCGTCGGGGTCGTCCGGGCGCACGCGACGAACGGTGATCATGGGTCGATCCTAGGGATCACCGCGTCACAGTCCCTGGCCCGACTCCCACAGTCGCTCGGTCTGGCCGGTGAGCATCGCATCGAGGTGCGTCGCCTGGGCATCCGTGAGCGCCGCGACGTAATCGATGACGCCCCTGCCCAGTGCCCGCTGGCGCAGCTCCGCCTCGTCGACGTCGGGCAGGGCCTCCGGGTGGTCGCGCCGCACGGCGAGGTAGTCCTCGGTCGCGAGATCGACCAGGTCGAGCAGGCGTCGGGGCGCGCGCCGCACGTCGAGCGGATCCTCCAGCCACGCGGCGAAGCCGTCGACCAGCCGCTCGAGCAGGTTGGCCTGTCCTCGCTGGTACACCGCCAGATCGGGGCGGTCGAGGATGAAGCGCTCGTGGAGGAACTTGAGCACCGCGACCTCGTGCCACGCCGTCTGGTCGAGCATGACGTGGCCGGAGCGGTGCGCCGGCTCGCGGTGCACCTCGACCGAAGACTGCAGGTGACGGATCCACCCATCAGTGAAGCGGGCCAGCGCGCGGTCGGCGCCCAGCGAGCCGTCGAACGGCACCGTGAGCAGGCCCTCGACCACCTCCTCGGTGACCTTCGCGACGGCCGCGTCGAACGCATCGGCGTCAGCGATCCACGGGTCACGCTCCTCGAGCCGCCGCCACAGCAGCTCGAGCGAGTGCCCGGGCGCGCGGCTGACGCTGCGCAGCGACCCGGTGTCGAGCGCGCGCAGGTCCGCCCCCTCGCGCCGCCACTCCCGGAACTCGCCCGCGATCGTCGCCTGATTCAGCAGCCCCGCCCGGTAGAAGTCGTCCAGGTCGTGCAGCGAATATGCGATGTCGTCCGCGACGTCCATCACGGAGCACTCGAGCGTCTGCTGCCCCCGGGCGATCGAGGGGTAGGCCACGAAGGCGTCCCAGGCATCGTCCGCGTCGACCACGTACATCGAGAACTTGTGGCTCGCTGCCCCGCGCCGGGTCCCGCCCTGCCCACGCAGCCACGGGTACTTCAGCACCGCCGCGCGGACCGCACGAGTGAGGTTGAGGCCGGCCCCGGAGACGTCGTGCTCGTCGAGACGCGTGAGGATGCGGAACGTCTGGGCGTTGCCCTCGAAGCCCTCGCGCAGGCGGAACCTGTCGCGCGCGAGCCGGTCGAGCGCCCGCTCGCCCAGGTGGCCGAACGGCGGGTGCCCCACGTCGTGCGAGCTCGCCGCGGCCTGCACCACCACGGGGTCGCAGCCGCCCAGCTCGGTGACCAGCTCTCCCAGCGGCCCCTCATCTCGATACAGGTGCATCGCGATGGCCCGCGCGACCGCGGCGACCTTCACCGAGTGGGTGAGGCGGTTGTGCACGGCGAGTCCAGCGCCGGACTGCGAGATGACCTGCGTCACCGCGGACAGGCGCGAAAAGTAGGGCGAGAAGCGGATGCGCTCGAGGTCGACGCGAAAGTCAGGGTGGCGCTCGGCGCGCTGGAACTCGTCGAGGTCTTCTGGAGCGCGTCGGGCGACGCGGGGGTCCGCGGTCATGGGTCCATCCTGTCGCATGGTCCCCTCCCAGGGAACGGAGCAGGAATCGCGCGTACCCGGAAGACGTTCCGCTCCCATGCAGAACATCGGCTTCCTCAGCTTCGGCTGGTTCTCCGGCGCGCCCGGCTCCCAGGTCCGCACCGCAGGCGACCTCATGCACGACACCATCGCCCTCGCGGAGGCAGCAGAGGACGCGGGGATGGACGGCGCGTGGATCCGCGTCCACCACTTCGAGCAGAACACGTCCTCGCCGTTCCCCATCCTCGCCGCCATGGGCGCGCGCACGTCGCGCGTGGAGCTGGGCACCGGCGTCATCAATATGCGCTACGAGAATCCGCTCTACATGGCGGAGGCTGCCGCGACCGCCGACCTCATCGCGGGCGGGCGGCTGCAGCTGGGCGTGAGCCGCGGCTCCCCCGAGCCCGCCGCCGACGGCCCCGGCACGTTCGGCTACCCGCTTCCCGTCGGCAAGCTCCCGGTGGAAGACGCCGCCGAGCGCATCGCCCGCTTCCGCGAGGCGATCTCCGGCGCCGGCATCGCGGAGCCCGGCGCCAACGCCCATGGGCTGCACGGCCAGAAGCTCCCCATCCAGCCCCAGTCGCCGGGCCTGACCGAGCGCATCTGGTACGGCGCCGGCGGCGAGGAGTCCGCGCGCAAGGTGGGCGAGCTGGGCATGAACCTCATGTCATCGACGCTGGTCGAGGGCGGGTCAGGCGAGCCGCTCGGGGTGATCCAGGCCCGCCAGATCGACGCTTTCCGCGAGGCGTGGGAGGCCGCCGGTCATGGCGGCGTGCCCCGGGTGTCGATCTCCCGCTCGATCATGCCCATCATCGACGACGAGACTCGCGCCTCCTTCGGCGGCATGCTCGAGCGCGACCGCATGGGTGCCAACCGCGACCAGGTGGGCACCATCGACAGCTTCATCGCGACGTTCGGCAAGACGTACGTGGGCGAGCTCGACAAGATCGAGGCCGAGCTGCGCGAGGACGACGCCGTGCAGTCAGCAGACACCGTGCTGGTCACCATCCCCAACCAGCTGGGCGCGGACTTCAACCACCGCACCTTCTTCGCCCTCGCGGAGCTGCGTGACCGCCTCAGTGACGCGCATGCGGGACCTGCGCCCGCATCGGCCCTCCGTGGAAAGCCGGGAGAAGGTCACCTCTCCACGCGATAGCGCTGGAAGGTCACGCCGGAGTCGAAGGCCCGACTCTCCGCGAGGGTGAGCGGCACGCGCTGGCCGTCGTTGGCGAAGAACGGGGTTCCGCCACCCACCAGCGCCGGATGGACGAACACCTGGTACTCGTCGATCAGGCCCTGCTCCGCCGCCTGCCGCGCGAGGTCCGCGCCGCCCACCGCGATGTCTCCTTCGCCTGGCTCCTCCCGCAGCCGCGCGATCTCCGCCGCCAGCCCCTCTGTCGCGAGCCGCGCCGGCGCGGCGACCTCGGTCAGGGTGCGCGAGAACACCACCTTGGGCAGTGGGTTCCACAGCGCGGCCCATTCCCGCTCGGCCCCCGTGAACGTCGCCGCGTTGTCCGGGTCCTCCCAATAGAGCATCGTCTCGTGGAGCCGTCGCCCGAGCAGGTGCACGCCCACCGCGCGGATCTCCTCGATGTGGAACGCGAACACCTCGGCGGACGGCTCGGAGAAGTCGAAGGAGCCCGTCGCGTCTATGACGTAGCCGTCGGCGGACATCCCCATGGAGTAGGTCACCCGATGCATGTGCTTGCTCCTCTCCCCGTGACTCGATCGTAGATCCGACCGCGGTGCGATGCTGGGTACGTCCACATCCCCTGAGGAGGCACCATGACTCGCGTACGCGTCGATCTCAACGTCTCGCTCGACGGCTTCATGACCACCACGGACCAGACGCCCGAGAGCCCGTTCGGGGAGGACTGGGGCCGGCTCACCGCGGACTACGTGGCGACGCGAACGTTCCGCGAGCGCGTGCTGCACGACAGCAGCGGCGAGGGAACGACAGGCGTGGACGACGCGTACGCCGCCCGGTACTTCGAAAACCTAGGAGCGGAGATCATGGGTGCGGGCATGTTCGGTCTGCACGAGCATGGCGAGGACCCCGACTGGCGTGGGTGGTGGGGCGACGAGCCGCCGTTCCGCGTGCCGGTCTACGTGCTGACGCACTCACCGCGCCCGACCATCGAATTCGCCAACGGCACCGTGTTCCAGTTCCTCGGCGCCTCCCCAGCAGAGGCGCTCGAGTCCGCGCGCGCGGCGGCCGGCGGTGCAGACGTACGCGTCGGCGGAGGCGCACGCACGGTCCGCGAGTTCCTCACGGCCGGCCTGGTCGACGACCTCCATGTCGCGGTGGTCCCGATTCTCCTGGGCCGGGGCGAGAACCTGTGGTCCGGACTGCGGGGCCTCGAGGACGGCTACACGGTGACCACGGAAGCCGCTGAGAGCGGCGTGGTTCACGTCTCGTTCCGCCGCTAGCAGCCGGCTCTCGCCGGTACGGAGGGCCGATGCGCGGGCCAGGCTTCGTACCCCGGTGCCACGACCGCGGCACCGAACCCTGCCGCCGTTACCGTGGCGACGCCGCCGCGGCCGCCGTCACCGCGTCGGCACGCGGAAGGAGTCGAGGGCGAGCGGGGTCAGCGTTGTCGAGGATGACGTCCGCCTTCTCGCGCGGGCCCACCTCGCGGCGGTAGATGAGCTGGCCGTCGAAGTAGCGGCGCTGGCGGGCGTCCTC
>NZ_CAJXJX010000092.1 GCF_913055775.1 uncultured Demequina sp. | reverse complement strand
GGCGAGGCGTGCGCGACCGCGCGCGCCACACCGAAACCGGTGCCGCCGAAGCCGGCCAGCGCATCGGCCATCGCCTCGCGCCGGGCGGGGGTGAGCTCCTTGGAGTCAGCGAGCCCCTCGGGCCACGTCGCGCACCGCGACACGGCGCACACGCCCACGGTGACAGGCCCGGCGAGCGCTCCCCTGCCGACCTCGTCGATGCCCGCGACCACGGTCGCGCCGGCGTCCCACAGGGCCGCCTCATGGGCGAGGGACACGGGCATGGGTCAGTCCTCGACCGTGTCCGGGTCCTCGTACGGGTTGCCGATGCCGTGGAAGTGGTCGAAGGGCCACACGGTGGCGAAGGCGGTGCCCACGACAGAGTCGATCGGCACGGAGCCGCCGCCGGGATTGCCCATGTGGGAGCGCGAGTCCGCGCTGTTCGCGCGGTTGTCGCCCATGACCCAGAGGTAGCCGTCGGGGACGGTCGTGGAGAACTCGGTGAGCGACGGCTCGACGCCGGGGTCGAGGTAGGTCTCGTCGAGGGGCTCGCCGTCGATCGTGATGCGGCCCTCGGCGTCGCAGCACTCGACGGTCTCGCCAGGCAGGCCCACGACACGCTTGACGAGGTGCTCGCCGGCGTCCTCGGGCAGGAGCCCGGTGAAGGTCAGCACGGTCTTGCCGGCGGACTCGAGAGCGGTGTCGTCCGAGGTGTCGACAGGGGCGAGCCAGCCACCCGGATCCTTGAAGACGACGATGTCGCCGCGGCGCAGGTCCAGCGGACCGGGACGCCACTTGGTGACGAGGATGCGGTCGTTCAGCTGCAGCGTGGTCTCCATCGACCCCGACGGGATCCAGAACGACTGGAAGAAGAAGGTCTTCAGCAGCAGCGACAGCGCAAGCGCGCTGATGATGATGACCAGGAGCTCCTTGGTGAAGCCCCACAGACGAGCACCGGCGGACGGCCTGGAGCCGTCCGCCGGTGCGTCCGAAGTGCTGGCGATCTCAGCTCTCGCGCTTCTCGCGGATGCGCGCGGCCTTGCCGCGACGCTCGCGGAGGTAGTACAGCTTCGCGCGACGGACGTCGCCGCGGCTGACGAGCTCGATGTGGTCGATCGTGGGGGCGTGCACCGGGTAGGTGCGCTCGACGCCCACGCCGAACGAGATCTTGCGGACGGTGAAGGTCTCGCCGATGCCCTGGCCCTGACGGCCGAGCACGACGCCCTGGAACACCTGGATACGCGAGCGGTTGCCCTCGATGACCTTGACGTGGACCTTCACGGTGTCGCCGGCGCGGAAGTCCGGGATGTCGTCGCGGAGCTGGCCCGCGGTGATGTGGTCAAGCTTCTGCATGACTGCTGTCTCCTCGCGCACGCCACAGGTCCTGCACGGTATCTGCCTTGCGGCATCTCTAGGTGGTTGTGCGTCGCGGACTGTGCTCGGCCCCCTGTGGCAGGCGTGAGCGCCGCGCGCACCGAAGAGCAATTATGCCACAGGGCCGGCGTCACCTTCCAGCAGATCCGGCCGGCGCTCGCGCGTGCGCTCCACTTGCTGCTCGCGCCGCCACTCAGCGACGCGTCCGTGGTGCCCGCTGAGCAGCACGGGCGGCACCTCGAGCCCGCGCCACGACGCAGGGCGCGTGTAGCTCGGGTACTCGAGCAGCCCGTCCGAGTGCGACTCCTCGACGATCGACTGGGCGTTGCCCATGAACCCCGGGATCAGGCGCGTGATCGCCTCGATCATCGCGTAGGCCGCGACCTCTCCTCCGTTGAGCACGTAGTCACCCAGCGACACCTCGGAGACGCGATACCCGGCCGCCGCGTAGTGCTCGGCCACCCGCGCGTCAATCCCCTCGTAGCGCCCGCAGGCGAACACGAGCTGCTGCTCGGTCGCCAGGGACGCCGCCGTCGCCTGTGTGAACGGCGTTCCCGCGGGGCTCGGCAGCACCAGGTGGGCGCCGGGCTCCATCACGTCGTCGAGCGCCTCGCCCCACACGTCCGGCTTCATCACCATGCCGGCGCCGCCGCCGAACGGCGCATCGTCGACGGTGCCGTGGATGTCGTGGGTCCAGTCGCGCAGGTTGTGCACGCGGGCGTCCACCAGCTCGCGCTCGCGCGCCTTGCCCAGCAGCGACACGTCGAGCACGTCGAAGAACTCGGGGAAGATCGTGACGACGTCGATCCGCATCAGTGCGTCTCCCCCGTGGCCTCCGGCGTCTCGCCCGCCAGCAGCCCATACGGCGGCGTCAGCACCACGCGCCCGCCCTCGAGGTCGACCTCCGGCACGAACTCCTCCACGAACGGGATCATCGCGCGGTGGCCGTTCGGCTCCTTCACCACGAGCACGTCCTGCGCAGGCATGGACAGGAGGTCCACCACCTCGCCGATGGCGTCGCCGTCCGGTCGCACCGCAGCGAGCCCCACGAGTTCGTGCACGAACCACGCCTCGTCCTCGTCGGACTCCTCGCCGTCGATGACCAGCTCGACCCCGCGCGCCGCCTCCGCGTCCTCGCGGGTGCGGATCTCGTCGAAGCGCAGGTACCAGCGCCCCGCCTGGGTCCTGACGCCGGCGATGGTGAGCGGCCCGGCCTGTGCGGGCTCGGTCTCGTACGCCTCTCCCGGCACGAGCCGGTCCTCGGGGATGTCGGTGCGGATCTCGACCGTCACCTCGCCCTTGAGTCCGTGGGCGCGGCCGATGCGCGCGACGGTCAGCTTCATGGCACCAGGGTACGGGGCAGGGCGCCAGACCCCCGCCAAGTCCCCAGCCCACTCCCAGCCCGCTCCCAGGCACATCGCGTGAGATGGACTCCATAGCCCCCACGAAAGGACCGCCATGAAGCTCCCCCACGCGATCACCGCCACGCTCCTCGCCGGCGCGCTCGTCCTCACCGGATGCACCGTCAGCGACTCGACTGCGAGCGCCGGAGCCACTGACACCGTCACGACCACCACGGAGACTGCGACCGAGACGACGACCGACACGACCACCGACGCGTCCACCGACACGACCACCGACGAGACCGCGACGGTCGCGAGCGATGACGACGTTGACTGGGACGCTCTTCCCACGACCGACGTGACGCTCACCGACGCGGGGATCACCATCACCGAGGCGGGCACCTACGTGCTCACCGGCTCGTCGACCGGCCAGGTCGTGGTCGACACGGACGGAGCGGTGCGCCTGGTGCTCGATGGCGTAGACATCACGTCCACCGACGGCGCCGCGATCCAGGTCGACAGCGCAGACCTCACCGTCATCGAGCTCGCGGATGGCAGCACCAACACAGTGGCCGACGGGTCGACGCGCGACGACGAGGAGATCGACGGCGCCATCTACTCCGCGGATGACCTCATCATCACCGGGGCGGGCTCGCTCGACGTGACCGCCACCTATGCCGACGGCATCGTGGGCAAGGACGACCTCACCATCGAGGAGGGCACCATCACCGTCACGAGCGTCGATGACGGCATCCGCGGCAAGGACACGCTGACCATCACCGGCGGCGACATCACGGTGGACGCCACAGGCGACGGCATCAAGTCCTCGAACAGCACCGACCTGGGCGAAGGCATTCTCACGATCGTCGGCGGCGACATCACGGTGAGCTCGGGCGACGACGCCATCAAGGCCGAGCAGCAGATAGTGATCTCCGGCGGCACCATCGACGTCACCGAGTCCGTCGAGGGCATCGAGGCGCCCGTGATCGCGATCGACGGCGGCGACATCACCGTCAACGCGAGCGACGACGGCCTCAACGCGTCGGCGTCGGACATCGTCACCAGCGGGCTGAGCATCACGATCAGCGGCGGCACCCTGGCGGTGTCGATGGGCTCCGGAGACACCGACGCCATCGACAGCAACGGCGACCTGACCATCACCGGCGGCACCATCGACATCACCGGCCAGTCCGCCTTCGACTACGACGGGTCCGGGACTCTCACCGGCGCGACCGTCACGGTCAACGGCGAAGCGGTCACGGAACTGACCGGCCAGATGATGGGCGGAAGCATGGGCGGCGGCATGGGCGGCGGCACGCGAGGAGGCCCCGGCGGTCGCTAGGCGCGACGAGGACCTCCGCTCACCCGAACGGTGACGGGGGTCGTCGTGCGCGAGTCACGGCCACCTTCACGACGCCAGGGCACGGCCCGCCGCGACGCTCCCCGCGTTTCGGGCGCTCGAGGGCTACCGTGGGGTCACGATGTCGCACCGACGATGGAGGATCCGATGACGGCCGAGAGACAGGGCATCGGCAACATGCCGGCTGGAGTGGCGTTCGTGGCGGTGCTCGCGCTGCTCATGGGCGTGGCGACGATGGCGCTCGGGGGCGTGTGGCTGTGGGTGTCCAGCGACGACGCGCTGCTGGGCGAGGTCGACACGACAGCCAGCGACGCGACCATCTACGGCTGGGTGTCGCTGGGCCTGGGTCTGGTGATCCTCCTGGTGGCGGTCGGCCTGTTCCGTCGCTCGCGGTTGTCGCGATTCCTGGTCGTGCTCCTGATGGTCGTGCGCATCGGCGCCGACGTGTTCGCGCTGATCGCCATCGACGGCTTCGCGTGGGTGCCGGCCGCGATCGGCATCGGCTGGGCGCTGCTGATCATCCTCATGCTGTCGACGGCCCGCGCCACGCGCTACTTCCTGTCCCACCACTGACGGCGAGCCACCGCGGGCGCCGGCCCGCGCATCGGCCCTCCGCACACGCGAAAGCGCCCCGTGCCTCAGGCACGGGGCGCTTCGCTGTGACGTCGGCTAGGCGACGTCGACGATGTTGACCCGGACGTCCTCGCGCGACACGGCGTCGACGACGGTGCGGATCGCCGTCGCGGTGCGGCCACGGCGGCCGATCACGCGCGGCAGGTCGTCGGGGTGCACCACCACGTTGAGCGTGGTGCCGCGGCGCCCGGTGCGCTCGCTGACCGTGACGTCGTCCGGGTTGCGGACGATGCTGCGGACCAGGAACTCGAGCGCGTCGACGACCATCGTTACTTCTCCTCGGCGTCCTCGGCGGGAGCCTCGGCGGCCTCCTCCGCGGGAGCCTCTTCGGCGGCGGCCTCAGCCTCAGCCTCGGCAGCGGCGGCCTTGGCGGCCTCCTCGGCCTCCTTCTTGGCCTTCTCCGCCTCGGCGGCCTTCTCAGCCTTGAGCTTCTCGGCGGCGTCAGCGGTCGCCTTGATCTGGTCCTCGGCGGACAGCTTGCCGGCGGGGGTCTCGACGGTGCTCTTGGCACCCTTCTCGCCCTTGAAGGTGCCCCAGTCGCCGGTCAGCGTCAGCAGCTTCTGGACCTGCTCCGAGGGCTGGGCGCCCACGGACAGCCAGTACTGCGCGCGCTCGCCGTCGATCTCGATGAGCGAGGGGTTGGACAGCGGGTGGTACTTGCCGATCTCCTCGATCGCGCGACCATCACGCTTCGCACGGCCGTCCACGACGACCACACGGTAGAAAGGCGCCTTCTTCTTGCCGAAGCGCTTGAGACGAATCTTCACAGCCATGGCTGTACTCCTTGTGTATTCGGTATGAGCCGGCTCGGACCGTCCGGGGAAACAGACGGGCGTCGCTGGCAAGACGAATAGCCGATGCGGGTAGAGGGCCGCTCCGGCCAGCCACCTATTGTGCCAGATGCGCGGGGCAAGCGGCAACGCCCGTCCCCACGACCCCAGCGCTCACGACGCGGCGGTCCCCATGGTCGCGGGCTCGACCAGTGCCACGGCGCGGCCATCCTCGACGCGGACCCACACGCAGCGATGCTCCTGAACGGCCTCGGGGTCGAGCGTCGGAGCGGCGGCCGCGGCGTCCACGGGCTTCCAGCCCTCCTCCTCGAGGTACACGCGGGTGTCCGAAGTCATGAGGACGGGACGCTCCTCGACCACGTCGTTGACCACGGCATAGGCCTGGGTCGCGGCGTCCTCCGACTCCGCGAAGGCCGCGTACTGCGTCGTGTCGGGGCCGTAGACGCACGCGACGTCGATCGTGATCAGCGACGTCGAGTAGGCGAGGACGATGCCCAGGTAGTCGCCGTCGGGCAGCGGCGCCTCGGGCTCGGCGGCGCATCCCGAGCCGATGAGGCCCTCGTCCCCGACCGGTCCGGTCATGGCGGCGAGCTGGCGCAGTCCCTCGTCCTCGATCGGGATCGTGGGATGGACCGCAAGCGCGAGCGTCGCGTCCTCGGCACCGGAGGAACTCGCCCCAGCTTCGGGCGCGGCGTCGCCGCTCGCCGCGCAACTCGCGACGAGCAGGGCTGCCCCCAGCGCACCTACGCGCCGGAGGAGACGCATCGGTGCCATCGATGTCCCCTCGACATGCTGTTGGTCGTCACCCTAACGCAGTGCCGCACCAGGTGCATCGCCGCTGTCGGGATCGTCACAGCGCGCGCTGAGTCTCAGCCGAGAGCCGCCCACGGCGCGGTGGCGCCGGCCTTGACGCGACCGTCGACCGCGCGCAGCGCCAGGGCCGCGATCCCGCGCTCCTGCGCCAGCCGGAGCGTGCGGCGGCCGCCGGCGAGGGCCGTCGACGACTTCTAAATAATCGATCCGAGACATCTGTCGGTTTCCGGTCTTTACGCCTCGTTCTCAGGGGTCGCGAACCCGACGCCGCCGGCGAGGATCGCGGTCGCCCACGCGTCGCACGCCACCAGGTCGGTGCCCGCGACGCTCACCTGGGCGAAGTGCTCGGCCGATGCGCGGGTGCGGGGGTCCCAGACGTGGCCGGGGGTGTGGGCGTGGCCGGACGTCGCCAGTGCGGTCACGGCGCGCCCGAGCTCGACCCGGCGCACCACGGGGGTCTGCGGCCCTGGCGCTTCGCGAGGATCCGCGATCCCTGCCCGCCAGCCGCCGTCGACGGGGCCGCGCCCGGAGACCGCGACGTCACCGCCGCAGGCCCACAGCAGGCCGCTCGCGCCCAGCAGTCCCAGCCGCCACCGCGAGCGCTCCATGGCCCACGTCTTGACGATGCCCGTGGGGTCGATGCCGCCATCGGGCGTGCGGGCATCGAACGCGCCGTCCGTCTCGTCGCGGAACTGCTCGCACCGATCCAGGACCTCGGCGACCGCGGGAGGGGCGTCCTGGATCGACGCTCGACCCGCGGAGATCCGCATCACCCACGAGTCTTCGCGGTAGGTCGAGAAGACCTCGTTGACCCAGCGCAGATCCGCCTCGACATGCTCCATGACGGTGTCGAGCGCGTCCGCGTCGACGTCCCCTTCGACCGCGAGCGCGAATTCCATCGCCATCGCGGTGACGGCGCGGCGCGCGGTCACGAGCGCCCGGACCCGGCCGTCACAGGCCGGCGTCAGCGAAGGCGGCCGCCGCGGACTCGATCATGGCCGGCGACGTGTAGCTCGCGCCCGAGACCACCTCGACGTCCGCCGACTGCGCCTCGAGGAATCGCTCCTCAAGCACGGGCAGCGCCATCTCGTTGATCCGGCGCGACTCCGACGCCGAGGTTCCTGCGACCGGGAACTCGACGTCGACCACCACGCCGCCCTCGATGTGCAGGCGCACCTGGTAGTCGCCGCGGATGTTGCTGACGACGGGGCCGTCGACAACCTCGGCCCCCGCGACTGCGCCGGTGCCGGAGTCGTTGCCGGTCTCCTCGGCCACGTCGCTGACGACGCAGTCGTCGCCGCTCGGATCGTCGTCGCGCTCGCGTTCCTCGACCGGGTCTTCGGTGTTGCCACGGCCCGAGTTGCTGTCGGGGTCGATATCGCGTTCGCAGTCGTCGTCCGACGTAGTCGCAGTGCCGGTGTCGACGTCCTCAGCGGTGCCGTCGTCCGCGAGCGCGTCGCTCTCAGAGCTCAGAGGCGACGGAGCGGCGATCACCGCACCCGCGATGATGGCGGCGGACGCGCCGCCCACGATCAGTGCTCGTGATGTCTTCATGAACTCACCATCCAAACTCTTCGCGATGCACGGCCTCGGGCGCGACCCCGGCAGCCAGCGCATCGGCTTCCACGTCGAGGGCCCACGCGCGCGGGCCACAGATGAACACGTCGACTGATGCGGGGTCGCGCACCATGTCCTTGAAACGAGCGGGCTGCTCCTGGGTTCCCCAGGTGTCGCCGCGATGGCCCAGCAGCACGTGCAGCGTCGCGCCCGAGTCCGCGCACAGCTGTTCGACCTCGTCGAGCAGGGGCGCCTCCTCGCGCGAGCGCGCCCGGATCACCACCGTGACCTGGTCGCCCTCCGGCGCTGACTCGAGCATCGAGCGGATGGGGGTGACGCCGATGCCGGCGGCGACGAGCACTACCGGGCCGCGCGCGCGAGACTGGTGCGTGAACACGCCGAGCGGCCCTTCGGCAAGGACCCGAGTGCCTGGCTCGAGGCTCGACACGAGGCCGGAGCCGTCGCCCGACGGCTTCACGGTGATCCGCAGCCGGTCACCCGGTGCCGCGGAGAGCGAGTACGGGTGGGACTGGCCCCGCAGTCCTGGCGCGAGGAAGCGCCACAGGAAGAACTGACCGGACTGGGCGCGCAGGCGCCCCAGGTCGCGACCGGTCATCGTCACGGTCGTCGAGCCGTCCGGCAGCCGGTCGACCGCTTCGACGGTCAGGCCGTGGCGAGCGAGCACCACCAGCGGGCGCGCGATCCGGAACACGACGAATGATCCGATCGACACGGTCCACAGCGCAGCCCAGAACCACCAGGCGACGCCCCCGCTGCGGAACGACGACCCCTCCAGGAACTGGTGCGGCACCGCGAAGGCGACGCCCACGTAGACGAGCAGGTGCACGGCGTGCCACCGCTCGTAGCGCCAGCGCAGCCGCACCGCAGTGAGCGAGGTGAGCAGCACGATCACGAAGGTCGCGAGCGCGATCTGCGCGAACAGCATGAACCAGCCGAACTGCGGCCAGGTCAGAAACTGCTCGACCGCGCCACGGCCGTCGTAGCCCGCGGAGATGATCGTGATGACCGTCGCGTGCAGCAGCATCAGGATGATCGCGATCTTCCCGATGCGCGTGTGGGTGGCGATCGCCCGGTCATGACCGATCGCCCGCTCGACCCACGGCGCCCGTGAGGCCAGCAGCACCTGCGTCATCATCAGCACGGCCGCGACGATGCCCAGCGCCCGGCCGAGCGTGTAGAACCAGTCGGCCGGCGTCTGGGCGAGCAGGCCTCCCGAGGTGATCATGAAGGCGATGCCGGCGACGGCGGCGAGCCACATCGCGGCCTCGAGACCGTCGGCCCAGCCGCGCCTGCCTGCGGCGCGCGCCCGCTGCTCGAGTGTCGGTGCTGTCACGGTGGCTCCCCGGGGTCAGGTGTCATCGGTGGCGACGCGCGGCTGCCGCGCATCGGTGATCGCTGTCGATGGTCAGGACGACCTGGTCAGTGGTCCCTGATCAGTGCTGCCTGGTCAGTATTGCCCGCGACCGCGGCCGTGTCACTGGCACGCGCACGACCCTCAGGCTTTCGTCAGGGGTTCGCGACACGAGATGGCACGGATGGGCCCGAACGGCTCGTCAGGCGACGCGCTGTCCCCGGAGCACGACGGCGGCCGGCGCCATGAGCGCGCGGATGTCTTCCCGGGGGTCCGTCCCATACATCACGAGGTCCGCGCTCGCGCCCTCGGTGAGCGTGTCCGCGCCCAGGAACGCGCGTGCCCGCCAGCTCGCCGCGGCCACGACGTCCGGTGCCGGCACGCCGGCCTCGACCACGAGGGTCGAGCGCCCGCCGCGCGCGGTGGTGATCGCAGCCGAAAGCCCGGTATACCCCGAGCCGACGATCAGCACATCGACCTTGTCCGGCACCGGCCCGTCCTGCGCGGGCAGGTCGTCGGGCAGGTCCGTCCAGTAGGAGGAGTGGGTGATCCCGGAACTCCGCATGCGCTCTGTCCTGTGCCTCGTCTCAGCCGTCGAAATGCCGCCCGGATTGTGGCGGTCCCGCAAAGGCTAGGACAGAATTGGCATGTAATTCATATCCAATACGGACAAATCACCCAGACCAATTTTCAGTGCAACGCGGGCAGGTCGCGCAGGATGCCGATGCCGCGCGCGATCTCTTCGGGCGTCGCGCAGCCAAAGCCGAAGACCAGCCCCGCCTGCGCCACCGGCGCAAGGCAATACCGCCCCAAGGGAGCCAGCGTCACGCCCCGCGCCGCCGCCTGCTCGACGACGTCGCGCTCGTACACGCCGGGGGCGAGGCGGGCGGGTGTATGAAAACCGCTGGCGGTCGGCTGCAGCCGCAGCGTGCCGGGCAGCGTCGCGGCCGCCTCCATCAGCGCCTCGTAGCGGGCGATGTAGAGGCGGCGCATCATGCGGATATGGGTGGCGAAATGGCCCTCGTCCATGAAATCCGCGACGATGGCCTGGGTCACGGTGGGCGGCCCGCTCACCCAGGTGTCGAACATCCTGTCGAAGGCCGCGACCATGCGTTCCGGCACCAGCACGAACCCCAGCCGCAAGGACGGAAACAGCGACTTGGAGAAGGTGCCGACATACAGCACCCGCCCGCTCGTGTCGGTGCTGTAGAGCGCCGGGTTGGGCGCGTTGCCGAAGTAGAATTCGCCGTCGTAATCGTCCTCGATGATCAGCGCCTGCGCCGACTCGGCGGCATGCAGCATCTCGAACCGCCGCCCAAGCGACATGACATGCCCCAGCGGCTGCTGATGCGAGGGGGTGACGAAGGCGAGGCGAAAATCCGGCGCCTTGCGCAGCCCCTCCGCGACGATCATTCCCTGATCGTCCACCGCCACCGGCACCAGATCCGCGCCCTCGGACAAGAGCGCGTTGCGCGCCCCCGATGCGCCGGGATTTTCCATCCACACGCGGTCTCCGGGGTCGAGCAGCAGACGCCCGATGAGCGAAAAGGCGTGCTGCGCGCCGGAGGTCACGAAAATCTGGTCGGGGTGGCACTTGATCCCCTTGAGGGCGCTCAGCTGCGCGGCGATCGCGCGGCGGAGCGCGGCGAGGCCCTTGGGCTGGCCATAGCCCATCACCGTGCCGCGCCCGCCCCGCAGGTGCCGCGCCGAAAGCCGGGCCCAATGCGCCATCGGAAACGCATCGAGCGCGGGCAGCGCGGTGACGAAGGCGCGGGGGGTGTGCGGCAGCCATGTCCGGTGGGCATAGGAGCGCCCGGCATGGTCGATGATCTCCGACAGCCGGGGGTCGTCCGCCGGGGCACCTGCGCCCTCGGCCACCGCATCGCCCGCGCCCGCGATCTGAGCCCAGCGCATCAGGCGGTG
>NZ_CAJXJX010000091.1 GCF_913055775.1 uncultured Demequina sp. | reverse complement strand
GTCGATTCGCGCTCGCCTATGCGCTTAGACGAGCGATTCGGGCCCATTTCGCTCGGGAGGGGAGGGCCGATGCGAGACGCGTCACATGCGGGAGACCTCACCCCAGGTGACGCCGTAGCATCGAGAGCATGAGCGACAGCGAGCCCTCGAAGGAGATCCCCGAGTCGATCTTCTCCGACGACGACGGCAGCGCTGACGCGCGCCTCGCGCAGGCGCTCATCCGCTACTCGCACGCCAAGACCCCCCTCGCGGACGTGGTCGACGCGCTCGCCTACGCGCGCGTCCTGATCCCGGTGCTGGCCAACGGCGAGCGCCGCATCATGGGCGAGCACGGCGTCGAGAAGGACCAGGTTGCGTCTACCGGCGTGGTCGCCGTCCAGATGCCCGACGGGCGTGCCGCGCTGCCGATCTTCACCGACGTCGACGCCATGAAGGCGTGGAACGCCGAGGCCAGGCCCATCCCGGCGGAGGGACCGCGCGCCGCGCTCGCCGCGATCGCGGAGGGCTGGTCCAGCCTGGTCCTCAACCCGGGCATGGAGACCGTCCTGATCCCGCGCCCGGCGGTGTGGGCCGTGGGGCAGGGGCAGGACTGGAGCCCGGCCGTGGTGGACGGCTGGGTGTCGGAGGATGTGCGCGAGGCCGTGAGCTCCGCGGTGAGCCTCGACGACGCACTGCGGGGCGTGGATGCGCGCGCGGGGGGCAACGCGGAGGTCACCATCGTGCTGACGCTCGCCCCGGGGCTGACCCAGCCCGAGCTGGACGCCATCATCGAGCGGGTCCAGCGCGAGCTCGCGCACTCGGACGTCGTGGCTCAGCGGGTGGACACGCTCGAGCTCAAGCTCGCGACAGCGCCGTAGGGAAGCGGGCGCGCGCCGACTACCAGTCGCACTCGGCGACGTTGGGCTCGTGCGTCGACTCGTCGGCGAGGAAGTCCTGCACCGAATCGAGCGTGACGGCGAAGCTCTCGCCCCCGCCGTTCGAGGCGTAGAGCACGCCCAGGACCTCGCCGTCGACGTTGGCGACCGGGGAGCCCGAGTTGCCCTCCTTCGTCACCGCGGCGAGAAAGTCGACGTCGTCGCTGCCCGGCTCCAGGGTCTCCTCCACGACCCGCTGGTAGCGCCCGATCGTGGTCGTGAGCCGGTCGCCCTCGGGATAGCCCACGATGTAGAGCTCCTCCGCGGACACGGGCCCCTCGTCGGCGATGGTCGCCACCTCCGGGAACGTGCCGTCGATGTGCACGAGAGCGAGGTCGGCGGTCGAGTCCAGCACCGAGGTGGTGCCCGTGTAGTGGCGGCCGTCGTAGCTGGTGAGCTCGATCTCCATGGCGCCCTCGACCACGTGGCGGTTGGTGACCACCGTGTTCTCGTCGAGCACCCAGGCCGACCCGCTCCCGTACGACGTGCACGTCACCACGGAGACCCGCATCGCGATGTGCTCGACCACGGTGAAGCCGTCCGATCCCCGGGGCATCTCGGGCTCCGCGGAGGGCAGCGTCACCTCGGGGATGAAGGTCGCCGGCAGCGGCGGTGGGGCCTCGGGAAGCGTCGCGCACGCCGCCAGGCTCAGGGTCGACACGGCGGCGGCGAGGAGGCGCAGCCTCACTGGGCGTCCTGGTAGTCGGTCCACGTCTCCTCGACGGCGGCGCAGAACTCGTCGATCTCCGCCTCGACCGCGCGCAGGCTCGCGGTCGTGTAGCGCCACGCCTGGTTCAGGTAGCCGATGTGCTCCGCGCGCTCGTCCGCGCACGCGATCAGCTGCTCGATGACGTCGCTCGCGAAGACCAGGTCCTCCGTCGCATGCGCGTCCTGGTTCGCGAGCGTCGAGATGGTGCTGGTCGCCTCGTCCAGCTGAGACTCGGTCTCCGCCAGCGAGGCCTCCGCGGCGTCCGCCTCGGCGCGGGCCACGGCCAGCTGCTCGCCCAGCTCGGCCGACTCCGCGCGCAGCTCCTCGTTCTGGTCCACCCACGCCTCATGCGTGACCCACAGGTACGCGCTCAGCCCCGCGAGCGCGAGCACGCCCGAGGCCAGCGCGGTCCACCCGAGGACTCGCACGATGGTCCGTCCGCGGCGCCTGGGCGCGGGGGGAGGGAGAGGGGCCGATGCGGCGGCTGGCGCGGGCGCGGCAGCGAGGGCCGATGCGCCGGCCGGCACGGGCGCAGCAAGGGGCGCCGATGCGCCGGCAGGCTCGGCGGCGGGCGCCGGCACCCGCGGCACGTACGGAGCCTCGGGCTGCTCGGGCACGGGTGGGTTCTGCGAGCCTGGTGGCTGCTCGGTCACGGCACGTCCTCCTCAGCTCGGCGGTCCGTGGCCGCCACTGTAGCGGTCGGGACCGTCCGGGCCGTCCGGCGCGCACGGCTTCGCGGACACCCGCACCCGCGAGGGTCAGCTGGTGGCGCAGTCGATGGGCTCGGGCACCAGCAGCGAGGGCTGCGCGATGAGCGTGTTGAGCATCGACACCGGCACGATGAAGCTGTTGTAGTCGTTCTTCGCGTACACGACGCCCACGACCTGGCCCTCGTCGTTCAGGACCGGCGAGCCCGAGGACCCCGGCTCCACCTGCGCCGTCGTCGCGAGCACGGTGTCGATCGCGCCGTCGACGTTGATCGGGTCGTCGGTCTCCCCGAGCACCACGCCGCTGACCGTCGTGAGCTTGCCGCCGTTGGGGTAGCCCACGACCGTGATGACGTCGCCCTCCTGCGGATCCTCCTGGGCGCGCGCCGCGAAGGCGCCGCCGAGCGACTCGGTCGTGGTGACGATCGCGATGTCCGCGACGGTCGTGGTGGAGGCCGCGGTCGCCTCGATCACGCGGCCGTCATGCGTGGAGACCTGGATGTCGCCCGAGTCCTCGATGACGTGGCGGTTGGTCACGAGCGTGAACGCGTCGAGCGCGAACCCGGTGCCCGTCTTGACGAACCCGCAGCCGATGTTGCGCACGCGCACCGTCATGCGCTGCGCCGCCGTGAAGCCGTCGGGGGACAGGCCCACGTTCTGCGCGACCGGGGTCGCGGTGGGCGCCGGCACCCAGTCGCTGGGCATCGCCTCGGGTCCGTCGGGGATGGCCGAGCACCCGGCGAGCGCCACGGCGGCCACCGCCGTCAGCGCGGCGATGCGCCTCATCCGGCCAGCTCCGCGCGCAGCGCCTCGTTGCTGTCCTTCGCGGCCTCGCAGAGCTGGGTGACGCCGCTGGCGTACTCCGAGAGCTGCTCGGGCTCGTAGTTGTCGGGCTCGGCGAGATACTCGGCGAGCTGCTCGTGCCCGTCGATGCAGCGCTGCATCGCGCTCGCGACCGCCGTGGACTGGCTGAGGTATCCCTCGAGCTGGTCGATCTGCTGATTCGCGAACGCGGAGGCGTCGTTGGCGCTGGCCTTCTCCGCGCTCAGGTCGACCACCTTCTGGTTCGACGTCGCGAGCTGCTGGCTCAGCAGGTCGATCTCGGACTCGAGCTGCATGGTCGTCGACTGCTCGCTCGACAGCTCCTCGCCCAGCGCGTAGTTGGCCTCGGTGAGTTCGTCGGCGCGGGCCTCCCATTGGTCCGTGGTGCGCCACAGGTGCACGTCGAGAGCGACCGCGGCACCGAGCAGCAGGAACAGCACGATCGACGCGGCGATCCATCCCGCGCGCCCGCGCCTGCGGGGCGCCGCCACAGGAGCCTCGGGCGGAGGGTCGCTGCGGCGACGGCGGTGAGGGCTGCCGTCCTCGGTGGTGGGGCCGGCGGTGGCGACGGCCGATGCGGCGGCCACGGAGGCTTCGGGCGTCGCCGAGGCGATCTCGTCGACCTCGTCGGCCTCGGAGGCGTCGGACTCGGGGTCCGCGTCGGATTCAGGGGTGCCGTCGTCGAGGTCGGCGGCGCTCGCGGCGGAGGGGGAGACCTCCTCGGTCGTCACGTCGTCTGGCGACTCGGACACGTCGGTCTCGACCGCATCGGCCGAACCGTCCTCGGTGGCCGGAGACACCTCATCGTCGACGGGCGCGGTGTCGATGCGCTCGTCGGTCGATTCGGTGTTCCTCGTCATTTAACTGACTGCCCCCGTGTACTTCTCTCCGGGCCCCTCGCCGGGGGCGTCCGGCACCACCGATGCCTCTCGGAATGCCAACTGTACGCTTCGCAGTCCGTCGCGAAGCGCGCGTGCATGAGTGTCGCCGAGATCGGGTGCGGCGGCCGTGATCAGTCCCGCGAGGGACTCGATGAGCGTCCGGGCCTCGTCGAGGTCCTGGTGCTCCTCGCCTTCATCGGACAGCCCGCACCTGAGCGCGGCGGCGCTCAACAGATGAACGCTTACGGTGGTGATAAGTTCCACCGCGTTGACATCGGCGATGTCGCGGGCTGCTGCGGCGGAGGCGTCCTGGAGCGGATCTGCGCCGCCTTCGGGTGGTGTCGTGGTCATCGTGGTATCCTTGCTGATTGACCGGCCGGGGATCCGTTCCCTGGCGCGCAAGTGGAGTCCACCTCCCACCCTAGGACCAAACAGATGGGCCAGGGTTCGGTCACGGCCTCGTGCCGCACTCTCGGGTGCACGCGGAGCCGTGGACCCGGTGGCCTCTGCTCGTGTTCGGGCAGGGGCCTTTTTCCTTGCCCGGCGTCACAGACAGACGACGAGAAGGAGCCACTCATCAACGAGCCCCGCATCAACGAGCGCATCCGCGTCCCGGAGGTCCGCCTGGTCGGACCCAACGGAGAGCAGGTGGGAATCGTCCGCATCGAGGACGCGACCCGTCTGGCGCAGGAAGCGGATCTCGATCTGGTCGAGGTGGCGCCCAACTCGCGTCCGCCCGTCGTCAAGCTCATGGACTACGGAAAGTTCAAGTACGAGGCGGCGGTCAAGGCGCGCGAGGCACGGCGCAACCAGGCCAACACCGAGATCAAGGAGATGCGCTTCCGTCTCAAGATCGACGAGCACGACTACGAGACCAAGAAGGGCCACGTCATCCGCTTCCTCAAGGGCGGCGACAAGGTCAAGGTCACGATCATGTTCCGCGGCCGCGAGCAGTCGCGACCGGAGATGGGCCGCCGCCTGCTGCTGAAGCTGGCGGACGAGCTGCAGGAGTACGGCGTGGTCGAGAACATGCCGTCTCAGGAGGGTCGCAACATGTCCCTCGTGCTCGGCCCGCTCAAGAAGAAGGCGGAGGCCAAGGAAGAGCAGCGCAAGGCTCGCGAGGAGCGCAAGGCGGCCGGCAAGGCCGAGCGCGCCGAGCGTGCCGCTGCCAAGACGGCCAAGCAGACGTCGGGCGAAGAGCCCGCTTAAGACCGGCGAGTCCCCACCGGGACGCGCAGATTCAAGGAAGGGCAGTCATGCCGAAGAACAAGACCCACTCGGGCGCCAAGAAGCGCTTCAAGCTCACCGGCACCGGCAAGGTGAAGCACTCGCACGCCATGAACGTGCACAAGTTCGAGGAGAAGACCTCGTCGCGCAAGCGCCGCGTGGCTCAGGACGCGATCCTGTCCGACGCGGACTCCAAGAAGGTCAAGAAGCTGCTGGGCAAGTAAGTCCCGCGACGAGTAACAAGGAGTAAGAAACATGGCACGCGTCAAGCGGGCGGTCAACGCCCAGAAGAAGCGCCGCAGCACCCTCGAGCGGGCCCACGGCTACCGTGGCCAGCGCTCGCGCCTTTACCGCAAGGCGAAGGAGCAGGTCACCCACTCGATGGTCTACAGCTACAACGACCGTCGCAAGCGCAAGGGTGACTTCCGCAAGCTCTGGATCCAGCGCATCAACGCTGCGGCCCGCGCGAACGGCATCACCTACAACCGCTTCATCCAGGGCCTCAAGGCCGCTGAGATCGAGGTGGACCGCCGCATGCTCGCCGAGCTCGCGGTGAACGACCCGGCCGCATTCGCCGCCCTCGTGGAGACCGCCAAGAAGGCGCTCCCCGAGGACGTGAACGCCCCGGCCGCGTAAGCGCCACAGGCATGACGGGACGCCCCGCCGGACCTGACGACCTCACCCTCACGCTCGAGAATCCTCGGGCCGAGAGGGTCAAGAAGGTCGCGGGACTGGCGGGGCGTTCTGCGCGCTCCCGGGCCGGCCAGTTCCTGGTCGAGGGACCGCAGGGCGTGCGCGAGGCGGTCGCGTACGCGCCCGCGCGCGTGCGCGACATCTATCTGACGGCCGATGCGCTGGGCAGGCATCGTGCGGTGGTCGCCGATGCGCTCGCGGCAGGGCTGTGGGTGCACCTGGGCACGGAGGACGTGCTCAGGGCCATGAGCGCCGATGCGCAGGGCATCTTGGCGGTCGTCGACACCCACGGAGACTCGCTGGACGACGTGGTCGCGGCTGCTCCGCGGCTGGTCGCCGTGCTGAGCAACGTGCGCGACCCGGGCAACGCGGGCACCGCGATCCGGGTGGCCGATGCGGCGGGTGCCGATGCCGTGGTGCTCGCCGGGGAGTCCGTCGACATCACCAACCCCAAGGTGGTGCGGTCCACCGCGGGCAGCCTGTTCCACCTGCCGATCGTGCGCGCGCCTCTCGCGGACGCGGTCGAGGCGCTGCGCGCCAAGCGTTGGCTGGACGGCGCCATGGCCGGCCTGGCGCTGTTGGCCGAGAGCGCCGATGCCGGCGAGGCGGATTGGGTCGTCGAGAGCGGTCGGGACGAAGCCGGGCGCACCCTGGCGTTCCGCCCCGTGGATGTCGCCGCCTTCGCTGAGCCGCTGCTGTTCCGCTTCGGCGAGCGCGTGCTGCTCATGTCGGCCACCATCCTCGATCCCCCCACCTACCTGGCGGCGCTGGGGCTGGATCCGGACGAGGTCGCCGTCGTTCGCGCGCCCTCGACCTTCCCACCCGAGCGTCGCCCGATCCGGCTGCGGCCGGTCGCCCGTCTGACCCGGCACCACCTCGATCGCGACCTGCCCAAGCTGACCGCGGCGGTGGTCGACCTGATGCGTCGCCACCCCGACGAGAAGGGCGTCGTGCACGCCCACAGCTACCGGATCGCGCGGGCGATCGAGGCCGCCGTTCCGAGCGATCTGCGCGGACGGCTGCGAACGCACGACGACGCCAGCGGCCGCGACGCGGCCTTGCGCGCGCACCTGAGCGACCCCGGCCCCACGGTGCTGCTGACGCCGAGCATGACCGAGGGCATCGACCTGGCCATGGACGCGTCCCGCTGGCAGGCGATCTGCAAGGTGCCGTGGCCCTACCTGGGCGACCCGCAGGTGGCGGCGCGACGGGCGCGGGATCCGGCCTGGTACGCGTGGCGCGCGTGCCTGACGGTGGTGCAGGCGTACGGCCGGTCGGTTCGAAGCGCCGACGACGCGGCCGTCACCTACCTGCTCGACGCCGGATTTCCGAGCTTCCTCCGGCAGCAGGCGGGACGCCTTCCGGAGTGGTTCCTCGAAGCGGTCGTCCCCGACGAGGCGACCGACGCGCCGACGTAGTCCGCGACCCGCCGCCCTAGAAGTGGTCGGCGAGCCCCAGGAAGGGCGGATGATCGAGGGTCAGGGCGTGGAGGCGGTGCATCGCGCCGGCGCTGCCCTCGGCCTCGCCGGAGGCGATCAACGCCGCGGGCGTCGTGCCGGCCAGCAGCGCGACCAACGCGCCGACGTCCAGCGTCACGTCGGGCGTCTCCCGCGTGGGATCCACGGTGCACCCGTCCGGGGCGACCGTGACGCGCCAGCGTCCATCGTTCCACGGGGCCGACGCGTCCCGCAGCTCGAGGATCAGCGTGCCCGCGGCCGGCTCGGGCGCGCGCAAGGGCGTGAGCGCGGCCTTCACGTCGACGATCCGCATCTGCAGCGGCGTGCGCGGTCGGGATCGCTCGTCCGCGTCGCGGCGGGCGAGCGGGTCGTCGGTCGGGAGCTCCAGCCGCACGCGACCGGTCTGTCCGTCCCATGCGGTCAGCAGGGCCAGCACGCGCGCCCGGCCTGCCGGATCGGTCCAGGCGGCGTCCACGACGTGCAGGACCCCGTCGGTCCCGAAGCCTTCCGTCGCGACGATCGCGTAGCCGCCCTCGCAGCGGTAGGCGTGGACCGGTGAAGCCGTGGCGCTCGGCGCCTCGAACAGGTCGCGCCAGCGAGCCGGCATGCCGTCCGCGTGCGCGCCGAGCCCTTCGGGCGTGTCCCGGTCCAGCGTGAACGAGCGGCGCGAAGCGAAGGCGCGCCGGATCGCGCGAAGGTCCGGATCGTCCGGCGCGACCGGCACCGCGTCGACGTCCCGCGCCCGTCCGGGCAGGCGGTCGAAGGGAAGCTCCAGCACGACCGACGACGGCACCCGACGGTAGCCGAACGCATCGTAGAAGCGCGGATCGAAGGGGTGCTCGCCCGACCAGCCGACGCCCGCCTCGTGCAGCTCCTCGAACCCGGCTCGGAGAAGCGCCCGCACGTGCCCCCGACGGCGCGCTTCGGGCGCGGTCGCCACCGAGGCCAGCGCACCGGTAGGAACGAGCGCGCCGCCGATCCAGGCGGGGTAGGGGTACCAGGTGGCGGCGGCGGCCAAGCGTCCCTCGGCCTCCACGACGCGGATGTACGGTACGCGCCAGGCGACGGCCTTCGCGACCTCGGGATCTCCCGGGTCGGCCGCGGAACCGAAGGCCGCGTTGCGGACGCGCAGCCACGCTCCCACTTCGTCGTCGCGCAGCGCACGCACGATCGGGTCGGAGCTCACGGGCTCAGGGCTCGGCCGCGAACGGCAGGGGCAGGGCTCGCTCGGCACTGGTCCGCAGGACCATCGTCGTCTCGGTCCGCTCCACGCCCTCCATCATCATCAGGCGGTCGAGGAACTCGTCGAGGTCTTCGGGACTGGCGACGCGCACCTTGGCGAAGTAGCTGTAGGTGCCGGCCACCGAGTGGAGCTCCTCGATCTCGGGCAGGGCCAGCAACCGCTCCACCAGGTCCGAGACCACCGTTCCCGGCCGCGGCGCCAGGGCGACGAAGGCGCAGATGCGCAGCCCCAACGCCTCCGGGGCCAGCACGGCGCGGTAGCCGAGGACCACGCCCGCCTGCTCGAGCTTGCGAATCCGCTCGCCGACGGCGGGGGCCGAGAGGCCCACCCGCTTCGCGACGTGCGCGTGCGACGCGCGCCCGTTCTCGCGGAGAATGGCGAGGATGCGGCGATCGATCGCGTCGAAGCGTTCCATGACGACGACGCTACCACCGGGCCGCCGAGCCGACGGCCCCGCAGACGGTCGCGTCCTTCGCGGCGAACGCGCCGTTCCCGCCGGACGGCCGCGGTAGGCTGCCGCTCGTGCGAGTGCTCTTCGTCGGCGACGTCTTCGGCACGCCCGGTCTGCGGGCCACGCGCGCGTACCTCAGGGAGGTGCGCGACCGCTTCGATCTGATCGTCGTCAACGGCGAGAACGCGACCGGAGGCTTCGGCCTCGCGCGCAAGCACTTCCAGCAGCTGCGCGACGCGGGGGCCGACGTGGTCACGCTCGGCAACCACAGCTTCGACCAGCCGGAAACGGCGGAACTGCTCGAGGAGACCCGGCACCTCATCCGACCGCTCAACTACCCGCCGGGCACGCCGGGATTGGGGGCCGTCACCCTGGACCTGCCGGCCGGGCGCGTCACCGTCGCGCAGGTGCTCGGCCGCATCTTCCTCGAGCCGATGGACGATCCGTTCCGCGCGCTCGACGACCTCGTCGAAGCGCTCGGCGACGAGCACCCGTTGATCGTCGACGTGCACGCCGAAGCCACCAGCGAGAAGAAGGTCCTCGGCTGGCACCTGGCGGGCCGTGCCGCGGCCGCCATCGGGACGCACACCCACGTCCAGACCGCCGACGAGACGATCCAGCGCGGCACGGCCTACCTCACCGACGTGGGCATGAGCGGGGTCCAGGCCTCGTCGATCGGAATGCGCTACGACGAGGTGCACGCCCGCTTCACGCGCAAGCCGTCGCCGCGCTGGCGGCCCGCTCAGGGGCGTGCCACGGTCTGCGCGGCCGAGATCGAGCTGGACGGGACGCGCGCCCGCGCCATCCGACGCATCCAATGGACGGAGGAGGGCGACGAGGAGCCACGGTAGGATGCCGGCCATGCCGATGGACGCAGGCGCACGCCCGGACCGCGACCACGACCCGTTCGGCCGCCTCCGCGCCGACGTCGACTACCTCGGAACCGCTCTCGGTACGGTCCTGCGTGAGCTCGAGGGACCGCGCCTCTACGATCTGGTCGAGCGCGTGCGCGGGACCACCAAGCGCATGCGCGACGCCGACGCCGACGACGCCGCGTCGGCCCGGTCCGAGCTCGAACGGCTCCTGGCCCAGCTGGACCTGCCGACCGCCGAGCGGCTCCAGCGTGCCTTCACCGTCTACTTCCAGCTGATCAACCTGGCGGAGGAGATCCACCGCGTGCGCGTCAACCGCGTCCGCGACGCCGACGCCAGCGACGCCGACCCGCGGCCCGAGTCGATCGCCGCCGCGGTCGCCGAGCTGCGCGATCAGGGGTGGAGCCGCGCCGAGGCGCGTGGCTTGATCGAATCGCTGGACGTCGGCCCGACGCTCACGGCGCATCCGACCGAGGTCAAGCGCTACACCGTGCGACTCAAGCTCGAGCGCGTCGCGGAAGCGCTGCGCGCGCTGCGCGAGCGCGAGCTGCCGCCGCAGAAGCGCCACGAGCTCGACGAGCGCATCCACGCCGAGATCGCCGTGCTGTGGCAGACGCGCGAGCTTCTGCACGCCAAGCCGTCGGTTCTGGACGAGGTCAAGAGCGCGCTGTACTACTACCGGCGCTCGCTGCTCGACGCCGTGCCGCGGCTGCAGCAGGACCTCGAGGCGGCGCTCGACGCCGCCTACGGACCGGCGGAGGAGCCTCCGCTGGCTCCGGTCCTCCGGCTCCGGTCCTGGATCGGAGGCGACCGCGACGGCAATCCGAACGTGACCCCGGAGGTGACCGAGGCGGCGGTGCGCCTGCAGGCGGACGTGGCGCTCGAGGCCGCGGTGCGGGACGTCGACCTGCTGGTCCAGCGCCTGTCGCAGAGCGAGCAGCGTGTCAGCCTCACCCACGGCTTCCGCGAGGATCTCGCGGAGCTGCAGGACCGCGAAGGACCGCCCGACCGTTTTGCGGGAGAGCCGTTCCGGCAGCGCCTGTTCTACGTCCACCGCTTTCTGCTCCGAACGCGCGAGCGGCTGGTCGAGGGGCATCCCGTCCCCGGCTACCCGGGTGGAGCGGCCGGTTTCCGGCGCGATCTCGAGCGCCTCGCCGACACGCTCGAACGGGGGCAGGGGCGGCGGGCCGCGCGGG
>NZ_CAJXJX010000090.1 GCF_913055775.1 uncultured Demequina sp. | reverse complement strand
GCCGATGCGCTGGCGACCCCCGAGGAAGCGCTCGCCTGGGCGGTTGCTGGGGGAGAAGACCACCACATGCTGGCGACTTTCCCGCGCGCATCGGCGGTCCCGGCTGGCTGGCATGTGGTGGGAGAGGTGCGCTCGGGCGATGGCGGGCTGCTCATCGATGGCGCGCCGCCGCAGTCGCTCGGGTGGGATCACTTCGGAGTGTGAGCCCGCGTGGGCGCCCGGGTGGCCGCGACCTGCGCCGGACATGCGAAAGGCCGATGTCCCCGAAGGGATCATCGGCCTCTTGCGAGATGCGCCGGGTCAGACGGCGCGCTGGACCTTGCCCGCCTTGAGGCAGGAGGTGCACACGTTCACACGCTTGGGGGTACCCGCCACGACGGCGCGCACACGCTGGATGTTGGGGTTCCAGCGACGCTTGGTACGGCGGTGCGAGTGCGAGATCGAGTGACCGAAGGACGGTCCCTTGCCGCAGACGTCGCAGTTGGCAGCCACGATAGTTCTCCTAAGTTTCACCTGCGCCTCGCCCCGACGGGGCGGCGCCACGATTGACAGCCCGGTGTCGGGCAACCGCACTAGGGTATCCGACAAGGCCCCTTCGCGGCAAACGGGCTCGCGGGCCCGCATGGCGGCGTGCTCTCATCGTGCCACCATTGAGGCGAGACCACGCCCCGCCGGGGGCCATGATGGACGCGGATGGGAGGACGGATGGCGGAGACCGCAGACCTGCGACGCTGGCTCGAGGCCGGCGCTCGGGCGGTCCACCACGCGCGCGATCGCCTCGACGCCATCAACGTCTTTCCCGTGCCCGACTCGGACACCGGAACCAACCTCTACCTGACGCTGCAGGAAGGCAACCGCGCGGTCGCGAAGCTGGGCGCGGACGCCACCCATCGTGAGGTTGTCGCGGCATTCGCGCGCGGAGCCCTCGTGGGTGCGCGCGGCAACTCGGGCGTGATCGTGAGTCAGTACCTCACGGCGTTCCTCTCAGCGATCGACGCTCGCGGCGGCCTGGGAGGCGCGGATGCGCCCGCGATCGCCCGCTCGCTCGACGTGGCCGCGGACGCCGCCTACCGGGCGGTGGGCTCTCCGGTCGAGGGCACGATCCTGACGGTCGCTCGGGCCGCAGCCAAGGGAGCCGCCGACGCCGTCGACGCCCAGGCAGGCCGCGAGGCGACGGCGGTGGCCGCCGTGATCGCCGCGCGCGCCGCGCTCGCGCTGACGCAGGAGCAGCTGCCGAGTGCCCGTGAGGCGGGAGTGGTCGACGCCGGCGCTGCCGGTCTGGTGCTGCAGCTCGAGATGCTGGCCGAGACGCTCGCGGGACGCGACGCCCTCGCGGCCCTCGACGAGGTCGAGTGGGAGTCCGCCGACCGCGTCCGCGGCGTTCACGCCGAAGGCGAGCACAGCCGCGACCATGGCGGCGCATACGAGGTCATGTTCGTCATGAAGTCCGAGGAGGACGTCAGGGAGGCGCTCACGGGCGAGCTCGAGACCATCGGCGACTCCGTCGCCGTGACGGGAGCCCACGACCTGTGGCAGGCGCACGTCCACACCGACGAGCCGCACCGCGCGGTCGAGAGCGGCATCCGGGCGCGAGCACGGCAGATCGTCGTGCGCAACGTGCAGTTGGGGCACGATGCCGACAGGGCCCAGACCGGCATCGTGGCTCTGACCTCGTGCCCGGGCCTTGCGGAGCCGCTGGCGGACGCCGGGGCCGTGGTGCTCGTGGTCGCCGATCCCCTCGCGCTCAAGAGGCGAGCGCTGCGCCGAGCCGTGAAGGATGCCTCGGGCACGGCCGCGGTCGTCGTTGCGGGACACCCGGCGCTCCGTGCGGCCGCCGACGAACTTGCCCGCAAGCGCCGGCGGCCCGAGCTCACCGTCCTCGATGCTCAGCACGAGGCGCACGTCGTCGCCGCCGTCGCGGCCGCCGCGCTGACGACGCCGGGCCAGGATCTCGCCGCTCAGATGGCTGCGGCAGTCGCCGGCACCGCCGTCGGCGAGTCGACGGGCGACGCGCTCGACGCGGACGTGGACCGCATGATCGATCCCAGCACGGAAATCGTGACCCTGGTGCTCGCGTCAGGCGTGCCCGACTCCGTTGCCGATGCCGTCCGGATCTCGGTCCACGGCGCGGCGCCTTCTGCCGATGTGAATGTCTACCAGGGTGGACACTCCGAGCCTGCGGTGATCATCGGGGTCGAGCGGGCGCTGTGAGCGACCCAGGCGACCGGCTGTCGGAGCCGCTGGGCAGAGTGCTCGGCACCCGCACCGCGGGAGGCCTGGCGAAGCTGGGCCTCGAGACCGTCGAGGACCTGCTCCGGCATTACCCGCGCCGCTATGGCAGCCCGGGTGAGATGACGGACATCCGGTCGCTGGTCGCCGGCGAGCACGTCACCGTGATGGCTCAGGTGAGGTCCGCGCAGGTCCGGTCCATGCGCTCGCGCGGGGGAGCGATGCTCGAGGCTGTCGTGACGGACGGTCAGGACACGCTCCAGCTGACGTTCTTCGCCAAGCGCGCCGGGGTGCTGCGCATGCACGAGTCCAAGCTCAAGCCCGGGAGGACCGGCCTGTTCACCGGCACGGTGGGCGAGTACCGCGGCCGCCGCCAGCTGACCCACCCGGACTACCTCATCGTGGGGGTGGACGCGGCGGATGAGGATGAGGCGATGCTTGAGGCCTCCCGGCCGATCCCCATCTATCCGGCCGTCGCTGCCGTCCCGACCTGGCGCATCGGCCGCTCCGTGAGAACCGTGCTCGACCCCCTCGGCGAAGCCGACGTCCCCGACCCGATCCCCGCGGAGATCCGCGGCGAGCGCGGGCTGCCGACGCTGCTCGAGGCGCTCCGCGCCGTGCACCTCCCGCGGGACGACGCCGAGTGGAGGCGCGGGCGCGACCGGCTGCGCTTCGAGGAGGCGCTCGTGCTGCAGACGGCCCTCGCGCGCCGCCGCGCCGCGCGCGAGGAACTCGCCGCTGTACCCCGCCCGGCCGCGGGAGAGCTGGTCGCCGCGCTCGACGAGCGCCTGCCGTTCCCGCTCACCGGGTCTCAGCGCGACGTGGGAGAGACCATCTCCAGGGACTTGGCGAGGTCGGCGCCCATGCTGCGTCTGCTCCAGGGCGACGTGGGCGCAGGCAAGACCGTGGTGGCGCTGCGTGCGATGCTCCAGGTCGTCGAGGCCGGAGGTCAGGCGGCGCTGCTGGCGCCCACCGAGGTGCTGGCGGCTCAGCACCTGCGGACGCTCGAACAGCTGCTGGGGTCGCTGGCCCACGGCGGGATGCTCGGCGGTGACGAGCGCGGCACGCGGCTCGCGCTGCTCACGGGCTCGCAGGGGTCGAAGGCGCGCCGCTCGGCGCTCGCGGACGCCGCATCCGGTGCGGCCGGCATCGTGGTCGGCACGCACGCGCTCCTCGGTGAAGGTGTGCAGTTCGCGGATCTGGGCCTCGTCGTGGTCGACGAGCAGCACCGCTTCGGGGTCGAGCAGCGCGATGCGCTGCGCGCGCGCGGCGATCACCCGCCCCACATGCTCGTGATGACCGCGACGCCGATTCCGCGCACGGTCGCGATGACCGTGTTCGGGGACCTCGAGACCTCGCTGCTGACCGACAAGCCCGCTCACCGGGCGGAGGTCACGACCCACGTGGTGCCCGCCGACAACGAGGCGTGGCTGGCGCGCGCGTGGGCCCGGGTGCGCGAGGAGGTCGATCAAGGCCGGCGCGTCTACGTGGTGTGCCCGCGCATCGACGCCGACGATGAGGCCGAGGAGGACGCCCTCGCTTCCGAGCCTCCCGAGGGCGAACTCGACCTCGCGGCTGCGGCTGCGGACCGCCCGCCGCTGGCCTCCGTCACCCAGACCGCCGCCCTGCTCGCCGAGCGGCCCGAGCTCGCGGGCGTGCGCATCGGCAGCATGCACGGCCGCCTGACCCCCGAGGCCAAGGACGCCGCGATGTCGGCGTTCGCGTCCGGCGAGGTGCCCGTGCTCGTGTCGACCACCGTGATCGAGGTGGGCGTCGATGTCCCTCAGGCGACCATGATGCTGGTGCTCGATGCCGACCGGTTCGGCATCTCGCAGCTGCACCAGCTGCGCGGCCGCGTGGGGAGGAGCGACCTCGCGAGCCTGTGCCTGCTGGTGTCACGGGCGGAGGACGGCACGGTCGCCAAGGAGCGGCTGGACGCGCTCGCGGCCACGACGGACGGCTTCGAACTGGCGGAGAAGGACGTCGAGCTGCGCCGCGAGGGCGACGTGCTCGGCTCAGCCCAGTCGGGCGGACGCAACTCGCTGCGCCTGCTGCGGGTGGTGCGGGACGCCCCGCTCATCGAGGAGACGCGCACTCTCGCCCGCGCCATCGTGGACGCCGACCCGAGCCTGAGCGAGAACCCCGCCCTCGCATCGGCCCTCGAGACCTGGCTGGGGGACGAGCGCGAGGAGTTTCTCGAGCGCGGCTGAGCCACGCGCCTACCTGCTCACTGCGCGGCGGGCAGCGCGCCGATCACCCGGTCGAGCACGTCGAGGCCCGCGGATGCGTCCTCCGGCGTGATGACGCACGGCGGCACCACGTGGATCCGATTGTCCGCGACGATGGGCAGCACGCCGCCCGCTATCAGGCCGTTCTTCACCGCCGTGACCGTCGCCGGCGCGGCCGGCTCACGGGTCTGCGCGTCCGCGATCAGCTCGACCGCCCAGAACACGCCCTTGCCGCGCACCTCGCCCACGACGTCGGGACGAGCGGCGGCCAGGGCGTCGAGGCGGGGCCGGAAGACGGACTCGCCTACGGCCTTCGCGTTGTCGACGACGCCCTCCGCCGCGAGTGCGTCGAGGCTCGCGACGATGGACGCCATCGCCAGCGGGTGGCCGGAGTAGGTGAGGCCGCCGGGGAAGACCCTGTCGGCGAAGTGCTGCTCGACCCGCGCGGAGATCATGACGCCGCCCACCGGGACGTAGCCGGAGTTGACGCCCTTGGCGAAGGTGATCAGGTCCGGCGTCGCGCCGAACGCGTCGAGCGCGAGCCACTCGCCCGAGCGGCCGAAGCCGGCCATGACCTCGTCGAGGATCATGACGATCCCGAACTCGTCGCACAGCGCGCGCACGCCGGGGAGGTAGCCGTCCGGCGGGACCAGCACACCCGCGGTGCCGGGAATGGTCTCGAGGATGATCGCCGCAATCCCGCTCGGGCCCTCGGCCTCGATGGTGCGGCGCAGGTGCCGCAGCGCCCGCTCGCACTCCTCATCCGGGGTCGTGGCGTGGAACTCGGACCGGTACAGGTACGGCGTGAAGACGTGGACGTGATCGGTCGCGTACTCGTTGGGCACGCGCCGCCAGTCCCCGGTCGCGACCACGGCGGCACCGGTGTTGCCGTGATACGAGCGGTAGCCGGAGATGACCTTGCGCCGGCCGGTGAGCTGGCGCGCCATGCGGATCGCGTTCTCGTTGGCATCAGCGCCGCCGTTGGTGAAGAAGACCCTCGTGAAGCCCTCGGGAGCGCGCTCGATCACCTTCCGGGCGGCCTCGCCGCGCACGGCGATGGCGTGCTGCGGGGCGACCGTGGTGAGCTGCTCGGCCTGCTCCTTGATGGCCTCGACGATCGCGCGGTTCCCGTAGCCGATGTTCGCGTTGATCAGCTGGCTGGAGAAGTCGAGCAGCTCGCGGCCGTCCTCGTCCCACAGGCGAGTGCCCTCGGCGCGCGCGATCGTGAGCGGCGCGAGCGCTGCCTGCGCGGACCACGAGTGGAACACGTAGGAACGGTCGTTGCTGAGCGTGTCGGTCATGGGGTCACCTCTGTCATTTCTGCGCGGATGAGCGGTGGAGGGGCGGCGGCCGTCCGCCGCCCCTCCACCCTGGTGACTGCTACTGGCCGCCCTCGGTGAGCTCGACCTCGAGGGGGGTGTACGTCCCCTCGACCTCGACGCCCTCGTCGGCGAGCTCGGCAAGCGCCGCCTCGATGTACTCGTTCGAGTATGCCGACTCCGCGGGCTCCGCGGTGATCAGGTTGAGGCCGTCCTGGTTGACCGCGGCGAGCGCGCCGGCGACCGTCTGGTCCCAGGCACCCGAGTCGATCACGCCGAAGTCGGCACCGGTCCAGATGAGCTTGTTGACCTCGTTCATCTGCCACAGCTGGTGCACGGGGCCCACCGGGTAGGCGAGCTCGGCATTGACCGCGTAGTCGTAGACGATGGTCGCGGCCTCCTCCGGGTTGTCCCGGGCGAAGATCCATCCCTGGGTGACGGCCTTGAGGAAGCGCACGGCGGCGTCCGCGTAGGCCGGGTCCTCGTCGAGTCGGGCCGTGTCAGCCCAGATCGCGTCCTGGAGCATCGCGCCGGAGGTGTCCTGGTAGGACACGACGTTGAAGTCCTCGGGCTGGTACAGCTCGCCGGTGTCCGGGTTCACGACCTCGAGGACCTGCGCCCACTCGTTGTAGGTCATCGCCTGGGCGGCGTCGACGTCGCCGTCCAGCAGGGCATTCATCGAGAAGTCCTGCGTGGTGATGGACACGGTGGTCGAGTCGAGGCCCTCGTCCGCCATGGCGGCGAAGATCTCCCACTCGTTGCCGAAGCCCCACGAGCCGATCCGCTTGCCCTCGAAGTCCGCGACGGACTCGATGCCGCTGTCCTCCCACGACACCTGGAGGGTGCCGGAGCTCTGGTAGACCTGGGCGATGTCGGTGAGCTCGACGCCGGTGGCCTCGAGGGTGCCGAGGACCTTGGGCACCCACGCGATCGCGAAGTCGACGTCACCGGCCACGAGCGCGTCCTGCGGGACGATGTCGCCGCCCGACGGCACGATCTCGACCGAGTCGAAGCCCTGCTCCTCGAAGTAGCCCTGGTCGAGCGCCACGTAGTAGCCCGCGAACTGCGCCTGAGGCAGCCACTGCAGCTGCAGGGCGACCTCCGTGAGCGGCTCGAACTCCTCGGTGGTCTCCTCCGACGTGGAGCCCTCGGTGGGCTCGTCCGCGGAGTCGCCGCTCGAGCACGCGGCGAGCGTGAGCGTGGTGAGGGCGACGGTGGACGCGGCGATCATGCCGCGTCGTGTGCTGAGTCTCATGCTGAACCTTTCTTGCTGCTGCTGTCGATGGTGCGGTGGTTCCGGTGCTGCGGGTGGTGCTGTGCCGGCTACGCCGACGATCGCCTCGACGCGAGCCGCTCGAGTAGCGACGCGACGAGGAAGAATGCGAGGCCGATGATGATGCCGCCGGCGACATAGGCCCAGGCGAGATCGGCGCGGCCGGACTTGGCGTACGTGGCGATGGCGGTGCCGATGCCCTCCGCGGGGCCGCCGAAGTACTCGGCGACCAGCGCGGAGATCACTGCGAGCGAGCTGGCGAGCCGCAGTCCCGTCGTGAGGTACGGCAGCGCCGTGGGGAAGGTCAGGAAGCGGAATGTCTGGTCCGAGGTCGCGCCCGATGCGCGGAACACGTCGCGGTGGACGGCTCGCGTCTGCCGCAGGCCGCGCAGGACGTTCACGAAGACCGGGATGAACGCTGCGAGTCCCGCCACCGCCTGGCGGCCGAACTGGCTCGACGCCCCGAACATCGTGTTGAGCACCGGAGTGATCGCGACGATGGGCACGACCGCGAGCGCCGCCACGAGTGGAGCGGCCATGCCGTCGACGGCCCTGGACCTCGCCGCCAGCGCAGCGAGCGCGATGGCGACCGCGGATCCGACGAGCAAGCCGATCAGCGCGTTCGTGCCCGTGACGAGCATGTCCGCCCAGATGATGTCCCAGCGCGCGATGAGCTCCTGCAGGATCGACACGGGGTCCGGGAGCATGCGCGGGGCCGCCCCGAGAACGGACGTGTAGAGCATCCACAGGCCGAGGCCGATGACGCCCACCGCGATGGGCGCGACGTAGCGCGCCCATCTGGGCAGCGCGCGGGGCTCGACGGGGGTCATCGCTCGTTGGGCCTGTCGACGTGCGTGCCGTGCAGCGCCTCGCGGACGGCCGTCACGCGTTCGAAGTACGCCGGGGACTCGCGCAGCGCCTCGTCGCGCTCGCCGGCCAGCGAGACGTCGATGATGTCGGTGATGCGGCCCGGACGCGGGCTCATCACGACCACGCGGTCGGACAGGAAGACCGCCTCCGGGATCGAGTGGGTGACGAAGACCACCGCGGCCTGCGTCTCCGCCGCGATGCGCGTGAGCTCGGACTGGAGGTACTCGCGGGTCATCTCGTCGAGCGCGCCGAAGGGCTCATCCATGAGCAGCAGGCGGGGCTGTGAGGCCAGTGCGCGCGCGATCGCGACGCGCTGCTGCATCCCGCCGGAGAGCTGGTCCGGGTGGTGGTCGACGAACTCGTCGAGCCCCACGAGGGCGGTGAGCTCATCGACGCGAGCGGCGCGCGTGCGCTTGTCCTGCCCGTGCAGCTGCAGGGGCAGGCCGATGTTGTCGCGAACCGTGCGCCACGGCAGGAGTCCCGCCTGCTGGAAGGCGATCCCGTAGTCCTGATCCTGGCGAGCCTGGCTCGCTGACTTGCCGAAGATCTCCAGAGTGCCGCCGGTGGACGTCTCGAGGTCGGCGATGAGCCGGAGCAGGGTGGACTTGCCGCAGCCCGACGGGCCGATCAGCGACACGAACTCGCCCGCGGCGACCTCGAGGTCCACTCCCGCCAGGGCGGTGACCTCGCCCCGCGATCCAGTGAACACCTTGTCGACGCCCGTGGCCTTCACGGCGGCAGGCAGTGCGCTCGTCATGAGGTGGCCTCTCCTCTTCTGTAGTCCTTGAGCCCGACGCCGATGAGGGCGACCGAGCCGGCGGCGATGAGTCCCAGGACGACTGCGCCGAAGATGGGTCCCCACGGCGCCGCGGGGTCCGACGACCCCTGGCCCGCGAGCTGGATGAGCATGCGCCCCAGCCCTCCGCGCATGCCGATGGACACCTCCGCGACCACGACTCCCAGGACGGCGTTGGCCGCCGCGAGACGCAGCGCGGGCAGCAGGTGCGGCACGGCGGCAGGAAGGCGCAGGCGCACGAGCGTGGGCCAGTACCCCGAGCCGTACGTGCGCATGAGGTCGAGGTGGATGCGATCCGGCGACTGGAGGCCGCGCAGGGCTCCCACCGCGACGGGGAAGAACGCCAGGTAGGACGCGATGACCGCGACCGACAGCCATTGCGGCCACGGAGTTCCCGAGCGATCGATCTGGTTGCCGATCGCATTGATCACGGGGGCGAGGGCGATCAGCGGCACCGTCTGGCTCACGACGATCCACGGCAGCAGCCCCCACTCGAGAAGGCGCCAGCGCTGCATGACGAGCGACAGCCCGAAGCCAACCAGGACGCCGATGAGCCAGCCGACCACGGCGATGCCGAGCGTGACGGCGGCGGCCGCCGCGACCGACACGATCAGCGCAGGGGAGTCGCCGCCCGAGGTGGGCTCGAACAGGCGCACGATCATCGACCACACGTGGGGCATGGCGCGGTCGTGGGTGCGCGGCAGGATGATCTGCCCTGATCCCGCGTCGCCGGTGTCGCCGACGGTCACGCCCTCGGCGGGCCCCAGGTACTTGTAGAGCTCCCACGCCACGACGACTGCCAGGACGCCGGTGACGCCCCAGCCGATGCTCGTCGCGCGGGTGGTCATGCGGTGGCCGTGACCTGCTCCGCGACGCCGGGGATGACGTGCTCGCCATACTGGCGAAGCGTCTCCTCCTTGTTGTCGTGCTGGAGGTAGCCCGCGAACTGCGTGCAGCCCGCGTCGCGCAGCTCGGTCAGCTTCTCGATGTGCTGATCGGCGGTGCCGAGCACGCAGAAGCGATCCACGATCTCGTCGGGGACGAAGTCCGTGTGCGAGTTCCCGGCGCGACCGTGCTCGTTGTAGTCGTAGCCCTGACGGCCCTTGATGTAGTCCGAGAGCGCGGTGGGGATCGAGCCGCTGTCGCCGTACTTCTCGACGATGTCCGCCACGTGGTTGCCCACCATGCCGCCGAACCACCGGCACTGCTCGCGCATGTGCTCCCAGTCCTCGCCCACGTACATGGGGCCCGACACGCAGAACTCGAGGGACTCAGGGTCCCGTCCGGCGTTGTCCGCGTTGGTCTTGACCGTGTCGATCATCCAGCGGGTGATGTCCACGTCCGCGCACTGGAGGATGAACCCGTCGCCCACCTCGCCAGCGGCCTTGAGCGCGAGCGGGCCGTAGCCGGCCACCCACACCTCGAGCTCGCTGGAGCGCGCCCACGGAAAGCGCAGCGTCGCGCCGTTGTGCTCGACCTCACGGCAGTTCGCGAGCTCCCGGATCACGTGGATCGACTCGCGCATCTCACGGACGCTGACGGGCTTGCCGTTGAGAGTCCTGACGGCGGAGTCGCCCCGGCCGATCCCGCACACCGTGCGGTTGCCGTACATCTCGTTGAGCGTGGCGAAGGTCGAGGCGGTGACCGTCCAGTCGCGCGTCGCCGGGTTGGTGACGTAGGGCCCGACCTTGATGCGATCGGTCTGCGCGAGGATCGCGCTGTGGATCACGTAGGGCTCCTGCCACAGCAGGTGCGAGTCAAACGTCCACGCGTGGGAGAAGCCGTACTCCTCGGCCATGCGGGCGAGCGCGACGGTGCGCTGGGCGGGCGGGTTGGTCTGCAGGACCACGCCGAAGTCCATGGGGGCCTCCTGGTGCCGGGCCCGGTCGCGCCGGGCGGTGGGTGACGGGCGGTCGTCTAGATCAGGTACTGCGACAGTCCGCGCTTGAGGAACGAGCCGTGGCCCTTGGCCCCGTGGAACTCGCCATCGCTGACCAGCACGGAGCCACGCGAGATCACCACGTCCACGTGACCGTCGATCTCGTAGCCCTCCCATGCGGAGTGGTCCATGTTCATGTGGTGGGTCTTGTCGACGCCGATCGACGTGTGGCCGTTCGGGTCGTACACCACGATGTCCGCGTCCGCGCCGGGCTGGATCACGCCCTTCTTGCCGTAGAGGCCGAACATGCGTGCCGGGGTGGTCGACGTGAGCTCGACCCACCGCTCCAGGGTGATCTGGCCGGTGACGACGCCCTGGTACATGAGGTCCATGCGGTGCTCGACCGAGCCGATGCCATTGGGGATCGCGCGGAAGTCGCCCTTGCCGAGCTCCTTCTGGTCCTTCATGCAGAACGGGCAGTGGTCGGTGGAGACCACCGCCAGGTCGTTGGTGCGCAGGCCACGCCACAGGTCGGCGCGGTGGGGTTCGTGCTTGCTGCGCAGCGGCGTGGAGCAGACCCACTTGGCGCCTTCGA
>NZ_CAJXJX010000089.1 GCF_913055775.1 uncultured Demequina sp. | reverse complement strand
CGACGCCCTCGCCGCCGCGACCGCGGCCCGATCGCGTCGCGCGCCGCATCGACAGCGGCGCCGAACCGCGGAACCGGTGGCCGATGCCATTCTCCAGGAACAGCAGCGGCAGGCCCGCCGTGAGCAGCGCGACCAGGTACGGGATCATGAACGCGCCGCCACCGTTGTCGAAGGCCTCGCCCGGGAAGCGCCAGATGTTGCCCAGACCCACCGCGGAGCCGATCGCCGCGAGGATGAAGGCCGTCTGACCGCTCCAGTGCTCGCGCTTGCCCGCCTTCGGGGCTGGTGCGGGCGATGCGGTCATGGTGATCCTGTCCAGTCGCGGACGCGGGGAGCGCTCTCTGCCGCCACGCTACCGCCGTACGAGGGCCGATGCGCGGGCAACGGCCGCGCCGCACGTCGCCGTCGCGCGGGGCTCACGCGTACGACGACGGTTCGCATAGAATCCATCCATGCCCGACGGCCATAGTCCCGAGCGCCGGCCCGCCGCCTGCCCCCAGGCCACCGCGAGCGTCCCGGCGCCTGCCCCCGCCACGCGCCACCGCATCGGCTTGGCGACTCGCCACCTCACAGGCGTCCTGTCATGACCCAGGCCTGGCTCCTGCTGCTCCTCGCCGTGCTGCTGATCGGCGCCAACGCGCTGTTCGTCGCCGCGGAGTTCGCGTTCGTGACGGTCGACCGGCCCACCGTGGACAAGGCCGCGAAGGGCGGCGACAAGCGCGCCGCATCGCTGCAGGCGGGCCTGAGGAAGCTCTCGACGGAGCTGTCCGGCGCGCAGCTGGGCATCACCGTGACGTCGCTGCTCGTCGGCTTCATCGCGGAGCCGTCGATCGCGACGCTGCTGCGCGCCCCGCTCGAGGCGGCGAGCATGCCCGAGGGCACCGCGCTCGCCGTGTCGTTCACGGCGGCCTTCATCATCGCCACCGCGACCCAGATGATCTTCGGCGAACTGGTGCCCAAGAACTGGGCGATCGCGGAGCCGCTGCGCGTGGGTCGTGCCGTCGCGGGCGCCCAGCGCGGCTTCACCTGGTTCGCGGGGCCGCTGATCCGGTTCCTCAATGGCTCGGCGAATTGGCTGATCCGCCGCCTGGGCATCGAGCCGGTCGAGGAGCTCGCGTCCGCCCGTTCCGCGCAGGAGCTCGAGTCGCTCGCGGTCCGCTCGGCGGCGCAGGGCACGCTCGAGCCGCGGGTCGCGACCCGGCTCGCGCGCGCGGCGGAAATGCGGGAGCGCACCGCCTCGGACGCGATGACGCCGCGCACGCGCGTCACCTTCGTCGAGGCCGATGACACGGTCGCCGACGTCCTCGCGCTCGCCTCCCGCACCGGCCACGCGCGCTTCCCCGTGATGGGCGAGAGCGTGGACGAGATAGTGGGCGTCGCGCACTTCAAGAAGGCCCTCGCGGTGCCGGCGCGCCAGCGCAAGAGCACGCCCATTTCCGAGGTGTGCCTGCCCATCGAGTCCGTGCCGTCCACGATGCCGCTCTCGGCGGTGCTGGACGCGTTGCGGCGGGGCTCGCAGGTCGCGGTCGTGGTCGACGAGTACGGCGGCACCGACGGCATCGTGACGCTCGAGGACCTGGTCGAGGAGATCGTGGGCGAGATCGAGGACGAGCAGGACCTGCCCGTCGCGCGCCACCGCCTCATCGGCGAGGGCAAGTGGTCGCTGTCCGGCCTGCTGCGGCCCGACGAGGCGGGCGACATCATGGGCCTGGACCTGCCCGAGGCGCGCGAGTCGGACACGCTCGGAGGCCTGCTCACGGAGCACCTCGAGCGGTTCCCGGTGCTGGGCGACCAGGCGGTGCTCGACGCGAAGGACGAGGCCCACCGCGACGAGGACGACATCCCCACGCCCGTCCAGGTGCGCATCACCGTGACCCGCCTCGACGGCCACCGCGTGGACCGGGTGATGGTCGAGCAGATGGAGCCCGCCGAGGACGAGGGCGACGACGAGCCGCGCGGCCGTCGCGACCGAAAGGAGGGCGACGATGTCTGACTACGTCGCCATGCTGATCGCGGTCGCGCTGCTGATCGGCAACGCGTTCTTCGTGGGCGCCGAGTTCGCCCTGGTCTCCGCGCGGCGGACGCAGATCGAGCCGCGCGCCGCCGAGGGATCCTGGTCCGCCCGCATCACCGTGCGCGCCATGGAGCGGGTGTCGCTCATGATGGCCGGCGCGCAGCTGGGGATCACGATGTGCTCGCTGGGACTCGGTGCGATCGGCGAGCCGGCCGTGGCGCACCAGCTCGAGAAGCCCCTCGCCGCGATCGGCATCGAGGGCGCGTGGCTGCACGGCATCGCGTTCGGCATCGCGCTGGCTATCGTCGTGTTCCTGCACATGGTGCTGGGCGAGATGGTGCCCAAGAACATCGCCCTCGCCGGCCCCGAGCGGTCCGCGATGCTGCTGGGTCCCGCGCTGTACGGCATCGTGACCGTGCTGAAGCCGGTGATCTGGGCGCTGAACTGGATCGCGAACGCGGTCCTGCGGCTGCTCAAGGTGGACCCCAAGGAGGAGGTCGAGAGCGCCTTTGACGCGGACCAGGTGGCGGCCTTCGTCGCCGAGTCCCGCGAGGAGGGACTGCTCGACGACGAGGAGCACCGGGTCCTCGAGGGCTCGCTCACGCTGTCCTTCGAGTCCGTCGAGACCGTGCTCACGCCGCGCGAGGAGCTCGTCACGCTGCCCGTCGACGTGACTCCCCAGCGCGCGCAGAAGGAGTGCCTCAAGACGGGCTTCTCGCGCTTCCCGCTCGTCGATGCGGCTGGCGAGTTCGTGGGCTACCTGCACCTCAAGGACTTCGTCGAGGTGCCGCGCGGCACGGCGACGCAGCCCATCCCCGCCGAGGCGATCCGCCCCCTCACCTTCATCGACGCCGACGCCTCTCTCGAGGGCGCGCTGGGCGCGATGCAGGCGCGCGGCACGCATATCGCGCTCGTCAAGGACGAGAACAACGTGGTGACCGGCGCCGCGATGCTCGAGGATGTCATCGAGCGCCTCGTGGGCGAGGTCGTGGACGCGGGCCAGCTCGTCGACGCCGAGTAGCGCCACCAGCCGGCAGCCGCGTCCGGCCCGACGGCCACGTCTCACCTCTCGGGCAGGTCTCGCCGCACGCGCACTGCTCACCCCACCTGCACCTCTCACCCCACATGCTCGGCTCACGCCACGGGCGCGCAAGCACCGCAGCGCTCCCAGTCGTCCATGTCGCCGCTCGCGCGTCGGGATTCCTCGGCCCACGCTCGAACCATCGCCTCATCCTCCGCTGTGACCCGTGGCCACACCGGTTGCAGCGGGTCGGGTGGATCACCCGAACCGATCTCGCCAATGTCGATCGCCGCGAGCCCTCCATCAACGGGCCGTCGCTGCGGGTCGATGGTCGCGGGCGGTACGAACCGCACCCGTCTCGAGTCCGCCTCGATCCCCCACCCCTGCCGATGGATGTCGTGATGACATCTGGTGCAGAGCATCACCCCATTCGCCAGGTCCGAGGTTCCGCCGTCGCGCTGCCACCATCGAATGTGGTGCGCCTCGCAATGCTCGGGAGGCGCATGGCACTTGGCGCACCCGCCATCCCGCTCCAGCAGGGCCATGCGCTGAGCCGGTGTGAAGAAGCGCTGCGTCCTGCCCAGGTCGAGCACCTCGCTGTCTCCACCGAGCACCTCGGGAATGTAGCCGGCGTCCCCGGTCAGCCGGCGCAGCTCCCCAGCCGAGACCGGCGCATCGATCCCGTCGATGCGCCCCAGTCCCTTTCCTGACATCAACGGCCCCTGGTCCATGCGCACCACGAGCGCCGTGCGCACGCCCGAACGCTCGGCATCCCGGCATCCCAGCGCGTGCCGCGCCAACTCGAACAGCGCGTCCGCGCGCATCTGCCCCACAGTCCGGGTGTCCCGCTCCTGCGGGTCCTGGTCGCGACGCGCGCGGTACTGCTGGGTCACCATCTGCTCCAGCACAGTTCGGATGGGAGCAGCCGTGACGGCGTCGAGCTTTCCGCTGAACGTCACGACGCCCGTGTGGTCCTCGGTCCACGCCAGGTACCGGTCGTCGTAGTTGCGCTTCTCGCGCGCCTCATGCCCCGCCTAATCCGCGCGAGCAACGGCGCGCGCGACCATCTTGCGGACCTCGTGAGCGGCCAGCGTCTTCGCCTTGGCGACCAGCCGCCGCTCCGTCTCCTGGAGATCAGCCGCCGCGACCTTGTCCTCAACCGAGTTCAGCCCGCTCACGATGAGCCCCGCCGCATCCACCGACAGGTCGCCCGCGAGCGACGCCTCGGCGACCACCGGGTACTTGGGCGCGGGAGGTGCTGCGGCGCCCGAGAGATCGAGCGCATCGGCGCCTTCCCCCATGGCCGGAGGCTTGGGCACAAACGCGCCACCGGCATCGATGGACCGGCGCGCCCCAGGAACCGTTCCACCGCGCACCTTGGAGATCATCTTCCCGGCATTCCCGAAGCCCTCGCCGCGAGCCAGGTCACCACCCGGCGCATCCGGCCCCGAGCGCCGAGCGATCTCGCCCGCGAACCGGGACGCGAGCGCCCCCACCACGCGCTCGAGGCGCGCGACGGCCTCGTGAGCCTCGAGCAGCTCACCCTTGCTCGCTCCCGAGACATCACGGCGGGCGAGCTCGCGCACAGCGTCGCTCACTCGCTCGATCTCCGTGGTCTCGATCACCATGAGACCATCACATCAGAGGGGTCTGACATCGCTCCTGAACACGGATATAGCAGGCACGACGGACAACAAGCGGGCGCACTCCCCTACTTCCGCACCGCCGCCACCCACGCACGCACCTGCGTCCTCGCGGCATCAACCGCAGCCCGCCGCGCGCGCAGCTGATCGGCATCCACCCCGGGCTGAGTCGACGTCTCGTCGTCCACCGCAGACACCAGCGCGCGCACAGCGGCGAGACCATGCGCCGCACGCCCCGCCCGAGCCTCCGACGGCGCCGTCTCCTCGAGCTCGTGCAGCGTGCGGTCCAGCGTCAGAATCCGCGGCTTGGCGGCCTGCCACGTCGAGGCCGCCTCGGCACCGCTGGACTTTCCCAGGATCTGCGGCACGAGCGAATCCTCGAACCACGACAGCTCGCCCGCGGCAGCGCTCACGGCCCTGTCCCACCGACGTCGCTTTGCCGCCACCACCCACCACCAGATGATCAGCCCCAGCACCGGAATCGCCAGCAGCAGCCACGGCCACCAGGTGAGGCCGTCCTCGGAGGCCTCCCCCGCATCGGCCGTCGCCGTGGGCTCCGGCGACGCGTCCGGGGCCGGAGAGGTCTCCTCCGGCTCCGGCGCCTCCGTCACGGTCTCCGTGGGCGCTGGCCCGGGATCCTCGGTGACGGTCTCGGTAGGCGCCGGATCCGGGTCGCTCGACGGCCGCGACGGCAGGCTGATGTCGGGCAGCCGCGACGGATCGATGTCCGGCAGCTGGTCGCACGCGGCGACCCCAGTCACGAGCGCGGCCGCGAGGGCCAGGGTCAGGGCGGACCGAACGGGTGTCCTCACGAGCACTCCTCCATGGGGCGACGGTGGCGTCCTCGCGAGCCTAACCGAGGGCGCTCCCCTGGCACAGGGCCGATGCGCGGGTCGGGTACCGCGCGCCCGCACCGCCACGCGCGCAACGCGCGACCGCACCGCCGGTCGCGCTAGGCCACGGGGTCCGAAGCCGCCGCCTCTTCCACCGCGTAGCTGGAACGCACAGGGATGTCGCGCACCGCATCGGCCGTCCGCACTGAGAGAGCGACGATCATCTGCGTCGGATTGCAGTGCCCCGCCGTAGGGAACACGGAACTGCCCGCGCAGTAGAGCCCCGCGACGCCATGCACCTGGCCATACGTGTCCACGACCCCGTCCTCGGGCCCCGCGGACATGCGCGTGGTGCCCGTCGGGTGGGCGACGTCCACCCACGTGTCGGGAAGCGGATCTCCGGCCTCGACCCACGGCTCGAGCTGCGGCGCCGGGAACCCCATCCGCGCGATCTCGGAGGCATACAGGTGGGCGACGCGGCGCACCGTCGCGGCCTCGTCCGGGTGCGAGCGCCATTCCACGCGCGGCAGCCGCTGACCGAACTGATCGCGCACGTCGCTGAGCGTGACCCGGCTGTCGGGGTCGGGCACCTGCTCGATCATGACCAGCACCTCGAGCTCATCGAGCTTGCGGTTGGTGGCGATCCCGCGCTGGAGGTAGTCGCGCATGCCGCGCACCAGGAGCCCGGCGCCCTTGACCAGGTTCTTCAGGTGCTTGCCCCGGCTGCCGACGCCACGAGCGAAGTGCCGCATCGCCTGCCAGGGATCGTCCGCCGCGGGGTGCTCCTTGAACCACACCGACGCATTCAGCAGGTGCTCGGAGCGCTGCAGGTCCGGGCTGAGCCGCATGCCCGCGGAGAACATCGAGTCCTGCGCGGTGTGGCGCCCCATGACGCGGCGCATCGGCCATGCCTTCTTGACGTCGAACGTGCCCACGCGCCCGCGCAGGTGGTCCATGAGGTACCGGCCCACGTGGTCGCTCCCCTCGCCCAGGACGCGGGGATCCGTCTCAGCCGATGCGAGCATCAGTCGCGCGTTCTCGATGCCTCCCGTAGCGAGCACGACGGCGGACGTCTCGATCTCGTGGACGGTGCCGTCGGGCGCGGCGAAGGCGACGGCACGCACGGCGCTGCCGTCCGCGGTGAGCTCGACGCGCAGCGCGGTCGCGCCGGTGATCAGGGTCTGCTGGGGACCCAGGTGGTCGACCACGTGCCGGCCAAAGCGCATCATCTCGAAGCGGTAGCGCTCCTTCGGGTCGCGGCTGAACTGCCAGTAGAACGGCAGGAGCAGCGCGGGATCCGGCAGCACCGCGAGCTTCGCGGCGGGCGCCAGGTCCCAGAACCTCTCGTCGCTGTACTCCTCGGTGACCGCCAGGCCCAGGTGCGGCGCGGCGCGCGTGAGGTACGGGGTGAGGTCGTCGCGATCTAGCGGCCAGCCGGACATGGGCACCCAGTCGCGCTTCTCGTAGTCGATCGCGTCGAACGGGGCGACGCGGCCGTCCCACGTGTCGGAGCTGCCGCCCACCACGCGGTTGCGCACCCAGGACTGGACCGGGACGCGCGGGCGGCCCACGTTCTCGATGTCGTTCAGGTGGTCGGCGTCCTCGCGGCGCTGGAAGCCGCCGCTGTCGAGGATCGTGACGCGCTGAGGGCCGTCGGCGAGCTCCGCGGCCACCGTCGCGCCGGCCGGGCCGGTGCCGATGATCACGACGTCGCATGGCGACAGCGCGGCGGGCGTCGACGCGCGCCCGGGCTCAGCGTAGAGATCGACGACCGGCATGGCACCCCCCAGCACAGCGACGTCGGGGAGCGCGGTTGCCCCCCGGCCTCGCACCTCATCGGCGGTCGAGACGGTGACTCAGCCGATACCCGGGGAACCTAGCACACGCCAGTTTCGCTCAGATGTCGGGGACGTGGGCGACGGGCCGATGCGCGGGGCCCGTTCGTGCCGCCGCGCACTATCGCGCGGGGGTCAGGTTGCGGCGGAGAGCCGCTCCACCCCGTCAAGGATCAGCTCGACGCCCACCTCGAAGGAGGCGCCAAAGGAGTAGCCCGGCTGCATCGCGTGCTCGGCGGCGAAGCGCAGCAGGTTCGGGAACTCCTCGGGGTCGAGCAGGGCTTCGAGGCCCTCGGCGACCTCCTCAGCGTGCGCCTGGTCCTCCCCCGAGTCCGCGCTCAGGTAGGCCTCCTGCATCGCGAAGCCGTAGACGAACGAGTCCAGCAGCGCGTACGCGTGCGCGATCAGCGGCAGCGGCAGCCCGCCGCGAGTAAGCGCCGCGAGCGTTGCCTCGTGGTGGCGCAGCAGTTCTGGTCCAGGATTGGAGCGCGACTCCAGGAGCGGGATCGCCCACGGGTGGCGCACGAGCGCGGCGCGCGCGGACTCACACCGGCGCCAGATCGCCTCGCGCCACTCGAGTTCAGCGCTGGCGGGCTCCATCTCCGCGATGACCTGGTCCACCATGCCGTCGAGCAGCGCCTCCTTGCTGTCCACGTGCCGGTACAGCGACATGGGCTTCGCCCCCAGTTCGGTGGCCAGCGAGCGGATGGTCAGGCTGTCCAATCCGTCGCGATCCGCAAGCAGCACGCCCGTACTCAACACGAGCTCCCGGGACAGTTTGGTCCTGGTAGATCGCGTCTTTGTCGCCTGGGCCTGGGTGGTCATCTGAAGATTCCTCGCTCCATCTGTTGACAGTGGGTACTTAGTACGCTTAGTCTCAACACTATCAGGCGTACTTAGTACGCAGAACATCGACACACCAGGGGAGCGACCACCATGAACGACACCTCACCCGGCGGCACCGCACCCACGACCGGCGCCGCCCAGCTGCGCCTCGTGGTCCACGCCGAGGACCTCAACGCCGCCCTCGCCTTCTACCGCGACGCGCTGGGCCTCGCCCCCGAGCTCGACCTCTCCACCGACACCGACGCAGGCGAGGCCCGCGTCGTGGTCCTGGACGCCGGCCGCGCGACGCTCGAGCTCATCAACACCCCGCAGCGCGACCTCATCGACCAGCTCGAGGTGGGACGCCCGGTCTCTCGCGAGATTCGGGTCGCCCTCGAGGTCGCCGATGCGGACGTCGCCACCGAGCACGCCGTCGCCTCGGGCGCCTCGCAGGTCGCCCCTCCCACCCGCACCCCCTGGGGCTCGCTGAACGCGCGGCTCGAGGGGCCCGCGGGGCTCCCGCTCACCCTCTTCCAGCAGATCGACCCCGAGTAACCCCACCTCTCACCACCCCATTCAGGAGACACACCATGCGCGCCACCGACACCACCCCCAGCACCAGCACCACCGACACCGCCATCCCCGCCACCATGACCGCCGCGCTGCACCGCCGCTTCGGCGACGCCGCTACGGCAGTCGAGGTCTCAGAGGCCCCCGTCCCCTCCCCCACCGCCGGCCAGGTGCTGGTGAAGGTCGAGGCCGCGGGCATCGCGATCGGCGACTGGCTGACCATGAAGGGCCAGCCCTACATCGCCCGGCCCGCGTACGGCTTCACCAGCCCCAAGCTGCCCGTCCTGGGCAACGAGATCGCGGGCACCGTCGTCGCGGTCGGCGAGGACATGCCGGCCGATGCGCCCGTGGTGGGCGATCGCGTGCTCGGCTTCTCGCAGGGAGCCTTCGCCGGCTACGCCGTCACTAAGGCCGAGCACCTGGTCCGCACCCCGGACTCGCTAAGCACGGTCGACGCCGCCGCGCTGCCTGTCTCGGGCCTCACCGCCTACCGCGCCGTGGTCGACGAGGGCGCCACCCAGCCCGGCGACCGCGTCCTCGTCCTCGGCGCCTCGGGCGCCGTCGGCACCTTCGCCGTCCAGATCGCCAAGGCGCACGGAGCGCACGTGACGGCCGTCGCATCGGCCCGCAATACGGAACTCGTCACGCGCCTGGGTGCCGACCGCGTGGTCGACTACACCACCGAGGACGTCGAGGACCTGGGCGAGACCTGGGACGTCGTGATCGACCTCGCCGGCAATCGCTCGCTGCGCACCCTCCGCCGCGTGATGACGGAGCGCGGTCGTCTGGTCATCGTCGGTGGCTCGGGCGGGCGCGTCACGATGGGCTTCGGCCGGACCATCCGCGCCATGCTGCTCAATTCCTTCGTGAAGCAGCAGCTCATCATGCTGGTAGCGGGCTCGGGCCAGGAGGGCCTCGCCGCGGTGCGCGACCTGGTCGCGGCCGGCACGGTCACGCCCGTCATCGACCGCACCTTCCCGCTCGCGCGAATCGCGGATGCGATGGAGCACATCGGCAGCCGTCACACGCAGGGCAAGTCCGTCATCGTCGTCGGCGACTGACGCCGCCCGCCACCACGTCATCCCAGGAGAGAGCCCATGAATGCCACCGCTACCGCCCGCTCGCTGAAGCGCATGAGCCGCGCCACCGGCGAGCTCTACGCCGCGATCTTCCTGCTCGCGCCGCTGGGCTTCCTGATCGGCAAGATGCCGGTCACGGATCCCGGCGACGCGGCCTCCACCACCGCCGCGCTGCTCGAGAACGAGACGCTGTTCCGGCTCGGCATGCTCGCCGAGGCAGGCGTGGTGGTCATCGAGCTGATCCTTGCGGCGCTGCTCTACTCGCTGTTCCGCCCGGTCAGCCGGTCGCTCGCGCTGGGCGCTGCTCTCACCCGCGCGGCCGAGGCCACCATCCAGGCCGTGAACCTGATCCTCAGCTTCGTCGCGCTGTCCGCCGCGACGGGTGCCGGGGTCTACGCGGATGTCCCGGATGCGACCCGCGAGACCGTGGTCGCCGCTTCCATGGATGCCTACGAGTCCGGAGTCCTCATCTGGGGCATCCCCTTCGCGCTGCACGTGCTGTTCCTGGGCCTGCTCGTGGTCCGCTCGGGGCTGGTGCCGCGGTGGATCGGCTGGCTGCTGATCGCGGCATCGGGCGGCTACTTCCTCGACTCGCTCGCACCCATGGTGCTGCCCGGTGCGTCCGGTGTCGCCGAAGTTCTCGTCATGGCGCTCGCCATCCCGGCCGAGCTGTCCTTCGTGGTCTGGATGATCGTCAAGGGCGTGCGGGCGGAGCGGTGGCGCGAGCTCGCACAGGGGGCCGATGCGCCGGTCACGGACGCTGCCGACTCACCTGCCGCTTCCCCCCGCTGACACACGCTCCGCAGGCAACAGGCCCCGCGCATCGGCCGATGCGCGGGGTCCGTTCGCGCGTGAGCGCGACCGGGCGCGTCGTGTGGAAGGTGCCACACCAGAGGGCGCAAATTGCCTGGTTGAGGATAGGTTCGTGGCAGTTGTCCGATCCACGCCGCGACCAGCCGAGGAGCATTCTTGTCCTACGAGCACCACGGCCCGGACCGAGGACGCACCCCCGGACTTCCGCCCGCCGGATGGCTGCCGGATCCGGCCGTCACCGAGCTCGAGCGGTACTGGGATGGGGCGCGGTGGACGCGTCGCACGCGCAACCGCCACACGCGAATCGAGACCGGTGTGATGTCCACGCTGGTGGCGGAACCGCCGCGCCGCGAGCAGCGCGTGCGCCGGGCCGGCAGGGCTCATTGGGGTCGCAGGTTCGTGATCGCCCTCGCGGTCATCATCGTCGGGGTCTACGCCTACCAGTGGGCGCTCGCGGGCAGCTATCTGCCGTACTGGGCCACCCCGGCGGGCATCAGGGCCGCGTCGGGCCCGCCCCAGGCGCCTGACGTGGACTACGCGACGTTCGGGTCGACCGAGCTTGTCACCTACCTCGAGGCCAGCATGATCGCTCAGGAGGAGCGCATCGACGTCACGTATTGGGCTCCGGGCGGGGACGTCAACGACGTGCGGGACGCGTTTAGCGAGGCCGCGTCGCAGAGCCCCTACCTGTATGTGGCTGGCTTCCGGTACGCATCGTCGCCGTCGACGGTGTGGCTGGAGCCCGACTACGCGTACGACGCCGCGGAGGCCGAGCGCCGCCGCGTCGAGGTGAAGGCGCCGGGCATCATCCCGCGCAAGTCGGTGCACGAGCCGATGCAGACCGGCCTCAAGGCGCTCG
>NZ_CAJXJX010000088.1 GCF_913055775.1 uncultured Demequina sp. | reverse complement strand
CCGCCGTACTCGGAGACGGCGATCCCGGCCCTGGAGCGGCGTCTGCGGCACCTCCACGACGATCATCCCGACGATGCCCTGGTGCTCAGCTGTCACAGCCAAGGAGCGGTCCTGGGCTTCCCGGTGCTGCGACGCGTCCTCGACAACGGCGAAGTGCCGCGGGAGAACCTGCGCTTTCTCGCGTACGGGAACCTGCTCGCGGCGCACTACCAGCGACTCTTCCCCGAGCAGTTCGACGACGATCAGCTGCTCGCGGTCGAGCGCGCCAACCCGGGCAGGTGGATCCAGCTGTTCCGCGAGACCGACCCGCTCGGGCACCCCATCCCGGGGCTGGGCGACAACAGCCGCCAGGCTTCGCACGAGCCGCCGCGCGCCGTCGGGCACGTGCTGACGCACGCCAATTACTCCTACAGCCCGGAGTTCCAGGCGGCGCTGAACGAGCTCGGCGGCGGGGACGGCACTCCCGGAGACGGGGGAGCCCAGGGTGCCGAGCAAACGGACACGCTGGGCGACCCGCCGTCCGGGTGGAAGCGCTTCTGGCTGCGCGTGAGCGGTTCCTAGCGCGCGACGACACCTGCAATGAGAGCGCTACGACACCCGGGAGAGCGTCGAGAAACCCGCGGTCACAGCTCGACGACGGAGACGACGTCGGTGGTCGGCTCGGCCGAGCCTCCCGGAGGCTCGCACGTGATCGCGATCGCCACGACGCCGTCGAGGTCGTTGGGGACGTAGGCCATGTACTCGCCGTCGGCGTCGGGCATGAACGTGGGCCCGGCCACCTTGGAGCCGTCCGCCATGATGAGCCACACCTGGTACTCGGTGCCGTGGTCGGGCATGGGGGCGGAGTTGCCCATGAGCGCGACCGCATCCATCCGGCTGCTCATTACGACCTGCCCGTTGCCCAGATCCATGTCCATCTTGGTCGCGTCCGAGGCAGCCTCGACCATCATCACGTCCTTGGCGAGCGCCAACTCTGCGGCGTCGTCCGACGGCCGTCCCAGCCCGAAGCCGAAGACGCCCACGGCCAGAACGGCGACCGTCGCCACCGCGCCCGCCAGGGCCGCGAGCCACCGGCGTGGACCGCGGCTCTCGGCACGCCGCGCGGCGAGATCGTCGCGAGCGGCGGAGGTGTCCGCGCCAACCGGCGCGGTGGTTCCCGTGGTGCCCGCGGTGCCCGCGGTGCCCGCGGTGCCCGCGGTGCCCGCGGTGCCCGCGGTGCCCGCGGTGTCGCGGGTGTCCTCGCCGGTACCGCGACCGTAGTCCTCGGCGACGCGAATGGGATCGGTGACCGGCGCATCGGCCGTTCCCGGCGCCCCAGGCGGCAGCTGCGACGTCGTCGCGACCTCCGCCATCACCCGGTCGCGCAGCGAGGCGGGGGGAGCGGTGGCCTCGGCGTCGGCGAGCGCGGCCGTGGCCTCGAGGTACGAGGACAGCTCGTCGCGGCAGTCGGCGCAAGCACCGATGTGGCGCTCGACCTGGGCGCGCTCGTCGGGCTCGAGGGCGCCCACGGCGTAGGGGCCCAGCAGGGAGTGCACGTGCTCGCTCATCGCTCGACTCCCATCGCGTCTCGAAGCTTGATCAGGCCATCGCGGATTCGCGCCTTCGCGGTGCCGAGCGGAATGTCCAGCGCCTGCGCGGCCTCGCGGTGGGTGTAGCCCTTGAAGTAGGTCAGGTCCAGCGCTTCGCGCTGGCGTGCGGTGAGGGCGCTGAGGCCCGCCTTCACCCGGGTCGCCTCCCACTCGCGGTACATGACGTCGACCACGAGGTCCTGCTCGGCGGGGGCGGTCTCCTCGCGCACACCGTGGGTGCGCATGCGCGTCGTGTGGGACTGCTCCGAGCGGACGCGGTCCACGGCCCGGCGGTGCGCGATCGTGAGGATCCAGGAGCGCGCGGTGCCGGCCTCGCGGTCGAAGCGCGCCGCCCGGTGCCACACCTCCACCAGGGCCTCCTGCGAGACGTCCTCGGCCATGCCGCGGTCCCGGACGATGCGGAGCGCCAACCCGAACACCGACGCGGCCACCGCGTTGTACAGCTGCTCGTAGGCGCCGCCGTCGCCGCGTGCGGTGCGCTCGAGCAGGTCGGTGAGGTCGGGAGCGGGGCCCGGCGCCGTCGCGGCGCCGGACTCGCTCCCCGCAGCATCCGGGCGCGCGTCGGGAACCGCGCGCAGGTGGCGCTCAGCGCTCATGCGGTCCTCCTCATCGTCCCGGTCCATGCCCTCAGTATCGGCTGATCAGTTGTCTTCCTCCATGGAGTCGTCTTCCTCCATGTGCTCGTCGTCTTCCATGGAGTCGTCCTCCATCGAGTCCTCCTCCATCGAGTCGTCCTCCATCGAGTCCTCCTCCATGGTCTCCTCCATCATCTCGTCGGAGGTGTCGGACGCGGGCTCGGTGTCGTCGCCGCAGCCGGCGAGCAAGGATCCCGAGAGCAGAATGACGGCCGGGATGGCCAGGGTGCGAAGCTTCGGCATGTTTCCTCCCAAGGTTGGCTGTCGGGCCGGAAGAAGCTCGACACCAGGCGTTCGGAGTCCTGCCAGTCGTGGATGGGTCCCCGGGAGTGCGGGCTTGCGGACGGGGGCCGCGGGCCTACGCGCGGGGGATACATGCCTGTGGGCGGGGGCGTCCTTCGTCGGCCCGAGCGTGTCGGGCACGTCCACGCGCGCCGACGGCGGCCGGCCTGGTGGCCGACCGCCGTCGGGACGTGGATCGAACTGCGCCTGCAGCGGCGCGGAGCCCTAGCCGTCGTCCTCCTCCATCGAGTCGTCCTCCATGGAGTCCTCCATCGTGGTGTCCGTCGTGGATTCCATGTCGTCGTCGCCATCGCTGGCGGTGTCGCCGCATCCGGCGAGTAGTGCGGCCCCGAGCAGTACTCCTGCCGAGCCTGCAGCTGCCTTGCGAAGATCCATGAGGATCCCTCCAGAGCGTTGGATACGCGGGCCACGGTGGCCCGCCATCTCCATTAACACCCGATATGTCCGGTTTCGCTCGTCGTGCCAGGCAAAACTTGCGCCAAGGGCTTTACCTTGGTGCGACGCGGTTCACCCGAAGGTGAAGGCGTAGGCCTCGATGCCAGGCGTGAACTCCAGGACCATGACGTCCTGCGTGGGCTCGCCCTCGAACAGGTCGTACAGATCGCTGGTGCCGTCGACCTCGACCACGCGCTCGTAGTCGGGATCGTTCTGCAGGGTGACGCGCACCTCGCCCTCGCCGGCCATCACCAGGTGCACGTCCGCGGCGTAGAAGTAGATCTCCATGCGCGCGTCCTCGCCGGACAGCGCATGCTCCTCGGTCACCGTCCACTCGCCCTCGTACACGAAGTGGTCGCGCTCGAGCGTGCCGTCGTACGTGAACTCGACAGCCTCGTCACGAGCGACCTGCTCCTCGTTCAGTGCCCACTGGAGGCGGCCGAACCCCAGGTACGTCTCCTGCGTGCGGCCCGACGTGTGGCGGTCCGGGTCCTCGACGGCGACCTGCGCCGGCGCGTCGAGCAGTGTCTGGATGAGGAGCTCCGTGTCTTCGTACGCGCCCTCGCCGTAGTGGACCTGGCGGACCACGCCGTCCTGGTCGATCAGGTAGTGCGCGGGCCAGAACCGCTGGTCCCACTCCCGCCAGGTCTGGAAGTCGTTGTCGATCGCGATCGGGTACTCGATGCCGTAGCGCGACGCGGCGTCCTCGACGTTGCCCACAACCTTCTCGAACGCGAACTCGGGGGAGTGGACGCCGATGATCGTGAGGCCCTCGTCGCGGTAGCGCTCGTCCCAAGCCGTCAAGTACGGGAAGGTGCGCTGGCAGTTAATGCACGAGTAGGTCCAGAAGTCGATGAGGACCACGCCGCCGTCCGCCGTGAGCGTCTCGATGTCGAGCGCCTCGCCGCCCTCGGTATTGAGCCACGCCTCGACGCCCACGATGTCGCGTGCGGGTCCGCAGTTGTGGAGCTCGTCGGCGGCCATCTCCTCGCACTGGTCGAACGTGAAGGCGTCTCCCGAGGCCGGCTGGGCCTCCTCGCGGCCGGTGAGGGTGTCGAGCTCGTCGCGCACGCTCTCGTTGTTCTCGATGGACTCCTGCACGTTGGCCAGCACGCCCGGCACCCAGCGCTGGAGCGGCTCGGCGACATTGGTCGCGACCACCAGCGCGGTCGCCAGCAGCACCACGCCCGACGCGATGCGGATGCCCTTGAGGCGCGTCCGAACAGCCTTGATGCGGCTGCCCATCGCCTGGCCTGCGAGCCCGAACGCCAGCAGCGGGCCGGCGATGCCCACCGAGAACGCGAGCGTCAGCGCGACCAGTCCCCACGAGAAGCCGTTGGTGGCGGCAAGCACGGTGATGGACGCGAGGATCGGGCCCGCGCACGGCACGAACACCAGCCCCAGCGCCATGCCCATGACGAACCCGTTGCCGTCGCGGTTGAGCTGCGGGGGAGCGATTCGCTCGAACGGGCGCTGCAGCAGCTCGCCCAGCGGTGGGATCGCGAGCCCCAGGCCCACCAGGGCCAGCACGCCGATGCCGATCCACCTCAGCAGATCGTCCGGCAGGCCCAGGGCGCTGAGCAGCAGCCCGCCCAGCAGCGTGAAGAACGCGAAGCTGGTCACGAGCCCGGCCACCACCACGATGGGGCGGCGCCGCGAGGTGGCGCCGTCCTGGATCGAGCTGGTGAGGATCGCCGGCAGCACCGGCAGGACGCACGGGCTGATGGCCGTGATGATGCCGGACACGAGCCCGACGATGATGAGCGTGATCATGTGAGGTCTTCGGAGGCGCTCGCGAAAGGGTTGGGTCGTGTGCGTCGACAGCGTGCATGCGGCTACCGGCAGAGGGCCACGGGAGGGCACTAGCCTGGGCCTATGACTGTCGCGTTCGTGCTGGGAGGCGGAGGAGTCCGCGGCGCGGTCGAGGTCGGCATGCTGCGCGCGCTCATCGAGACGGGGGTGAAGCCCGACCTCGTGGTGGGCACGAGCATCGGCGCGATCAACGGCACCGCCATCGCGGCTGACCCGACAACGAGCGTCATCGACACCCTTGAGCGCGCGTGGTCGTCGGACGCCGCCGGGGCCATCTATGGCGAATGGTGGCCGCGCCAGCTGCGCCGGCTCGCCAAGTCCCGCACGCATCTCAACTCCGCCGAGCCGCTGCGCAGGCTCCTCGAGGACTTCGTGGGCGAGCGGGCCCGGTTCGAGGATCTCCCCGTGACTCTCGCGGTGTGCGCCGCGAGCATCGAGCGCGCCGCCGAGACCTGGTTCGACTCCGGGCCCCTCATCGACCCCGTGCTGGCCTCGTGCTCCGTGCCGGCCGCGCTGCCACCTGTCGAGATCGACGGCGAGCACTACGTCGATGGCGGCGTCGTGAACTCGATCCCGCTGTCCGAGGCGATCCGGCGCGGCGCGACCACCGTGTTCGTACTCCAGGTGGGCCGCATCGAGGAGCCGCTCAAGCCTCCGGAGACGCCCGCCGACGTCGCCAAGGTCGCCTTCGAGATCTCACGGAGGCACCGCTTCTTCCGCGACCGCGACGAGGTTCCCGAGCACGTCGACCTGCACATCCTTCCCTCCGGCGGCAGCCAGCCGGGCGACGAGAAGCTGGGCGCGTTCCGGTCGATGGAGCACACGCATCGCCGCATCGAGGCGGCGTACGACGCCACCGCCGCGTACCTCCGCGACGCCGGAGTCGCCTCGTGAGCGGCGCGACCCCCGAGGAGGTGCGCGAGCGGCGACAGCGGCGCCGGATCTCGTGGGGACTGCCGCCCGTGTGGGTGCGTCGCCTCCTGATCGCGCCAGCCATCGTGCTGCTCGCCTTCGCGTGGATGCCCACGGCGCTGTGGCTGGGGATAATCGTCGCCGGCGCGGTGGCATGGGCGCTTCCCGGGCGCGTGCGCATCCTTCGCATCATCTTCATGATGGGCCTGTATCTGATGTGGGATGCCGTCGCCCTGGTGTGGATGTTCGCGCTGTGGATCGTGTCCGGATTCGGGTGGAAGATTCGCAGCGAGCGCTTCGAATACGAGCACTACGTGCTTGCGGGCGCGATGCTGAAGTCGCTGTTCCGGTGGTCCAGGCGCATCCTGCGCCTCGAGATCGTGCTCGAGGACGCGAACGTGGACGAGATCGCGAAGGGCCGCCCGCTCATTGTGGTGTCGCGCCACGCGGGCCCGGCGGACTCCTTCATCATCGTGAAGTCGCTCATCAACGACTTCGAGCGTGAGCCCGCGATCGTGCTCAAGGACACCCTGCAGTGGGACCCCGCGATCGACGTGCTGCTCAACCGGCTGCCCACGCGCTTCGTGTCCTCGCGCCGCAAGCGCAAGCCGGGCGCCCCCGGCGGCGCGGCATCGGTGGGCGAGCTCGCCGCAGGGCTCGAGGCGAATGACGCGCTGCTGATCTTCCCCGAGGGCGGCAACGCGACGCCCAAACGCCGCGAGCGCCGAATCGCGCAGCTGCGCGCCGGTGGCCACGAGGAGCTCGCCGCGAGGGCCGAGGCCATGCCGCATGTCATGCCGCCCCACGCCGGCGGCGTGCTGTCCGCGATGGACAAGAGCCCCGAGGCCGCAGTCGTGGTCCTCGCGCACACCGGCCTTGAACGGCTGTCCACGGTGCGAGATATCTGGCGCGAGCTGCCCGTCGACAAGCGCATCGTCATCAAGGGCTGGGTGTCCGAGCCCGACGAGATCCCCGAAGGGCGTGCCGCGCGCGAGGCGTGGCTCTACGACTGGTGGGCGCGCGTCGACACCTGGATCGATGCCCACCAGCCTCCCGCCGAGGACGCCGATGCGGTGGAGGCCGCCAAGAAGGCGTGAGAACGCGGTGGACGGGGCGGCGAGCGTCGGCCCGTAGGGTGAGGCCATGGATAGCAGGACGATGCGCGGGTGGGCCCTCGTAGGTGTGCAGGGGCTGTGCTTTCTGGCAGTCGCGGTGACCGCGTTCCTGGGTGACATCGGGCCCGCGCTGTGGTCGAACCTCGTGGTGTCCCTGGCACTGGTGGTGATCGGCTCCGCGGGAGTCGTGTGGGCCGGGCGCGACCTGGGCAGGGCGCTCACGCCCTCGCCGGTCCCCAACGAGGCTGGGCTGGTCGCCCGGGGCATCTACCGCCACGCGCGCCACCCGATGTACTCGTCGCTGGTGGTGATCTGCCTGGGCGTCGCCGTGGGGTCGGGGGCGTTCCTGTGCTACCTCAGCATCGCCGTGCTCGCCGTGTTCTTCATGGCGAAGGCCCGAGTCGAGGAGAACTACCTGCTGCGCGCCTACGAGGGCTACGCCGAGTACGGGGCGCGCACCGGGAGGTTCCTGCCCGGGCTCGGGCACCTCGCCAGCTGAGACCGCTGCGGGACTCGGCCGACCCGTGCCCGTGGCCCGAGACGGCGCATCGGCCCGCCGTCCAAGCCCGCGCATCGGCCGGTGGCTCGAGCCGGCGCATCGGCCCGTAGCCCAAGCCCGCGCATCGGCCCGTGGCCCGAGCCGGCGCATCGGCCGGCCTCCCAGCACGGAAAGTGCTGACAAACCCGCCCCTGCGGTGGGAAAGTGGGAGCGTGGAGCGCGTGCAGATCGCCATCGAGGTCGGTCCAGTCCCGGCCGAGGCTCGCGCGCGCCTCGAGGCCGCCGGGCACGCCGTGCACTGCCACGGCGACCAGTGGCGAGTGATCGTCGATGCGCGGGTCATCGGGCAGACCTCGGTGCGGTCGCAGGCGCACGTGATTGCGCACGATCTGGTGCACGACTTCGGCCTCACGGCGCTCTCGAGCCCTCCCGCGATTGCTCTGCGGGACCCCGATGGGGCGCTCGATGTCGCCGGGACCGAGGTGATGCTCGACGGCGTGCGTCGCAGCTACGACCCCGACCCGCTGGACCAGCCCGGACCGCACTGGTGGCAGCGGCACATGGAGCTCGGGCTCGGCGAGCGCAAGCGCTGACGGCGCCCGACGCGCAGCGCCCACACGCTCGCGCGGTGGCGACGCGGCCGCCCCTGTTGGGCCGCCCTCGAGCGAAAGAGCCTGGCAGACCGCTGCTGAGACGTTGGTCACCCATGCGCGGGTTGTCCGGAAATGCGGCATAGGATGGTGACCATGTCGAGAGATCGTGCGCACCTGCTGCTCCACCCGGTGCGCATGCGCGTGATGATCGCGCTCGGCAACCAGGAGCTCACGACCCAGCAGATCGGCCTGCAGCTCGGGGACGTTCCGCAGGCGTCGCTGTACCGGGCCGTCGCTGCCCTGCACGAGGCGGGGATCCTCGAGGTCGTGGACGAGGTCCCGCGCGGCGGGGCCCTGGAGCGGATCTACCGCACGGTTCCGGAGCAGGCTGTCGTGAGCCGCGGCGACTTCACTTCGGGCACTCAGGAGGAGTTTCTGGGGACTGTGCAGGTCTTCGCCGATCTGCTCGTGTCGACCACGGCAGGACACCTCGCGAAGGTGGGCGACGACTGGCGCGACTACTTCTATGGCATGCGCCACGGCACCATCTGGCTCGACAAGGAGTCCCGCGAGGAGCTCTCGGCGGACCTGCAGGCCGTATTCGCCAAGTACGCCGAGCGGGGCCAGCCCGAGGGCACCGAGCCGTGGGCGCTCATGATGGCTGCCATCCCGGATCCGATGCCTGCGGTGGGGGGCGAGGACGACGCCGAGGCCGAGGCGTCCGCCAAGGAGGACTGAACGGTCGGGTCGCGCGAGCGGTCCACCCGGCAGAGCGCGACCAGCCGCGACTTCACAGCGCGAGTCGCCCCGGTGTCAGAGCGCGAGCAGCACCAGCGCGACCGCCGGGAGCGCCCCCTGCACCACCGCGCCGCGCCACATCCCGCGCGAGTAGGCGACGAGGACGATGGCTGCCGCGACCATGAAGGCGAGGCAGAACACGAGCAGCGCTGGTGAACCCTCGGCGAGCCACCACCACGTTCCGGCGGCAGCGCCGAGCCCCAGGAACAGGTTGTAGAAGCCCAGGTTGACGAACGCCGGGGCGAGCAGCTCGGCCTGCTCGGCGGTGCGCGCGCCGAACAGCCGGTGCACCGGTGGCCGGCGCCACAGCACGGCCTCGAGAGCGAAGAAGGCGACGTGCACTGCCGCGGCCCCGAGGGCCAGCGCTGCGATGGCGACGTCCATGGGGCCGCTACTCGGCGCCGTTGGCCTCCGCGACCAGCCTGGGCATGCGGATCAGGTCCATGATCCAGCCGAGCACCACGATGCCGATCGCGACAAAGCCGATGATGCGCAGGAACGACGGCTCCTCGGGGATCAGCAGCAGCGTGCCCATCAGGGCGCCCAGAAAGAAGATCGCTGCGTCCTTGTACTTGCGCAGGTACACCCGGTGAAAGCCGAGCACGCCGAAGACGATGGCGAGGATGTAGGCCACCGCCACCTGCTTGGGGGCCTGAGAGGTGGACGGGTCGCGGTAGGCGGCGTTGCCTGTGTCGAAGCTCATGGTCCGCACTCTAGCGACGGGACGAACGCGCCGCTAGAGGCGGGACGAAACGTTATGATTCCGTGCGTTTCGGCGAGCCATGCGTTTCAGGCGTCCGTGGCCTCCATCGCGCTCAGCCAGTTGCCGGCCGGGTCCTTGAACCACAGCGTGGAGGGCATGCGCCCCTCGGGGTCGCGCGCCACGCCATCCTCGTCGGTCCACTCGAGTTGCTCGAGCACGACGCCCTTCTCGCGGAGGCCGTTCGCGACCACGTCGATGTCGTCGACCTCGAACATGAGCACCGTGTGGGATGCCGGCTCGTGCCCCTCCTTCTCGTAGATGAGGGTGGTGGACCCGTGCGGATGGTGCAACAGCACCATGGGCCCCATCTCATCGATCATCTCGGCCTCGAGGCCCAGCACTCCGGTGTAGAACTCGTGTGCCTGAGCGGCCGAGTCCGTGGAGAAACTGCTCTGTGCCTTGCTCGCGCCCAGCATTGCCGCACCCTCAGCTTTCTGAGCCGGGCAGAGGCATCGCCTCGTGGACCTCGATGGTGCAGCCGCCGGCCATCTGCAGGTGGGGGTGGCCGGCCGCGAACGCGAGAGCAGTGTCCTTGTCCGCGACGTCGAGGATCGAGTAGCCCGCGACCTCGAGCGAACTGTCGGTCTGCCCGCCAGGCGTGACGCGCACGCCTCCCATGAGCGGGGTGCCCAGGTCGACCAGTCCCTCGCCCACGGTGTCCGCCCACGCGTACCAGGCGTCCATCATCTGTTTGGCGTCCGCCGGGTCGGGCGGGGGAGCATCGGCCGGCATGGGTGGTGCGTGGTAGATGAAGACGAAGCGTGTCATGGCTGCTCCTCGGTGAGCGCCGCCGCCGGGTGCGGCGGTTCAGTGCCAGTGTCGCACCGGGGTGCGCGGGGCGCACATGGAGAGGCGCGGCAGTGCCGTGTGCCGCGAGTGAGCGGCGTCGGAGTCCGGCGGGCCGGAACCGGCAGAGCGTCAGAAGCCCGCGCGCCGGGTCCACTCCGCGCGGTGATCGCGCAGCTGGTCAGGGGTGAGCCGCACCGCTCGCCGCGAGGGCGTGCGCGCGTGCGTGCGCGCGGGAGCGCCCGCCGGCGACCGAGCCGCCTGGAGCGCGGCCAGTCGTGCCAGGCGCGCCTGGACGGCAGCACGCTGGCGCATCGCGCGCACGTGGCGAGGGACCGCGACCATGCGCAGCATCTCCCGGTCGGCGGTGGCGACGACTATCCCGGCGAGGGTCGTCAGCGCGAGCGACACGAGCGGCAGCCATCGCGTCCCGACTGTCGCCACCACCGCCGCGCCCAGCAGCGGGCCCACGGCCGCGCCCGCGTTCATGGTGACCGTGTAGGTCGCGGCGCCCATCTCGGTCCGCCACGGCGTGTGTCGCATGGCCCAGTTCAACAGCGCCGCGACGAGCACGGCCCACCCGGCCGCCTGGGTGGCCTGGAACGCGACGGCGGACCAGTCCTGGCCGAGCGCGAGCAGCCCCCACGCGAGCACCAGCATCCCCGCGCCGACCGCGACAGTGCGCACCGCGTAGCGCGCGAGGAACCGGCCCACGAGGAGCGTCGCCGCGACCGCGAGCGTGCCGCCGAGCGCGAAGAGCACCGGCAGCATCGACGCCGGGAGGCCTGCGACATTGGTGAAGAACGGCACGATGTAGGTCCACGTCGCGGACATGCCCACAGCCGCCAGGAACGTCACCGCGAGCACGCGCGCGTACGCGCGGCCGGACGGCACGTCGCCTCGGGTGATGCGCCCGCCCCCCGCCGCCCGCGCGGACGGCAGCGTCAGCGCGACCGTGATGGTCAGCACCAGACCCAGCCCCGCCAGCGCCCAGTACGACGCCCTCCAGTCGAGCGACGTCGAGACCAGCGTGACGAGCGGCGTTCCCAGCACGCCGGCGGCCGATGCGCCCAGCATGATCGCGGTAACCGTGCGGGCTCGGAGGTGGGGGGCGAAGAGCGCGGCGGCAGTGGGGGCGACGATCGCCCAGAAGAGCGCGTGCGCGGCGGCCGACATCACGCGTCCGGCGCCCAGTTGGAGGACGCTTTCCGCGCTCGCGGCCACCACGACGCCCGCGGTCCACAGCGCGACCGCCCCGGTCACCGATGCGCGCCGGCTCCACCGGCGGGGCACC
>NZ_CAJXJX010000087.1 GCF_913055775.1 uncultured Demequina sp. | reverse complement strand
GGGCGGGATCGGCATCCCCGCCGCCGCCGCGCGGGCGCTCGCCGCCGGATGCGACCTGCTGTGCATCGGCACGGCGAACACGGACGAGCAGATGGGCCAGATCGTCGCCGCGATCGAGTCCGCGATCGCGGCGGGCGACCTCGAGGCGTCGCGCGTCGAGGACGCCGCCGCTCGCATCGGTCGCCTGGTGCGTGAGTTGCGCGCCACGGCCGACCCCGGTCCCGTGGCCCCGGAAGACCGCGGCGCCGTCGCGGGACTCAGTGCGGCACGCATCGCGCAGGCCTTCGAGATCACCGAGGCAGGGCGGGCCCGTCTCGCCGCTATCGCTGCTGGCGAGAGCCTGCCGCAGTGGGTGCGTCTCGAGCCGGCGCACAACATCGCCGTCGGCGTGAGCCCCTGGGGCCCCTTCGCCGCGGGGATCGAGCCCGTCCTCACGATCAGCCCCGGTGGCACCGTCGATCTGACGGCGCTCGACCCCGACCGACCGGTGATCGTGGTCGGCAAGGACAACCACCGTCACTCCTGGGCGCGCGAAGCGATCGACCAGCTGCGCGAGCGCGACGCTCTCGTGGTCGACATGGGATGGCCGGACCCCTCCCAGCCGTATGCGGACATCTCGACCTTCGGCGCCTCGCGCCTCGTGGGCGAAGCGCTCGCGGAGATCCTGCCATGAGCGCGCCAGTGACGGTCACTGCGACGGCGCCCCGCATCGGCGTCGACATCGGCGGCACCAAGGTGGCGGCAGTGGTCCTCGCCCAGGACGGCTCCGTGGCCGCGCAGCATCGCGTGCCGGTCGCGCGAGGCGACGCGGGCGTGGTCGCGAGCACCCACGAGGCCGTCGACGCGGTCTGCCGGGACGCCGGCATCGCGATCTCCGAGGTCGCCTCCGTGGGCGTCGGCGTGCCCGGCGCGGTCGCCGGCGGCGTGGTTCGTCACGCGCTCAACCTCGATGTGGTCGAGCTCGACCTGGGTGCGGCCCTCGCGCAGGCGTGGGGCGTGCCCGTCCAGGTCGAGAACGACGTGAACGCCGCGGCGGTGGGCGCCTGGCACCTGCTGGGAGACGGTCGCACCTCCGTCGCGTACCTCAACGTGGGCACCGGCCTGGCCGCGGGGCTCATCCTCGACGGCCGCCTCTGGCGCGGAAGCCACGGCGCCGCCGGCGAGATCGGCTACATCGTCGCCGACCCCGACGACCCGCGCGGCCCCGAAGGGCTCCCGGGCGTGCTCGAGACCTACGCCTCCGGCTCGGGGATTGCGCTGCAGTGGGGTCGCGACGGCGAGTCCACTGTCGACGTGCTCGCCGCGGCGGACGCGGGAGACGAGGCGGCTCTCGCGATCCGTGATCGCCTGATGAACGGCGTGGCGACGGCCGTGCGCATCCTCACGCTCACCTTCGACGTCGAGCATGTCGTGCTCGGCGGTGGACTCACGGGCATGGGCGCAGCGCTCACCGATGGCGCGCGCGCCGTCATCGGCCGGTGGGAGGCCGCGTCCCCGTTCCTCGCATCCCTGAGCATGGGCGAGCGCGTCAGCATCGCTCCTGCGGACCAACCTGTCGCGGCGATCGGCGCCGCACTCCTGGAGGCACACCATGGCTGAGGTGATCGTTCTCGACACCAAGGAGGCCGGCGCGAGCCTGGTCGCCGACCACATCGCCGGTCTCGCTCGGACGAACCCTGCGGTCACGCTGGGGGTGGCGACGGGCTCCACGCCGCTGCCCGTGTACGCCGCTCTCGAGGAGCGCGCCGCCAACGGAGCGGACTTCACCCAGGCGGCGGCCTTCGCTCTCGACGAGTACGTGGGGCTGCCCGACGGGCACCCCGAGTCGTACGCCGCGGTCGTGAACCGCGAGGTCACCCAGCGTCTGGGCCTCGACACCGCTCGCGTGCACGTTCCCGACGGCACGCTCTCGGGCATCGAGACCGCGGGCGAGCGCTACGAGCGCGCGCTGACCGAGCATGGCGGAGTCGACCTCCAGCTGCTCGGCATCGGCACTACTGGCCATCTGGGCTTCAACGAGCCGGGTTCGAGCTTCGCTTCCTTGACCCGCGTCAAGACCCTCACCGAGCGCACGCGACAGGACAACGCGCGCTTCTTCGACTCCCTCGACCAGGTGCCGATGCACTGCGTCACCCAGGGGCTCGGCACGATTCTGCGGGCGCGCCACCTCGTGCTGCTCGCATTCGGCGAGGGCAAGGCGGGGGCGATCGCGCAGGCCGTCGAAGGGCCCGTCACCGCGTCGATGCCCGGCTCGGCGATCCAGCTCCACCCCCACGTGACGGTCGTGCTCGACCCGGCCGCCGCATCGGCACTCCAGCACCGCGACTACTACCGTTGGGCACAGGACAACAAGCCCGCGTGGCAGGGCATCTAGGAGGGCCGATGCGCGTGCTGACGGACATTCACTGTCACGGTGGCGGGGGGCACTCGTTCGGTGACACCGTCGAGGGCACGGTCGCCGCACTCGCGGCGCACCAGGCCACGGGAACGGGCGAGGTGGTCGCGTCGCTGGTCTCCCTGCGCCTGCCGCAGCTGCGCGAGAAGCTGGCCGTGATCCGCGAGGCCATGGCCGAGCAGCCCGCGCTCCTCGGCGTCCATCTCGAAGGTCCCTTCCTGGCGCCGGCACGCAAGGGAGCGCACGACCCCGCAGCGCTCGCGGTGCCGGATCCCGACATCGTCGGCGCGATCCTCGAGGCCGGTTCCGGCATCATCCGCCAGATCACCATCGCGCCCGAGCTGCCGGGAGCGCTCGACGCGATCGAGCGGTTCGTCGGCGCGGGCGTCACCGTGGCCGTGGGCCACACAGAGGCCGACGCGGCGCTCGCTCAGGAGGCCTTCGATCGTGGTGCCCGCCTCGTCACCCATGCGTTCAACGCGATGCGGGGCATCGCGGCGCGCGAGGTGGGACCGGCGGGCGCGGCGCTGGACGACGATCGCGTCTTCATCGAGGTGATCGCGGACGGCATCCACGTGGACCCGCGGCTCATCGCGGCGTTGTTTCGCGCGGCTCCCGGACGCGTGGTCCTGGTGACCGACGCGATGTCCGCGGCGGCCTCCTCGCCCGGGCGCTACTCGCTCGGCGGACTCGACGTCGACGTGACCGAGGACGGCCGTGCAGTCCTTGCCGGCACGGAGACCCTGGCGGGTTCCACCCTCACGCTGTCGCGGGCGATCGAGGTGTGCGTCGCAGCGGGCGTCAGCAGGGACGATGCGGTGGCCGCCGCCAGCACGACGGCGGCTGCTGCGCTGGGCATCGACTGACGCGGAGAACTACAGGCGAGACGCGTGACTCGCGAGACGGGTGCGGCGGACCGCCGTCAGTTGTCGGACGCGCGCTCGAGGAACGCCGCCATCGCCTCGCGGGTCACCGACGAGTGCGGGCGGAACGTGCCGTCGGAGTAGCCGGTCGAGATGCCCTCGTTCGCGAGCCAGCTGATCTCGCGCAGGAACCGGTCGCCCCAGCCCAGGTCCTTGAAGCGCTGAGCCGCGTTGACCTTCGTGGAGGGCTGCTCGTAGTAGCGGTAGAGGAACGCGGCCATGGCCTCACGCGAGATGTTGTCCTTGGGCCGGAACGTGCCGTCGGACCAGCCGGTCGAGATGCCCGTGGACGCGAGCCACGAGATCTCCTTGTAGAACGGGTCGGACGGCGACACGTCGGTGAACGCGCTGCTCTTCGGAGCCGAGTAGGACGGCCTGCCGTCGAGCCGGTACATGAACGCGGCGAAGGCCTCGCGCGTCACCTTGGCATCGGGGCGGAAGGAGCCGTCGCTGTAGCCCGTCGTGATGCCCGTGCCGGCGAGCCACTCGATCTCGTCGTAGAACTGGTGGCTCTTGGGGACGTCCCAGAACTGCGTGCCGGACTTGGCAGAGGTGGCGGACGTGTAGGTGCCGAAGTTCTGGACGGCCCACAGGCAGTCGCGCGAGCTGTCGTACGCTGCTCCGACGCCAAAGTCCGTGTACGCGCTGTTGAGCATGTTCGCGCGGTGCCCGGACGAGTTCTTCCAGCCGTTCATGATCACCGTGGCGTTCGCGGTGGCGCTTCCTCGGCCGCACGCGTAGGCCACGTTCTCGCCCGCGCGGGACAGTCCGGCCTGCGGCATCTGGCTGCTGTAGTTCGAGTTGTGCTTGAGGGTGCGGTTCGACCGCATCCACTCGGCCCAGTCCTGCGCCACCGCGTCGATGCCCGTGTGGCGGGCGAGGGCCGCCTTGCCGTTGGCTGAGCGGTACGAGTTCGTGGCGGACGCGATCGAGTCGTCGGCTGCGGTCGCGGCGCTCGACGGGGCACCAGCCGCGACGCCGAACCCGAGGGCGAGCGCGCAGGCAAGTGTGCAGGCGAGCGCGATTCGCCACCCGCGCACGCGATTCAGGGCCTCCATGTGTCGCGACGCTATTAGGAGAAAACGCCCACAGTGAACGGGATGTGAGCAATCTCACTCCCGTGCTGGTCGTCTCTTCGTGGCTAGCGAAAGACGATGGTGCGATGACCATCGAGCAGCACGCGGTGCTCGGCGTGCCACCTCACGGCCCGTGCGAGCGCCCGCCTCTCGACATCCGCGCCCACGGCGGTGAGGCTCTCGGGCGTGTGCGTGTGGTCAACTCGCTCGACCTCCTGCTCGATGATGGGCCCCTCGTCGAGGTCGCTCGTCACGTAGTGCGCGGTGGCGCCGATGAGCTTCACTCCCCGGTCGTGCGCCTGGAAGTAGGGGCGGGCGCCCTTGAAGCTCGGGAGGAACGAGTGGTGGATGTTGATGGCGCGACCGCGCAGGGCCTCGGAGAGCGCGGGCGACAGGATCTGCATGTAGCGCGCGAGCACCACGAGCTCGACGTCGAGCTGGTCCACCAGCCTGAGCAGTTCCTGCTCGGCGGCCGGCTTGGTCTCCGGCGTGACAGGAATGTGGTGGAACGCCTTGCCGTAGAAGTCGGCGAGGCCGGCGAGGCTGGTGTGATTGCCGGCCATCGCGACGATGTCGACCGGCAGCGTGTGGGCGCGCTCGCGGAACAGCAGGTCGTTAGCACAGTGCTCGGATCGCGACACCAGCACCAGGGTGCGCATCGGCCGGCCGGCCACGTCGAGCCGCCATGTCATGCCGAATCGCTCGCCGAGGGCGCCGACCGCCTGGGCGAGCACGTCGCGAGCGACGGGTGCCTCGACCTCGACGCGCATGAAGAACAGCCCCGTGTCCGCGTCCCCGAACTGCTGCGACTCCGTGATGTTCCCTCCGTGTTCCGCGAGCAGCCCGGACACGGCGTGGACGATGCCGGGGCCGTCGGGGCAGGACAGGCTCAGCACGTAGCTCGTGTCGGCGTCGGTCATGGGCACAACCCTACTGAGCGGCACGAGACACGCCGTCCACCAGGGCACTTGCGCGTGAATTCACATATGTCACACTGGTCACACCCGTCACTTCGATCGCCGGCAGTGGGCGGGACCGCGTTCTGGCGTGCGACGCTGTGCGCCGGGCAACACGATCTCTCGACCTGTAGGTGGTAGCAGTGAAGGCAACCGTGCTCCGGTGGTTGCGACGCGCGGGAATCGCCGTCGCCGCGGGATCGATGCTGGTCCCGCTCGCGGCGACCGCCGGGTCGGCCGCAGGCTTCTCCGACGTGCCGCGCTCGCACCAGTTCTTCAAGGAGATCACCTGGATGTCGAATGCCGGCATCTCCACGGGCTACTCGAATGGCACGTTCCGCCCCAAGGGCGAGGTGACGCGCGAGGCTTTCGCGGCGTTCCTGTACCGCATGGCCGGCCGGCCCTCGGTGTCGCTGCCATCGGCGTCCCCGTTCGGCGACGTCTCGACGGGGCACCAGTTTTACAAGGAGATCGTGTGGCTGGCCCAGCAGGGGATCAGCACCGGTTGGGCTGACGGCACGTTCCGCCCGGACGAGGAGATCGACCGCAACGCGATGGCGGCTTTCCTCTACCGCTTCGACGGCAGACCGTCGTACTCGGTCCCCGCGAAGTCCCCGTTCACGGACATGACCACGTCGTCGAAGTTCTTCAAGGAAGTGGCGTGGCTGCGCAGCGCCGGGATCACCACGGGCTTCTCCGACGGCACGTTCCGGCCGTTCGACTCGGTCACGCGTGAGGCCACCGCGGCCTTCCTCTACCGCCTCGCGGGGAGCCCTGCCGTGAACACGGGCGTGCCCGCGTCATTCACCATCAAGGGTGCTGGATACGGACATGGCGTCGGCATGTCGCAGTACGGCGCACAGGCGATGGCGCTCGACGGGTACGGCGCGGGCGCCATCCTCAAGAATTACTACACGGGCACGACCGTGAGCACCGTGAGCGCGCAGCAGAACATCAAGGTCGAGGTCTATGGCTCGGGTGCGGACTGGACGAACTCGGTGACGGTCGTGGTGCGCTCGCCGGGAGACGACGCGACTCACGACGGCCGGTGGATCATGCGCTTTTACGATGAGGGCTCGACGACGCCTCACACGACGTGGACCGGCAAGAACAACGAGAAGCTGCACATCACCAGGGCGGGCACCTCTGTCACCGTCGAGCGCGACGGCGGCACCAAGGTGACCGCGACCAAGGATGTGTCGCTCCAGTGGGAGGGCACCCGGTACTACCAGACGGGATCGGCGGAGGAGCCCTACGTCGACATCTACAAGGGCAACGGCGCCTCGGAGATTCGTGCCACCCACGGGAAGTACCGCCACGGCAAGCTTCTGATCTCGGTCCCCCAGAACCGGATCATCATCGCGAACGAGCTGCAGCTCAACACCGAGTACCTCTACGGCATCGCCGAGATGCCCTCCTCGTGGGACCACGACGCGCTGCAGGCGCAGGCCATCGTCGCCCGCGGCTACGCCATCAAGCAGATGAGCAACTACAGCGCGAACTGCAACTGCCACATCTACGACGACACCCGCGACCAGAACTTCACGGGGTGGAACAAGGAGAACGAGGGCACGAACGCCTACTACGGCAAGCGGTGGGTCGCCGCCGTCGACGCGACCAACGCGTCGGGAGGCGCGAACGGCAAGGTCCTCAAGTCCGGAGGCTCGATCGCCAACACCTACTACTTCTCGTCGTCCGGCGGTCAGACCGAGAACAGCGAGGACATCTGGAGCGCGACGCTCCCCTATCTGCGGTCCGTGGACGACCCGTGGTCCGAGACGAGCATCAACCCCAACAGGTCGTGGACCATGACGCTCTCGCAGTCCAAGGCCGCGTCCGTGTTCGGGCTCGACGACATCGTCGCTATCAGGGTGACGGCGCGCACCGGCGGCGGGTCCGATGCGGCGGCGACGAAAGTGACCGCGACGTCGTGGACTGGCGAGACTCGCTCGATCACCGGTCCGGAGACGATCCGTAGCAGGCTCGCCAGCGGCAAGTCGCCCTGGCTGTGGTCCTTCACGCCGAACTACTGAGTGGCGCTGCGCCCGCATCCGCGCGAGTCGCGTCCCCACCGCGTGCCACCGCGTGCCACGATTGAGACATGAGTGACGCAGAGCAGGTGCGCATCGATGTCGTCGGCGCCTCGGACGCCGGGGAGCTGCTGACTGTCCGCAAGGCCGCATTCGTGGCCGAGGCCCAGCTCTACAACGATCCGAACATCCCTGCGCTCACGCAGACCCTCGACGAGCTGCTCGTCGATCTCGACTCGGAGGATGTCGTGACGCTGGGCGCATGGGAGGGGCACCGGCTGATCGGTTCCATCCGCGTGGGCATCGAAGGCGACAAGGCCACCATCGGTCGGCTGGCGGTGACGCCCGACAAGCAGGGCAAGGGCATCGGGACCCAGCTGCTGTTCGCCGTGCTGGGCCACCTGCCGGAGAACACCAAGGAGGTCTGGGTGTTCACGGGTCAGGACTCGAAGCACAACATCGCGCTGTACAACAAGGCCGGATACGAGCACCAGTTCGACCAGGTCGCGGGCGACCTCACCTACGCGTACCTCAAGAAGGTCCTCGAGGCCGGCGCGATCGTCGATGACGAGGCCGACGACCACGCGGTGCGCGGCGACAACTGAGACGCGCGCCTGAGGCGCGTGCGGCCCCGCGTGCAGCCTCGACTGCGGCCTCGCGTGCCGCCGATGCGCGTTGCTAGACTGTCCCGCGTCGCGACTGGCGCAGTGGGTCACCACGAGGGAGCGGCATCTTCTGAGACTGTTGGTCGTACGCCTGGGCCAAGGTCACCGGACACCCCGGCGGCCCTGCCGCCACGGAGACAGACAAGGACAGAGATGAGCACCGACTCCAGCGCCACCGCAGAGGTCATGAACGCGACCCTGCAGGACTTCGACCCCGAGATCGCTCAGGTCCTCGACCGCGAGCTCACGCGCCAGCAGACCTACCTCGAGATGATCGCGTCCGAGAACTTCGTGCCGCGCTCCGTGCTCCAGGCACAGGGATCCGTCCTCACCAACAAGTACGCCGAGGGCTATCCCGGACGCCGGTACTACGGCGGCTGCGAGGAGGTCGACGTCGCAGAGAACATCGCGCGCGACCGCGCCAAGGCGCTGTTCGGCGCCGAGTATGCGAATGTCCAGCCGCACTCCGGCGCGACCGCCAACGCGGCCGTGCTGCACGCGCTGATCGAGGCCGGCGACACGATCATGGGCCTGTCGCTCGCGCACGGTGGTCACCTCACGCACGGCATGAAGCTCAACTTCTCCGGCAAGCTCTACAACGTCGCGGCCTACGGCCTGGACGAGCAGTCGCACCGCGTCGAGATGGAGCAGGTCCGCGAGCAGGCCCTGGCCGAGCGCCCGGATGTCATCATCGCCGGGTGGTCCGCGTATCCCCGCCACCTCGACTTCGCCGCGTTCCGCGAGATCGCGGACGAGGTGGGCGCCAAGCTGTGGACGGACATGGCGCACTTCGCGGGCCTCGTCGCCGCAGGCCTGCACCCCAGCCCCGTCCCGCACTCGGACGTGGTCTCGACCACGATCCACAAGACCATCGGCGGGCCCCGCTCCGGCATGATCCTGTCGCGCGACACGGAGCACGCCAAGAAGCTCAACTCCGCGGTCTTCCCCGGCCAGCAGGGTGGCCCCCTGATGCACGTGATCGCCGCCAAGGCCGTCGCGCTCAAGGCCGCGGCAGCTCCCGAGTTCAAGGAGCGCCAGGAGCGCGTCATCGAGGGCGCGCAGATCATCGCCGAGCGCCTCGTCGCACCGGACGCCACCGAGGCCGGCGTCTCCGTCGTCACCGGCGGCACCGACGTGCACCTGGTGCTCGCGGACCTGCGCAATTCGGAGCTCACGGGCCAGGATGCCGAGGACCTGCTCCACGAGGTGGGCATCACCGTCAACCGCAACGCGGTGCCGTTCGACCCGCGCCCGCCGATGGTCACGTCCGGCCTGCGCATCGGCACTCCGGCGCTCGCTTCCCGCGGCTTCGGGGCCGAGGAGTTCACCGAGGTCGCGGATGTGATCGCGAGCGCGCTGATCGGCGGCAAGGGAGCGGACATCGCGGGCCTGCGCGCGCGTGTCAAGAAGCTCGCGGACGACTTCCCGCTGTACGAGGGGCTGCAGCAGTAGTGGCGGCTGAGGAGATGGCGGCGGACATGACGGATCAGACCGCCGCGCCTCAGCGCCTCGACGGCAAGGCCACCGCGGCCGCCATCAAGGCCGAGCTCACGGACCGGGTCGCGGCTCTCGCCCAGCGCGGAGCCGCCCCGGGGCTGGGCACCCTGCTCGTCGGTGCCGATCCGGGCTCGACCTGGTACGTCAACGGCAAGCACGCGGACTGCGCGGAGGTGGGCATCGCGTCCATCCGCGAGGACCTGCCGGAGTCCGCGACGCAGGAGGAGATCGAGGCGGCGGTCACCCGCCTCAACGAGGACCCCGCGTGCACGGGCTTCATCGTCCAGCTGCCGCTTCCTGCGGGCATCGACACCAACCGGGTGCTCGAGCTGATCGACCCGGACAAGGACGCGGACGGCCTGCACCCCACCAACCTTGGGCGTCTCGTGCTGCGCACGGCGGAGCCGGTCGAGTCCAGCCTGCCGTGCACGCCCAAGGGCATCATCGAGCTGATCGAGCGGCACGGGGTGTCCTTGCGCGGCAAGCACGTGGTCGTGGTGGGCCGCGGCACGACAGTGGGCCGCAGCATCGGCCTGCTCCTCACCCGCAAGGATGTCAACGCCACGGTGACGCTGTGCCACACCGGCACGGCCGATCTCGCTTCGCACACGCGTGCGGCAGACGTGATCGTCGCGGCGGCGGGCGTCCCGGGGATCATCGCGGGCGACATGGTCAAGGACGGCGCCGTGCTCATCGACGTGGGCGTCTCGCGCATCACCGACCCCGAGACCGGCAAGTCCAAGGTGGCCGGCGACATCGCGGCCGATGCGGTGGCGAAGTCCTCGTGGTTCTCGCCCAACCCTGGGGGAGTGGGACCCATGACGCGCGCGATGCTCCTGGCCAACGTGGTGGAGGCGAGCGAGAGAGAGGCGGGGATTCGCTGATGCGGATCGTGTCCGTGAACGTCAACGGCGTGCGCGCTGCTGCGCGCAAGGGCATGACGGAGTGGCTCGAGGCGAGCGGCGCCGACGTGGTGTGCCTGCAGGAGGTCCGCGCCCCGCTCGAGATCACCGGCCCGCTGGTCGGGGAGTCGTGGCACGTCGTCGAGGAGGCGTGCGAGATCAAGGGCCGCGCGGGTGTCGCGATCGCCGCGCGCACGGAGCTCACGGACGTGGTCTCGGGCGTGGACGCGCTGGGCGAGACGATGAGCGAGCCGGTCCACACCGGCCGCTGGATCGAGGCCACGGTCGAGTCCCCCGCGGGCCCGGTCCGCGTGGTGTCGACCTACCAGCACTCGGGCACGGCGGGCACGCCGACCATGGACCTGAAGTACGCGATGCTCGATGCGTCGACGGCACGCATGGCGGCATTGCGGGAGCAGTACGACCGCGTGGTGGTGATGGGCGACATCAACATCGCTCATCAGAACAACGACATCAAGAACTGGAAGGGCAACCTCAAGTCGGCGGGCTTCCTGCCGGAGGAGCGCGCCTACCTGGACCGGTGGATCCAGGACGGCTGGGTCGACGTCCACCGCGCCCACGCCGGTGACGTGGCCGGGCCGTACACGTGGTGGTCGATGCGCGGCAAGGCGTTCGACAATGACGCCGGCTGGCGGATCGACTACCAGTTCGCGAGCCCGGCGCTCGCGCAGGCGGCTGCCGACGTGCGGGTCGACCGCGCGCCGTCCTACGACACCCGCTGGTCGGATCACGCTCCGCTGATCGTCGACTACGCCCTGTGACGCGCTAGACCATCAGGAAGCGCGGCCGCTCCAGCCCGCGCTCGCCGAAGGCCTCGTCGATCCGGCGCGCGACCGCATCGGCCTCGGCGCGGCGCACGAAGGCGAGCGCGGAGCCCCCGAAGCCGGCACCGACCAGTCGGGCTCCGAGCGCGCCGCACGCGAACGCAGTGTCGACCGCGAGGTTCTGCTCCGCGGTCGAGGCCTCGAAGTCGACTTCCAGGGAGGCATGCGAGCGGTAGAGCTGCTTGCCGATGTCGACAAAGCGCTCGTGCGCGGGCCCGGTGTTGGCGAGCTCTGCGGTCACGTCGAGCACTCGCTCGATCTCCGTGACGACGTGCCGGGCGCGGGCCCGCAGGACCGGGTCGGCGATCGCCTCGATCCGCTGGTGGCCCGCGTGGTCCCCGGCGAGCTCCCGCCGGGAACCCACTCCGAGCACATC
>NZ_CAJXJX010000086.1 GCF_913055775.1 uncultured Demequina sp. | reverse complement strand
CCCCTGCCTCGATCGCTGAACTCACCGCCTCCGGCTGCCATGCCACTAGATGTGGTGGTGCCGGGCCGTTTCGAACACTAGATCTCGTGGTGGACCAGACCTGGGACCAAGGTCCCATTCAAGCCGATGCGGCCTGCAGGCAGGCGCATGAGCGCCCCTTGGGACGGGGGTCGTGTCGGCGTGTCGCGACTACGCGGAAGCCCGGACTGCCATCCCGAGCCACGGGTCGAGCATCGCACCGGTGGCGCTCATGACGGCATCGGCGCCCGCGGCGCGCAGGCGCACCGCATCCGGCGCGGCCATGACTCCCCCGACGCCGACGATCGCGAAGTCGGCCGAGAGCTCGTCCCGGAGTCGCGCGAGCCGCTCGACCATCTCGAACGCGGCCCACGTGATGCTCGCCCCGCACACCCCCGCGACCGCGCGACCGGCACCGGGAAGGGCCTGGCGGCCATCGCGGGTGACGAGGCGCGCGGGGATGGTGTTGATGGCTGCGTAGCCCGCCACGCTCCGGTGCGTCGTGCGCACCAGCTCGGCCAGCGCATCGGCCGACGTGAAGTGCGCCAGCTTGAGGACGAGCGGCACGTCGCCGATCGCGTCGCGGACCGTGTGGACGATGCGGGACACCGTCGCCGTGTCGAAGCACAGCAGGTCTCCCGTTCCCTCGTTCGGGCAGCTGAGGTTCAGCTCGAGCACCCGGGCGCCGGTCTCGACGGCGAGTCGCGCCGTGGTGGCGTGATCCGTGATCCACCTCTCCTCCGTGCCGCCGCGCGTGCCCTGGAATGACGCGATCAGCAGCTGTCCGGGTCGCGCGCTCGCCACTGCCGCCGCCACGTCGGGCTGCCACGCGTCGGGGTCCTGCGACGGCACCCCGAACGAGTTGGAGATGCTTCGCGCCCGCGCATAGTCATCGTCGGCGAGCAGACCCTGCATCGCTCGGTCGTGGCCGAGCGGCCCGTCGACGTTGACGCGCAGCACGTTCGGGTGAGCATGGGCGGGAGTGGCTCGCGACCGCACCGTCTTGTAGACGTTGACGTCGAATCCCCACGCGAAGGCCGCGGCACAGAAGCGGGCGTTCACCAGGGGGCCGGCGGGAATGCCGAAGGGAGAATGCACCGGCGTCCCCAGGAATTGCGCGCTCGGGGGCGTCGACGCCGGGGGCGGCGGCACCGTGGCGAAGGGTCCAGACGGGCCGCTATCGGCGTTGTCCTGATAGCTCAGGCGAGGGTCGTACCACCACTCCATGCGTCACACGTTAGGCGGGTGGAGCCGGCGAGACGTGGGACCTTGGGGTGGCCGCCGTCCCGCCGACGCTAGGAGCTGCTGACCGGGCCGACTTCCTCGATGTAGCACTTGCCGCACAGCGACTCGTAGTCCGCCTGCTGGCCGTCGATCGCCACCTGGTCGCCGTGGCTGACGAAGACGCCTCCCACGATCCGCGCGTTGAAGATGGCCTTGGACCCGCAGCGACAGATGGTCTTGAGCTCCTCGATCGCGTGGGCGATCTCCAGCAGTCGCAACGATCCGGGAAACGAGCGCGTCATGAAGTCGCCGCGAAGGCCGTAGCAGAGCACGGGCACACCGTGCGAGACCGCCACCGCGAAGGCCTCATCCACCTGTGTGGGGGTGAGGAACTGCGCCTCGTCGATGAAGACCGCGTCGACCGTGTCGAGCGGACGGTGCGCCCGCAGGGCGTCGAGAAGCGAGTCCTCGCTCCCCAGCAGGACGTCGACGGGACGCTCGAGACCGATCCGGGACGAGACCGCCTCGCCGGCCTTGGTGTCGATGCCCGGCTTGACGATGACGGGGTGCTGGGCGCGCTCCTCGTAGTTGTAGGCAGCCGTGAGCAGCAGTGCCGTCTTGGAGGAGTTCATCGCTCCGTAGCGGAAGTAGAGCTTGGCCATCGTCACCCTTCTGAGCCCGTGCGCCGGCCACTCGAGGGCTCGGCGGTGGGCACCACCCTAGCGGCCGCTGACGATGCCGAAGACGCGACCCAGCGGAGCGACCACGATGGGCCGCACCGCGACCAGCGCGCCCCCAATCACCACCAGAGACGCCGGGAACACCACCAGGCCCACCCAGGAATCCGCGCCCGACCCCGCATACATGCGATTGAGGTTGTCGAGCGCTCCCGTCGAGAGCACGAGTCCCACGTGCAGCACCGTGAAGACGACGAAGTAGAGCATGACCGGGAAGTGCAGGCTCCGTGCTGCGGAGACCGGGACGCGCGTCCACCCAGCGGGCCAGAACATGCTCATCCTGGCGCCGCTCGCGATGGCGAGCGGGGCCGCGACGAACACCGTCGTGAAGTACCCGAGCTGCTGGAGCGCGTTGTAGCCCGCAGCTTCGGCGTGGCTCGGAGGCATCAGTGCGGCGTACTGCAGGCCTGTCGACACGGCGTGGGGGAACACGTCCCAGCTGGTGGGCACGATGCGCTGCCACTGGCCTGTGGCGAAGAGCGCCACGGCATACACGACCCCGTTGGTGACCCACAGCACGTCGAGCGCCTGGTGGGTCCACGCCATGAGACTCACACGCGTGCGCGGATCAGAGCGACGTGCCCAATACGCCTCGGGACGCGTCTGACGGCTCACCATCAGCCCCGTGCGGACGATGAGCGCCATGAGGAACACGTTGAAGAAGTGCTGCCACTCGAGCCACGCCGGGATCTCGATCCCGGCGCGCTGCGCTTCGGCGGTCGTTCCCGGGTAGTCATCCACGAAGGCGGCCACACCATCGAGGCTCAGGAGCCATCGTGACCCCGCGACCACGACCACGACGAGCGCGGCCAGCGCCGCGATCGCGCCCGCCCACCGGATTGCCGCGGACGGTGGCTGGTGGGACTTCCGCGGTGCCGGGGACTTCGCGGGCGACGGCCCCGCGTGGCTGGCGGGGTCGGTCGACGGTGCGCCTGCGGGTTCGACCGTGGCAGGAGCAGTCTTCTCGGTAGGCGCGTCGGCGTCGTCGTCGGCTCGCATCGCGACAAAGGCGGTGCCTGCGGCAGGCCATGGCTCGCCGCCGGGCTCGCGGGGCAGACCACGGCGCACCTGCACCTCGCGCATCGCGACGCCTGCAGAGGTGGTGGCAGTGGCCACCTCTCTCGCCGAGGAGTCCCCTGCCGGTCGCGCTGGGGTGCTGTCTGCGTGTGCGACCTGCGCTCGGGCAGCCGCTGCCGCGGCGACGTCCGCGGTGGGCCCAGCCACCGCATCGGTCCTCGCCACGGTACCCGTCGCTGTCACGGCGGTCTCCGGAGGCCACGGCTCGCCACCGGGCGCGCGCGGCAGGCCCCTGCGCAGCCGGACCGTCACTTCGCGCGCCTGTCCTCGAGGGCCGAGATCAACTGCGGCACGACAGTGAAGACGTCGCCGACCACGCCGAAGTCTGCGATCTCGAACAACGGCGCATCAGCGTCGGTGTTGATGACCACGATGGTCGAGGCCGTCTGCATGCCCGCCCGATGCTGGATGGCGCCGGAGATGCCGAGCGCGACGTAGAGCTCGGGAGAGACCGAGACACCGGTCTGTCCCACCTGGTAGGAGGTCGGAACCCAGCCTGAGTCCACGGCCACGCGGGATGCACCCACGGCCGCACCCAGTGCATCGGCGAGCGCGCCCACCAGGTCGAACCCCTCGGCACCGCCCACGCCGCGCCCTCCCGACACCACCTTCGACGCGCTCCTCAATTCGGGGCGCGAGGAGGTTTGGCGCACGGGCTCGACCTTCTCGATGCGCGCGGCAGGAGCGCCGGACGGCTCCACCTCGAGCACGGTGAGCTCAGGCGCATCGACCGCCGCCGCCCGCGCATCGATCGATCCCTCGCGCACCGTGATGACGGGCGCAGCAAACGTGGGAGCGGAGTCCACGAGGAACATCCCGCCGTAGACGGCGTGATGGGCGATGATCCCCTCGTCGTCGCGTGCGACGCCGATCGCGTCGACGGCGAGCGCCGCCTGCGTTCGCATCGCGAAACGGGCCGCGGCCTCGCTGCCCTCGACGGAGTGGGACGCGAGCACGGCTGCGGGGGCCACGAGGGCCGATGCGGCGGCGAGGGCGTCAACGGCTGACACTCCCAGCGCGGAGGACTCGGCGGCGCCGGTCAGAACGGTTGCGGCTCCGAGGGCTCCGGCACGTGCGACAGCGTCGTCGCCAGCGTCGCCGACGATCAGCCCGACGGGCGTGCCCAGCAGCGACGCCGCTCCGAGCAGCCCTGCGGAGGACGAGGCGAGAGTGCCGTCCGACAGCCGGTCCAACAGGACGAGGATCGGCTCGAGAGTGGTGTCAGTCAACGTTCGCTCCTCACGCCAGCCGGTTCTCGACCAGGAACGCCGCGAGCTGGGCGCCCGCATCTCCCTCGTCCACGATTGTGGTACCCGCCTCGCGCGGCGGGCGCTCCCGCGCCCCGATCATGATGGTCGCGGGCGCCGCACCAGGGTCGGCATCGATGCCCAGCTGATCGAGCGTGAGCTCGATGATCTCCTTCTTCTTGGCGGCAAGGATGCCCTTGAAGTTCGGGAGCCGCGCGTCCGGCAGCGCCTCCGTGATGGAGATGATCGCCGGGAGATCTGCCGTGACGTGCATAGCCGCCGCGTCCGAGGCACGCACGCCCGTGAGGGAATCCTCGTTGAGTTCCACCTGCGTCAGGTGTGTGGCAGCGGCGATGCCGAGCGTCTCTGCGATGGCGACGGGCACTCCCCCGCCGCCCCCGTCCGTGGAGGAGTCGCCGGCGACGATGAGGTCGAAGCCCAGGTGCTGGGACGCCGCCGCGAGAACGCGCGCCGTGAGAATCAGGTCCGCGCCCACGAGTCGGTCGTCGATGATCTGCACCGCGTCGTGCGCGCCCATGGCGACCGCCTTGCGCAGTGCACTCTGCACGGACTTGGGCGCCATCGCCACCACGGTGACGGTGGTCTCAGGCGCCTCGTCGGCGTAGGCGAGGGCAACTTCCAAGGCGCGCTCGTTGATCTCATCAAGGACCGCGTCCTCCGGGGTGCGCACGGCGAGCCCGGTCTCGAGCGAGAGCGTCCGCTCCACCCAGGTGTCCGGAACCACCTTCATCAGCACAACGATTCTCATGGCCTGCCTTTCTCGAAGTCCGCGAGGGCGCCGGCCGCCGACCGCGCGAGCGCGGGCACACCGCCGTTCATCCATCGGGCGAACGTATCGCCGGGCCGCTCGCCGTCGAGCCAACGGGTGTACATGGCCTCGCAGAAGATCGCCGACCTCCACAGGGCGAGCGCCTCATACCACCGCAGCTCGGACACGTCAGCGCCCGTCACCGAAGCGTATCGGTCGATGATCGCTGCGCGGCCAGGAAACTCCGGGCCGGCCGTCTCCTGAAGGGACTCACGGCGTCTCGAGGGCGCGCGCTCCACCTTCCCCGCCTGTGCTCAGCACGACTCCGTCTTGCGTGTCGCGGCTGCCGTGTGTGCCGCATCGGCCTCGTACCCGTCGAGGTGGCGTTCGGCGGGACCCACATATGCGCTGAGCGGGCGGATGAGAGCGTTGGCGGACAACTGCTCCTGCACGTGCGCCGTCCACCCGGCAAGGCGCGACGCCGCGAAGATCGGCGTGAAGTACTCGGTGTCGAAGCCGATGAGGTGATACGCGGGCCCTGACGGGTAGTCGAGATTCGGGTAGATGCCTGTGCGGGTCACGAACTCCGACTCCAGCGCGTCGTACAGAGCCTTGAGATCTGGCCGGCCGTAGTGCTCGAAGAGCGTGCCCAGCGCCGCGTGCATGGTGGGGACGCGAGAGTCGCCACGCTTGTACACGCGGTGGCCGAAGCCCATGATCTTGCGCTTGTCCGCGAGAGCCGCGTCGAGCCAGGGCACCACGTTCTGTGCTTCGCCGATCTCCGCGAACGTGTGCATGACCGCCTCGTTCGCCCCACCGTGCAGCGGGCCCTTGAGCGCGCCGATGGCCGCGACAATCGCGCTGTAGTAGTCCGACAGCGTGGAGGTCACCACGCGCGAGGTGAAGGTCGAGGCATTGAACGAGTGCTCCGCGTACAGCGTCATCGACACGTCGAAGGCCCGGCGCACCACCTCGTCCGGCTCCTCCCCGAAGGTCATCCACAGGAAGTTTGCGGAGTAGCCCAGGTCCTCCCGCGGGGCGACGGGCTCGAGCCCCCGGTGCTTGCGCTGCGCGTACGCGACGACGGCCGGCAGCTGAGCGAACAGCGTCAGCGCCTTGTCAAGAATGGCGTCCGGCTCCTGGCTCCACGCGTCCGGGTCGTGGGCGCCCACGACGCTCACCGCGGTGCGCACCACGTCCATGGGGTGGGCAGTTGCCGGAAGGGCATCCAGCATTGCCACCACCGCGGGGTTCAACGCGCGACGTGACCGTTCCTTCGCGGTGAAGTCCGCGAGCTGCTGGGCGTCGGGCAGGTCGCCGTGCCACAGCAGGTACACCACCTCCTCGAAGCCCGCCATCGCCGCGAGCTCCTGGACCGGGTAGCCCCGGTACAGCAGGGAGTTGCTCTCGACGTTGACCTTGGAAACGGCGGTGTCGTCCGCCACCACCCCCGCCAGTCCCTTGCGGATCTCAATGGTGTCGCTCATGTTCACTCCTTTGTGACGCTGAAGGTGAAGATCTCGCTGTCGAAGTGGCCATAGGCCTCGTAGTCCACGAGGTCGTACAGGTCCGCGCGATGCTGCATCTGGCCCAGCAGTCCAGTGAGGTTGCCGGCGGACTCGAGCTCGTCGAGCCCTCTTCCTGCGGCGCCCATGGCGAGTCGCAGCAGTGACACAGGCCAGATGACGATGTTCGCGCCCGCGTCCCTGAGCTGATCGACGGTGAACAGCTCCGACTTTCCGAACTCCGTCATGTTGGCGAGCATCGGCACGTCGACGGCCTTGCGCATCGCCTCGAACTCGCTCAGATCCGCCATCGCCTCGGGGAAGATCGCGTCGGCCCCGGCATCCACCAGCGCTTTGGCGCGGTCCACGGCGGCATCGAAGCCGTCCACGCCGCGCACATCCGTCCGCGCCATGATGAGGAAGTTCGGGTCCCGACGGCCGTCGACCGCCGCGCGGATCCGGCGGAGCGCCGTGCGCTCGTCGACCACGTCCTTGCCGTCCAGATGGCCACACCGCTTGGGGTTGATCTGGTCCTCGATGTGGAGACCCGAGAGCCCCGCGTCCTCCATCTCCTGGACCGTGCGGGCGACGTTCATGGGCTCACCGAACCCGGTGTCCGCATCGACGATCGCCGGCAGGTCCGTCATGCGCGCGATCTGGCGGGAGCGTCCAGCCACCTCGGTCAGCGTGGTCAGCCCGATGTCCGGCAGGCCCAGGTCGGCAGAGAGCACTGCGCCGGAGATATAGACCCCTTCGAAGCCGCGCTGCTCGATCAGTCGCGCGGAGAGCGGGTTGAACGCCCCGGGGAAGCGCAGCAACTCGCCTGAGTCGAGCCGGGCGCGGAACGCGGCCCTCTTGTCAGCAGGAGTCGTGGAGGCGTAGAGCATCGCGGACCTCTCAGAACAGGCCGCGCGGCGCGGGGGCTGCGGCACGAACGTCGGGCGCGACCTCGAACGTGAGGCCGGTGAGCTCCTCGGGAGCCAGGTCCGGGAGGCGCTGCGCGGCGTCGAGGAAGCGCTCGATCTCCCCCTGCTCGACTACGCCGGCGGCGAGCCGGCGGAACTTGCCCATGTAGTCGTCGCGACGGAACGGCCGTGCGCCCAGCGGATGCGCATCGGCCACCGCGATCTCCTCGCGCACCATCGAGCCGTCCGTGAGCGTGATCTCGATCGCCCCGCCGAAGGCCTTCACCGCCGGGTCGTTGTCGTGATACCGGCGCGTCCACTCGGGGTCCTCGACCGTCGAGATCGAGCGCCAGAGCTGGACGGTGTCGGGACGCCCGGCACGCTCCGGCAGGTAGGACGATTCATGGTCGAACTCCCCGTCCTGCAGCGCGACCGTGAAGATGTACGGCAGCGAGTGATCGAGCGTCTCTCGGGACGCGGCGGGGTCGTACTTCTGCGGGTCCTCGGCGCCCGACCCGATCACGTAGTGGGTGTGGTGCGACGTCGCGAGCACGATGCGCTCGACCTTGGCCGGGTCCGTGAGGTCGGGGCGCTCCCGGTGGAGCCGGCGCGCCAAGTCGATCCACGCCTGAGACTGATACTCCGCGGAGTGTTCCTTGGTGTACGAGTCGAGGATCGCCCGCTTGCTCTCGCCGGCCTCCGGCAGCGGCACGTGGTACTCGACGTCGAAGCCGCCCAGCAGCCACGCGATCACGCCGTCCTCGCCCTCGTAGATGGGGGTCGGCGAGGTCTCGCCCCGCATCGCGCGGTCCACGGACTCGATCGCGACTTTGCCGGCGAGCGCCGGGGCGTGCGCCTTCCACGACGAGATCTCTCCCTTGCGGGACTGCCGCGTGGCGGTGGTGGTGTGCAGGGCCTGGCCGATTGCCTGGAAGATCGTGGCGGTGGGCAGGGACAGCATCGCGCCGATGCCGGCGGCCGCGCTCGGACCCAGGTGCGCGACGTGATCGATCTTGTGCCGGTGGAGGCTGACCGCCTTCACCAGGTCGATCTGGATCTCGTAGGCGGTCACGAGCCCGCGGAGCACGTCGCGGCCCTCGAGGCCGCGCGCCGCCACGTGCTGGGCCACCGCGACCACCGGCGGGATGTTGTCGCCCGGGTGCGAGTACTCCTCGGCGAGGAACGTGTCGTGGTAGTCGAGCTCGCGGACGGCGACGCCGTTGGCCCACGCCGCCCATTCAGGGCTGGTGCGGGTCGCGGCGGGCTCGCCGAAGACCGTCGCACCCGCACCGCCACTGGATGGGACGTGCGCCAAGGCCTGGGCGCGGGCCGCGCTGGGCGCCGTGCGGGAATAGGACGCCGCCGCAACGGCCGCGTTGTCGATCACACGGTTGATCACCATGTCGGTGACGTCATCGTCGATGGGCGCGACATCGGTGGCGACCTGCGCGATCCTCCACGCGAGCTGCTCTTCGCGAGGCAGCTCCTCGGCGGAGCGGTGGGCGCGGACGGCGTGGATCTTCACAGGCTGGGCTCCTGGCTCGTGGTGAAGGTGGATGACATCTGATCAGCGGCTGCGTCGACGGTCATCGAGGCGAGGATGCTCGTGAGGCTGCGGTGCAGGTGGAGCTCCGTGGCATGAGCGGCCATGGTCTCGGAGCCCTCGATGATCGCGTCGAGGATCATCAAGTGCTCCTGGGTGGCGCTGCGCAGGCGTGACGCGTCATCGCGCGACAGGCGGCGGATCCGCGCCACGTGGGCGCGCACGCCGCGCAGGGCGGACACCAGGTAGGGGTTCCCTGCAGCGTCGTCGATCGCGGCATCCATGCGGGCCGTCTGCTCGTAGAAGGCGCGCAGCGACATGTCTCCGCCCAAACGCTGCGCGGTGGTCTCCACCTCGGCCCGCAACGCCTCGAACACGGCCCGATCGCGGCGCAGCGCAGCCAGCCGCGCCGCCTTGACCTCAAGCGCCTCGCGAATCTCGAACAGCTCGCCCACGTCGTCGAGGGATACGGAGGCCACGACCAGTCCCCTGCCACCCTTCGCGGTCACGAGGCCCTCGCTCTGCAGACGCGAGAGAGCCTCGCGCAGCGGAGTGCGGGACACGCCCAGGCGCTCCGACTGCTCGATCTCGGCGAGCGAGGCACCGGGGGCGAGGGTGCCGTCGAGGATCTCCTCGCGGAGCGTCTCGTAGACGCGGTCGCTGGATCGCACGGCGCCTCCTCACGCAGTCGACTCCGGCCCTCTGTATGCACGGAGCGCCTTCTCACGGGTACGCTAGCAGAAACGACGCCCCTGTGTATACATTCGGGCCACGTCAGGCCGGCGAGAGTCTCAGCCCGTCGATCGGCCCCTCTTCCCACTCGGCGAAGGGGTCATCCGCCACGTCCGCCCGCGCGACAGGCGCCAGGCGCTCATAGTCTGCGCGAGACTCGAAGATCGCGAGGCCCACCAGCCGGTCCGAATCCTCGTCGGCCAACGTGTGGATCGACACCAGGCCCTCTCGGCCCGCGATTGCGGCACCGTAGCGATGCATGGACGCGATCAGGCTGTCGCGGTGATCGGGGTGCGGGTGGTGGATCGACATGAGAATGAACATGACCTCAGGCTAGTGAGCCCAGTCCTCGTAGGCTGGGTGGGTGCCTTCCGTCCTGCTCACCGGCTTCGAGCCCTTCGCCGATGCGCGCATCAACCCCTCGTGGGACGCTGCTGAAGCGGTGGCGGTTGTGGGCGTCGCTGGCGCCCGAGTGACGGCAGTGCGCCTGCCTGTCGCGTTCGGGCGAGCGTCTGCGGAACTGGGCGACGCGATCGACGTCACGCGCCCGGACGTGGTGATCGCGCTCGGGCTCGCCGAGGGCCGCTCCGGGCTCACGCCAGAGAGAGTCGCCGTCAACCTCGATGACGCCCGCATCCCGGACAACACCGGCGCCTCTCCCCTCGATCTCGCGGTCATTCCTGGGGCCCCAGCGGCGTTTTTTTCGACGCTTCCGGTCAAGGCGATCGTGGCCGGCCTCGCCCAGGCCGGCATCCCAGCGTCGGTGTCGTTGAGTGCCGGCACCTACGTGTGCAACCACACCTTCTACGCCCTGCAGCACGCCACCCACGGAACGTCGGCCCGCTCCGGGTTCATCCACGTGCCGGCGACGCCGGAGATGGGCCTGGACCCCGGCGTCGCGACACTGACGGCGGACCAGATCGCCCGCGGCGTCGCCATTGCCGTGTCGACCTCACTCGCCCGGACGGCGGACGCCGCGCTGCCGGGAGGCACGATCCACTGAGGCCCGGCCGCATGACAGGATTGGCACCACGGATCAACGACGACTCGTAGGGGGCGCCTATGGCTCAGCACGTTCAGCTCGACCGCCGCGACGGCATCGCGCACATCACCCTGGCGCGCCCCGAGCGCCTGAACGCGGTGGACTTCGAGATGGGCACGCAGTACCGCGAGGCGTGCGTCGCGGCGACGAGCGACCCCACCACGCGTGCCGTCCTGATCACCGCCGAGGGCCCGGCCTTCTGCGCAGGCGGCGACGTGCTGATGATGGCGGGTGCCGGCTTCACCGGCGCCGATGTCACCTCGAGCGCCCAGGTGATCAACGAGGGCATCGTCGCCCTGGTCGGGTCCGAGGTTCCCGTCGTGGCGGCAGCGCGCGGCGCGGTCGCCGGCGGCGGCATCGGGCTGCTGCTCGCTGCGGACTACGTGGTCGCCGGTCACGACCTGCGCGTGGCGGGACGCTATGCGGACGTGGGCCTCACCCCGGACCTTGGCGTGAGCACGCTGCTGACCCGTGCCATCGGCGAACGCCGCGCCCTCGAGCTGCTGCTCACCCCGCGTGAGCTCGACGCGCAGACCGCCGTGGCCTGGGGCTTCGCCGCCGAGTCCGCGGACAACCCGGACGCTCGCGCACTCGAGGTCGCGCGCGCGTGGGCCTCCGGCGCCAGCACCGCCTTCGGCCGCGCCAAGAGACTCGTGCGCGCCTCGGCGCAGCGCGACTTCGCCACCAGTCTCGACGACGAGGCCCACAGCATCGGCGCCGCTTTCGACCGCGATGAGGCACAGCAGCGCATCCAGGCGTTCGCGGCCGCCAGCGCTGCACGGGCGGCCGCGCGATGAGCCCCGGGAGCCTCGCAGGCACCACCCTGCTCATGTCGGGCGGCAGCCGCGGCATCGGCCTCGCGATCGCGGTACGCGCCGCGCGCGACGGCGCGAACATCGCGATGCTGGCGAAGACCGACCGGCCCGATCCCCGGCTCGAGGGCACGGTTCACACCGCGGCCGATGCGGTGACGGCTGCCGGCGGACGTGCACTGGCGATCG
>NZ_CAJXJX010000085.1 GCF_913055775.1 uncultured Demequina sp. | reverse complement strand
GCAGCCGCTCGGACCGGGCGGTGTGGAAGGCGACCGCCTGGTCGGTGACCGTACCGTGCAGCGCCGCGACGGTGGTCTCCTGTTCCCGCAGCACCGCGACCTGACCGGCCATGAACATGCCCTCGCTGAGCTGGGCCGCCTCGTCGACGTCCACCAGCGCGTCGCCGTCGCGTCGCTTGCGGCCGCGCCACTCGACGCGAGCGAGCGGGAGCTGCGCGTGTGCGCCGACCCGAACAACCTGCCCTTCTCGAACGCCGCAGGCGACGGCTTCGAAAACGATCTCGTCGCCGTTCTTCAATGCCACGAATGCCTTGGTTCGCTGGAACGCGACCGGTTTTCCGGATGCTGTGATGACGCCGATGATGTCTTCGTGAACCGGCAAACGCGGATCGACGTCACCGACCGGAAATATCGGACCGTCCGCATCCCGCCCGTTGCGAAAATCGAAATCGCGTCCCAGCGCCAGCTTTTCCACCAGCACGGTTGTCTCCGGGTGCCATTTCTTCCATGTGCCCCAGTCGGTCGTAACGACGCTTGTCTGCTTCAGTTGCACGTTCTTCGCCAGAAGCGTCCCCGTCACCGCGCGGCCCAGGAACGTATCGAACACAGAGTATGTATTGACGTCGTACATCACCTTGTTGGACCGGATCAGCAGCCCCGAGGTGCGCAGTATCGGCCGGTCTACACCCTTGGGCAGCCGGTCGGTGAAATAGGCCTGCGCCGAACCGCACAGGGTGCAGTACGGAATGCCCAGATGCCGCCCGCCCAGCGTATCGTTGACCATCTCGCGCACTTCCATGATGCGCCGCGGATAGGCCCGGTATTCGCCGTTCACCTGAATGCCGAAGACGATGTCCTCGTCCTTGAGCCACGTCGCGTCTTCGGCGCTGCTCACGTCGGGATTGTCGGCAGCGGGAATGCAGTTGCACGGCTCGTCCGTCGCATCGTACTTGCGGTCGTCGATCAGCACGCCGCCCCATGAAACGTGCCGCCAATCGATATCTCCCTGAACGAAGATCCTGTCCCAGCCGGGCACGAACCGCGTGAATATGGCCCGCTTCGCCCGCAGGTAATCGGGCGGCGCCGGAATATCCCATGCGATGAGATGATCGGTCACCACGCCCCAGTGGTTTTCATCCGGCGGGCTGATCCCCAGCAATTCGGCGGCTGCGTCGGCCAGTGCCTTGCTCAGACCGGGCCCCGGAGAAAACCGCATCAGATCGGCGATGATCCAGGCGACCCGGGGATCCTTTGCCGCGACGATTTCGCCCAGCGCGGCCGTCTGTTCCTCGTACCATTGCGACTTGGCCATGCTGTCGAGAAAGGCCACTTTCACGGCGGACTTCAGCTCCCCGGGCAGCGGACCATCCGGAATCGCGGGAGGGTTGCCGAACTTCTCGATTACATGATCCGGCAGCGCTGCCCTTTCCCCGGCCAGCAGGGGATCGAACCGGAACACTGAAATCGCGACCAGGGACGCCATGAGCCAGTAACGAGATTGGAATTTGCCTGCCGATATCATCGTGGAGCCTTTCGCGAGCCTGATTATGCATGGCGAGCATCGGATGGGGGGCGGAACGCGCCACGTTCTGATATTGTGTGGCCCTAGCCGTTTTGCGTCGCCAGTCACGATTTCATCAACATCCGGTGAGCATGAGCGGCGCCCCGCTACCGAAATTCATTTTTCCCCGATCCGATATTCACACCGGGCAGGTAATTCATGTCCCTGATCTCCCCCGACAATCACCTTGCCGTCATGGCGGCGCTGGCCGTCATCGCGGGCGCCGCGTTCCTGCTGGAGCGTACGCGCATCGGCGGCAACCTGACGGCGGCGGTGATCGCGATTCTCGCCTCCATTGCCCTGGCCAATCTCGGCGTCATCCCGAAAAGCGCGCCGGCCTACGGTTTCGTCTTCCACTACATCGTGCCGCTGCTGGTGCCGCTGTTCCTGTTCACGGCCGACCTGCGGAAGATCCTGTTCGGCGCGGGACGCATGACGGCGGCCTTCCTGCTCGCGTCGGCCGGCACGGTGGCGGGCGTGACGCTGGCGCTGCTTTTGCTCGACCTGTCCGCGCTGGGCGCGGCCTCCGGCCTCGACGTGCCGGGCCGCGAGCCCGCCATCGCGGGACTGTTCGCGGCGACCTATATCGGCGGCTCGGTCAATTTCGCGGCGCTGGGCGAGATCACGGGGCTCGTCCGCGATCCCGCCTTCTATTCCGCGGCGACCGCCGCCGACAACCTGCTGGGGGCGCTCTATCTCTCGTTCATCGCGGCGATGCCGGCCTCGGCCTGGCTGGCGAAGCGCTCGGCGATCGACAGGTCGCCGGCGTTGAACTCCCGAGCGCCGCGCGCGCGCCACAGCATCAGGAGCCCGACCGACCGGCCCTGTGTCACGAGCGGGGCATACAGGCTCGGGCCGTAGGACGTGACCTGCTCCAGGACGTCGGTTCCCGGCGGCTCGGGCGCGACTACGCCCTCTCCCGCGCGGATGACCTGGACGCCCGTGCCCTCGGGTGGCAGTTCGAGGCCCAGCAGCGCCTCGGCCCCGGTGCCCCCGGTGACCTCCATGACCCACGCTTCTTCCACTCCCGGCAGCACGAGCGCCGCGGTGTCGGCCTCGGACAGCTCGAGCGCGGTGTCGATGATCGACTGGAGCCCGTCCTCGGGGTCGTCGTCCGCGAGCAGATGTGCGGTGATCCGCTGCGCGGCCGCGAGCCAACGCTCGCGGGAGAGCGCAAGGTCGTACAGCTCGGCGTGGTCGATCGCGACGGATGCCGCAGAGGCGAGGGCGCGCACGTCGCGGTCATCCTCGTCGGTGAAGTCGCCGTCCTTGTTCGCGAGGTAGAGCTGTCCGAAGACCCGTCCGCCCACGCGCAGGGAGGTCCCCAGGAACGTCGACATCGGCGGGTGCCCGTCCGGCAGGCCCACACGAGCCGGGTGCTCGCTCACCGCATGGACGGCGAGCGTGCCCTCGGCCGGAATCTCGCCGAGCACCCCCACGGGTTCGGGCGGGCGCCCGATGTGCGCGAGCACCGCGTCGGACATCCCGCGCGAGTGGAAGGACTGCGACCGCCCCAGCGAGTCGAGCACGTTGATCGCGGCGTACCGCGCACCGGTCAGCGCCGTCGCGGCGTCGAGGAAAGCGTCGAGGACGGCGGGCAGCTCCAGCTCGGTGTTGAGCGCGATGATCGCCTGAGCGAGCGCATGCTCGCGGGCTGCCGCGCTCGTGCTGGCGTCAGTCATCGAGGGTCACCGTCCTGTCTGCGGCGTCCAGCAACGCCAGGTCGTGGGTCACGATCACCACGCTACGGCCTTGGGTGCGCAGCCCGGCGAGAGCCGCGCGGAGGGCTTGGCGTCCATCCGCGTCGAGGTGCTCGCCGGGTTCGTCGATCAGCGCGGCAGGCTGCGGTGCCAGCAGGGCGCGCGCGAGCAGCAGCCGTCGCCGTTCGCCTCCGGAGACGGTGCCACCTCCCGAGCCGATGACCGTGTCGAGGCCCTCCGGCAGTGCCTCGACCCAGGGCGCGAGGCCGACCCCGGCCAGGGCGTCGAGCGCCTCCTCGGGGGAGACGTCCCCGCGAGCGACACGCAGGTTCTCGAGGACCGTGGTGCCGAAGAGGTGGGCGTCCTCGGCGGTGATCGCGACGATGGTGCCGAGGTCCGCCTCGAGCGAGGGCCGCCCATCGATCAGGGCCTGACCGGCAGCGGGCTCGAGGGCGCCGGCGATGGTGGCGAGCAGGGTGGTCTTGCCGATCCCCGACGGGCCGACGACCGCCACGACCTCGCCGGGGTCGACCGTGAACGAGACGGGACGGGTGGGGGCCACTCCCGGCCAGGCGACTCTGAGGCCGCGCGCCTCGATCCGCACTGCGGCCGGTGTGGGATCGCCCGAGCGGTCCTGGGCGTGCGCGGGCCCGACCGGCGCGAGCTCTTCGATGCGGCGCGCGGCCTCGGCAGAGCGGAACACCTGCAGGGTCGCTGCGGGCACCGCTCCGACGGCTTCGAACGCGGCGAGAGGCAGCAGCGCGACGACGGCTGCCGTCGTGGGGCCGATGAGGCCGTCCTGAGCGTGCGTCACCGCGATCGCGATCGAGCCCACGAGAGCCGCTCCCGCGGCGAGGGCCTGGACGGCTGCGGCGAGCGCAGCGGGTCGTGCCGTGGCCTCGTGGGCGCGTGCGGACTCGGACTCGGCCTCGTCGAGCTCGGCGAGCGCCTGCGCCGAGGTGCCCCATACGCGGTGCTCGGGAGCGGACTCGATGGCCGCGAGAGCGCGCTCCGTGACCTCGGCCTCGGCCCGGACCCCCAGAGTCGCCGCAGCGCGTGCGGAGCGCAGCGTCAGCGCCGCTGCTCCCACTCCGGCTATCAGCAGGCATGCGGCGAGGACGAGCCCCGCCACGGGCACGAGTGCGGCCGCGATCGCGACGGCGATGCCGGAGACGAGCACGGCGACCGCGGCAGGGATGAGTCCACGGACGACCGCGTCGCCGACGGCATCGATGTCCGCGCCGAGGCGCGCCATGATCTGGCCGCGGGAGAGCGGCAGCACGCGTGCCGCGGGAGCCGCCGCGAGACGCTCATACACGCGGACCCTCAACGAGACGACGCCACGGAGCGCGGTGTCGTGTGACGCGAGACGCTCGAGGTAGCGGAACAGCCCGCGGCCGATGCCGAAGAACCTCACGACGACGGCCGCGATCGCGAGATCAGCGGGCGAGGGCATCCCGGCGGCTCGCGCGATCAGCCATGCCGCCACCGCCGCGAGCCCGACTGCCGAGCCCAGCGCCGCCGTGCCGGTCAGCACCCCCAGCGCCGCGCGACCGCGCGGCACCTGGGCATCTGCGAGCGCGCGCCACAGCGGCCTCACGATGCCACCTCCCGCGCGCCCTCCACCGCGACCACCGCATCGGCCGCGGCCACGAGCTCCGGCTCGTGAGTGGCGACGATCACGGTGCTGCCGGCGGCAGCGGCGCCGGTGATCTGAGCGACCACGGCGGCTCGCGATGCCTGGTCGAGGTGGGCCGTCGGCTCATCGAGCACCAGGACGGGACGATCGGCGTCGAGTGCTCGCGCAAGCGCCGCGCGCTCCCTCTCGCCCAGACTCATGGTGCGGCCCTCAACCCCGAGGTCCGGGCGCTGCGGCACCCACGCGAACTGCGTGCTCCATGACTCGGCATCGACGTCCACGAGAGCGGTGGTGCCCTCGGCGGATCGAGCGTGGATCTGGCCGGCATCCGCGTCCAGCAGGCCCATGAGCGCGAGCAGGGCCGTGGTCTTGCCGTCGCCGTTGGGTCCCACGAGCGCGGTGATCCGGCCGGGCGCGGCGTCGAAGCTCAGGGTGTCGGGGGCGCGGCGCCTCCCGTCGGGCGTGAGGACGGTCAGGCCTTCGACGGAGAGCGTGGCCCCCGCCAGCGACGGAGCGGGGCGGTCGCCTCCCGAGGCGATGAGAGGAGTCTCAAGGACCTCGAACGCGGCGTCGGCGGCGGCGAGGCCGTCAGCGGAGGCGTGGAAGTGCGTGCCGACGTTGCGCACCGGCAGGTAGATCTCAGGGGCGAGCACCAGTACGGCGAGCGCGGTCTCGATCGACACCTCGCCGTAGACCAGTCGGAAGCCCAGCGTCACGGCCACGAGAGCCACAGCCAGCGTGGTCAGCAGCTCGAGGACCATTCCGGACAGGAAGGCGATTCTCAGCGAGCCCATGGTCGCGCGGCGCTGGGCGTCACCGAGATCACGGATGCGCGACGCAGGGCCGCGCTCGCGGCCCAGGGCCTTGAGGGTGGGCAGGCCAGTGATCAGATCGAGCGTGCGCGCCGCGAGACGCTCCATCGCGGCGAGGTGCCTCGCGGAGCGGTCGCGCGTGAGCAGCCCGATGAGGACCATGAAGAGGGGCACGAGCGGCACCGTGGCCGCGATGATCGCTGCGGAGATCCAGTCGAGGTCCAGTACCAGGAGCAGCATCAGCGGTGTCACGGTGCACGCGAGCAGCAGCTGCGGGAGGTACCTCACGAAGTAGGGGAGCAGGCCGTCGAGTCCACGCGTGGCTGTGGTCGTGACGGCTGTGCCCTCGCCTGAGGCCGCCCATCGCGGGCCCAGGCGCGCGGCGTGCTCGACCACGCGCCGCCGCAGGTCCGCGACGACAGCGACGCCCGCCCGGTGGGCCAGCCTCTCCTGGACCCATACGAGGACCACGCGGACTGCGACGATCGCCGCCAGCCACCCCAGCGCGGTCGCGAGCTCGCGGGCGCCAACAGGCACGAGCGTCCCCAGCCACCCGAGGCCGTCCTCGGTGAGCGGGGAGGGCGCGAGCACCGGCGCGAGCGCACGCGAGATGACCAGGGCCTGCAGCGCGATCGCGCACGCCGTGGCCAGGCCGAGGCCAGCCGTGATGAGGACGTACCGACGGGCGGGACCGATGCGCGCGACGAGCCGGGGATCGAGCGGTCGCACGCCCTACTGCTCGGCCTTGGACTTCTTGGGAAGGAAGGTCAGCGAGCTGTGGTCGGGGATGTGGTCCGCGGACAGGCGCCGCCGGAAGACCCAGTAGGTCCAGCCCTGGTAGAGGAGCACCACCGGAGTCAGCACGACGGCCACCCAGGTCATCACGGTGAGCGTGTAGTCCGTGGAGGACGCATTCTCGATCGTCAGCGAGTACGCGGGGTCCGTGCTCGACGGCATCACGTCGGGGTACAGCGAGCCGAAGATCAGCACGACGGCGAACGCGATGGCGACGGCGTTCGCGATGAACGCGACGCCGTACCGCCCGATGCGGCCCGCGCCGGTCGCGATCACGAGACCGACCGCGGCGACGGCGACGGCAGCCCAGGTCCAGGGCACCGAATAGGCGATCTGGGTCCAGATCGCGAACACGGCCGCCACGACGAGCGCCACGGGGGCGAGCGTGCGCGACAGCGCCTCGGCGCGCTCGCGCACCTCACCGTCGGTCTTGAGCGCGAGGAAGATCGCTCCGTGGCTGAGGAACAGCGTGAGCGTGGTGGCGCCGCCCAGCAGCGCGTACGGGCTCAGCAGGTTGAAGAAGCCGCCGGTGTAGGTGCCGGTCTCGTCGATGGGCACGCCGCGGACGATGTTCGCGAACGCGACGCCCCACAGAATTGACGGGATCCACGCGGAGCCCATGATCATCCAGTCCCAGCGCCGGCGCCACGTGTCATCGTTGATCTTTCCCCGGTACTCGATCGCGACCGCGCGCACGATGAGCGCGAGCAGGATCAGGAACAGAGGCAGGTAGAAGCCCGAGAACAGCGTCGCGTACCACTCCGGGAATGCGGCGAACATGGCGCCGCCTGCGGTGAGCAGCCACACCTCGTTGCCGTCCCACACCGGGCCGATCGTGTTGAGCGCGACGCGGCGCCCGCGGTCGCCCTTGCCCACCTTCTCCATGAGCATGGCGACGCCGAAGTCGAAGCCCTCGAGGACCAGGTAGCCGGTCCACAGGACGGCGATGAGGATGAACCAGAACAGTGCGAGATCCATGATCATCCCTCCTTAGTACGCGAACGACATCGGTCGGTCGGCATCGTCGTTCGGCTCCTCGTAGGAGACGTCTGGGGCGCCTTCGACCGCGTACCGCTGCATGAGGCGGAACCAGAAGACGCCGAGCACCGCGTAGACGACCGTGAACACGGAGAGCGAGAGCGCGACCTCGAATACGGACGTCGCCTCCGAGACCCCGAAGAGGGTCATCAGCATGACCTGGTCGGAACCGGTCGGGTTGGGCGCGACCACGAAGGGCTGGCGTCCCATCTCGGTGAAGATCCATCCGAAGCTCGCCGCCAGGAACGGCATGGGCAGCGACACGATCGCAAGCTTCTTCATCCACTCCTGGTCGATGACGCGACCCTTGCGCGTGAACCAGAAGATTGCGATGCACACCGCAGCGGAGAACGCCGCCAGGCCGATCATGAGCCGGAAGGACCAGTAGGTGACCAGCAGGTTGGGCTGGTAGGTGATCTCGTCGCCGTTCGCGTCCGTCGCGCCGTAGCGCTCCGCGTAGATCTCCTGAAGGTCGTCGAGCCCGGTGACGGGGGCGCTCCAGTCACCTGTCGCCAGGTACGACGTGAGGCCAGGGATCTCGATGAGGTGGGTGACGGACTCGCAGTCGTCTCCCGCGAGGTTGCCGATCGTGAGGATCGAGAACGGCGCGGGCTCCTCGGTGTGGCACAGGGCCTCCGCCGCCGCCATCTTGATGGGCTGCTGCTCGAACATCAGCTTCGCCTGGACGTCGCCCGTGACGATCACGGCGATGCCGGACAGCAGCATCACGACCGCTCCGTAGCGCGCCGCCGTGCGGTACATCGGCAGGTCCGCGTGGTCCTTGTCCGCGCGCGAGTGGCGCACCATCCAGTACACCGCGATGCCGGCGACGAAGGTGCCCGCGACAAGGAATGCGGTCGCGATCACGTGCGGGAACGCGACCAGCGTCGTGTTGTTGGTGAGCACCGCGCCGATGTCGGTCATCTCCGCGCGGCCCGTCTCCGGGTTGTACTCGGCGCCCACGGGGTGCTGCATCCACGAGTTCGCGGCGATGATGAAATACGCGGACAGCATCGAGCCGATCGCGAATGCCCACACCGTCGCCAGGTGCACCTTCTTGGGCAGGCGGTCCCAGCCGAAGATCCACAGTCCCAGGAACGTCGACTCCAGGAAGAAGGCGGCGAGGGCCTCCATCGCGAGCGGGGCGCCGAACACATCGCCCACGAAGCGCGAGTACTCGGACCAGTTCATGCCGAACTGGAACTCCTGCACGATTCCCGTGGCGACTCCTAGCGCGAAGTTGATCAGCAGGAGCTTGCCGTAGAACTTCGTGAGCCGGAGGTACTTCTCCTTGCCGGTCCGGACCCACGCGGTCTGCAGGATCGCGACCAGCGTCGACAGGCCGATCGTGAGCGGCACGAGGATGAAGTGGTAGACGGTCGTGATGCCGAACTGCCAGCGGGCGAGTTCGAGGACTTCCATCGCGGGCCTCCAGGGTTAGGCGCGGTGAGCTTTCTCTATGAGAGGAATCTACCCGGAGGACAACCCCCGGCGCACCGGGACCAAGGTCCTGGGAGGGGCCATCTTCCAGGCCTGGCGAATCGCCGGGCACCTGAGACTCGCCGGGAATGGCGACCGATGTGTCACAATGGTCGGCAGGTCCGCACCCAGCCACACCGGGTGCCAACCGCGCGACAGACGCAGCGACTGCGCAGCAGCCAGTCCCGTCCTGGTCCCGCCGGGCTACAGCCCACAGGCGGTGACATCGGGGATAGGCGCTCGGACGCAGGCGCCGCTGTCAGCCGCGACCTGAAGACTTGGTGGCCGCGAGAGACGCGAGTCACGAACGACGAGAGAGTGTCGATGCGGTGTGTGGGCCGCGTGGACCCGAGGTACCCGCGTTGAGCGAGGAAAAGACCACACCCGAAACCCCTTCGACAGCCGTCATCTTCCAGGCGCCTGAGCCCGCGCAGCCGCGTCGCGCATCGGCGCCCGCCGGGCCGCCGTCCACGTCAGCTGGCGGCTCGGGTTCCGCGAATAGGGCCGGCACGAGTGCCGGTGCGGCGAAGAAGGACGCGGCCGCGAAGAAGGACAAGGACGGCGCCGCCACGAAGGACGGGGCCGCGAAGAAATCGGGTGGCGCCAAGTCCACCAAGAAGACCGGCGGCCAGAAGTCGGCCGATGCGGCGGCCAAGGACCGCGCCTCGGCACCGGCATCCGGCGGCAAGGCCGCTGACGGGCCGTCGGGAGGCGACGCCGGCGACAAGGGCGGCGAGGCCGCGGGAGCGTCCGAGGGCTCGGGCGACGGTGCAGGTTCGAACGCAGGTGATGGCGGCTCGGGTGAGGGCGGCGCCAAGCGTCGCCGGCGTCGTGGCGGCCGCGGGCGCGGAAAGAAGAAGCCCGAGGGTCAGCAGGACGGCGACGCAGCCCAGTCCGGCGGCGAGGCGTCGCAGGACGGCTCCGCAGGCGCGGCCGGGCAGGAATCCGGTGCCACCGACGGAGCGCAGGGCGACGCCAAGGACTCCGACGACGGCGAGACCGGTGAGGGCGGCTCGCGCCGTCGACGGCGCCGTCGCGGGTCGCGATCCGGCGGTTCCGGCAGCTCGGGCGGAGGGGGCGACGACCAGCTCCAGGGCTCGACTCGGCTGCAGGCCAAGCGCCAGCGCCGCCGCGAGAGCAGGGACGGCCAGCGCCGTCGGCCCGTGATCTCCGAGGCCGAGTTCCTCGCGCGGCGCGAGTCCGTCAAGCGCGACATGGTGGTGCGCGAGAAGGACCATCGCGTCCAGATCGCCGTGCTCGAGGACGATGTGCTCGTCGAGCACTACGTGTCTCACCAGGCGCAGCAGTCGATGGCCGGCAACGTCTATCTGGGCCGCGTGCAGAACGTGCTGCCCGGCATGGAGGCGGCGTTCGTGGACGTGGGCCGCGGCCGCAACGCCGTGCTCTACGCCGGCGAGGTCAACTGGGACGCTGCGGGGCTCGAGGGCAAGCCGCGCCGCATCGAGCTGGCGCTGAAGCCGGGCGACACGGTCATGGTGCAGGTCACCAAGGACCCGATCGGCCACAAGGGCGCCCGCGTGACGTCGCAGATCTCGCTCGCCGGCCGCTTCCTGGTCTACGTTCCCGGCGGGGGAGTGACCGGCATCAGCCGCAAGCTGCCTGACACCGAGCGCGCGCGCCTCAAGAAGCTGCTGCGTGAGGTCATCCCGTCCGACGCCGGCGTGATCGTGCGCACGGCGGCCGAGGGCGCGTCCGAGGACGAGCTCCGTGCGGACGTCGAGCGCCTCAAGCGCCAGTGGGAGGGCATCCAGGCCGAGGCCGAGACGGGCAAGGCGCCCAAGCTCCTGCGCGGCGAGCCGGACATGGCCATCCGCGTGGTGCGCGACATCTTCAACGAGGACTTCGAGTCGCTCACGATCCAGGGCGACGACACCTGGAACTCCCTCAGCGCGTACGTGGGCCAGGTCGCGCCTGACCTCATGCCGCGCCTGAGCAAGTTCTCCGGCGACGGTGACGTGTTCTCGGAGCACCGCATCGACGAGATGCTGACCAAGGGCATGGACCGCAAGGTCTGGCTGCCCTCCGGCGGCTCGCTCGTCATCGACCGCACCGAGGCGATGACGGTCATCGACGTCAACACGGGCAAGTTCGTGGGCAAGGGCGGCACGCTCGAGGAGACGATGACGCTCAACAACCTCGAGGCGGCCGAGGAGATCGTGCGCCAGCTCCGCCTGCGCGACATCGGCGGCATCATCGTCATCGACTTCGTCGACATGCTGCTGGAGGCCAACCGCGACCGCGTGCTGCGCCGTCTGATCGAGTGCCTGGGCCGGGACCGCACCAAGCACCAGGTCGCCGAGGTCACCTCGCTGGGCCTGGTGCAGATGACCCGCAAGCGCGTGGGCCAGGGACTGGTCGAGGCGTTCTCCGAGACCTGCGAGCACTGCAAGGGGCGTGGCTTCCTGGTGCACGGTGAGCCCGTTGCCGAGGTGAGCGAGAAGCAGCCGGAGCGCCGCCGAGGCGGCAAGGGCCGTGGAGGCCAGGGCGGCGGCCAGGGCGGTGGCCAGGGCGGCAACGCGGGCAAGCGTCAGTCGGACGACCACGCGCACACGCCCGCCAAGGGCGAGACGCACGCTCTCGACGACCGCGAGGAGGCCCGCGAGGCCGTCAAGGCCACGCTCGCATCGATCGCGGCGGCGGCCGAGAAGGCCCATCACCACGAGGACGACGGCAGCGAGAAGCCGGCCGAGCCGGCGATCGACCTGCCGGACCGTTCCGGGGGTGACGCCGAGACCGGTGACGCCGCCGTGGCACCGCAGCAGGAGGCCGC
>NZ_CAJXJX010000084.1 GCF_913055775.1 uncultured Demequina sp. | reverse complement strand
TGGCGGCTCGGGCGCTCACCCTCGACGGCGCCATGGACGGCGTCGAGGCACTGTTCACTCCCGACTTCGACGCGCTGACGGATCCGCAGGTGTGGATCGCCGCCTACGGTCAGGTGTTCTTCTCCCTGTCGCTCGCGTACGGCGCGATGATGACCTACGCCTCGTACCGCCGCCGCCGCTCCAACATCACCACTCCCGCGCTCGTGGTGGCGTTCGGCAACAGCTCGTTCTCGCTGCTCGCGGGGCTCGCGGTGTTCGCGGCGCTGGGATTCCTCGCGACCCAGCAGGGCGTTCCGGTGGCCGAGATGGGCAACATCGCCGGACCCAACCTGTCCTTCATCTCGTTCCCCGCCGTGATCGCTCAGATGCCCGGCGGCACGTTCTTTGGCGTCGTGTTCTTCGCGGGTCTCGTGATCGCCGGCCTGACGTCGCTGGTGTCGATCCTGCAGACCATCTCCGCGGCGCTGCAGGACAAGTTCGGCTGGAACCCGCGCGTGTCCGCAGTCGTGCTCGGTCTCGTGTCGATGGTGCTCTCGGCGATGGGGTTCGCGACCACGACCAGCCTGTTCCTGCTCGATGTCGTGGACCAGTGGTCCAACCAGCTGGGCATCATCGCCGGAGCGGTTGGCATGATCGTGGCGTCGCTGTGGGTCGGCCGCCGCGGTACCGAGCTGCGCCGGCACCTCAGCGCCGTCTCGACCTTCAAGCTCGGGCGTTCGTGGCTGGTCATCGTCAGCGCGGTCACGCTGCTGCTGATCTACATGCTGGTCTCGAAGGCCGTCACGCTGATTGCGGACGGGTACGAGGGGTATCCCACCTGGTACATCGTCGTGTTCGGGTGGGGGACCGTGGCGCTGCTCGGTCTCGTGGGACTCGTGGGGTCGCTCACGCGCTGGCGGCGCGACATCGTCCACTACGTGGTCTGGCCCAGCCGCGAGCAGCTGGGCCTGGCGCCTGAGCCCGCCACCGCATCGGCGCTGCGCAGTGACACGGAGACGCCCCGGCAAGCCGATGCGACACCCGAGCCGCGTACGGAGGAACCGTCATGAGCGGCGACGCACTGGCACTGATGCTGGCCTCGATGGCCGTGATCTGGGGTGGGCTGGCCGCGTCCGTCACGTTCCTCGCGCGGCGACCCGAGTCGACGGAGATGCCCGAGGGCGGCGAGGACGACCCCGTCGCTGGCGCGTAGTCAGACCCCCAGGATGGCGGAGAGCCTGTCCCGGTTCTCGCGGATGGACGCGCGGTGGCTCGCGAGCCACTCGCCGGAGAAGCCGCGGGGCTCGATCTCCACGAGCTGGACGGCCATCGACCACAGCCGGTACAGCGCGATCCTCTTCAGCGCGCCGGAGTCCAAGCCGAGCGGCGCGCCGGTCGCGCGCTCGTAGCCGCGCACCTTCGCCGGCTCGAACGGGCCAGAGTCGTGCGTCTCGCCGCCGGCCAGCCCCCACAGCGGGTCGCCGAACAGGGATCGCTCGAAGTCGACGACGCCTCGAACGTCCCCGGTCGCCGGGTCCACCAGCACGTTGCCGTGCCACAGGTCCGCGTGGACCAGGCGCGGCTCGTCCACCTCCGCGAGCGCCTCGCCGGCAGCGTCGAGCGCCGCCACGAGCCGCTCGGGCTGGACGTCGACGTCCCACGCGTCCGCGTCGCTGACCGTGGCGACGATCAGGAGGCGCATGAAGGCCGGCCACGTGTCCGCGGCGAGCCGGTAGTCGTCAGCGGGGAAACCGAACCGACGGCCGCGCACGGTCGCCAGCCGCGCGAGGATCTCGCCGACGCCCTCGAAGGCCCGTGCGTTCGCGTCCGGCGTCATCTCGTCGGTGACGCCGTCCCACGGAACGCCCGGGACGAGCGTCATCACCAGGACGTCGACGTCGACGTGCGCGCGCGTGAAGTCGTCGAGAAGAACACGGGGTGCCGGGACGCCGTCCAGCCCCTCGATCCTCGCGAGGTGATCGCGCTCTGCGGGGAGCATGTGATGCTCGTACGTGAGCAGCCGCGAGCGACCCCGGTGATCGAGCGACTCCGGGACGGAGGTCTTGACCACGACCTCGTCGCCCGACTTGAGGCGCACCGCCTGGACCGCAGAGAACGTGCCTCCCGAGAGCAGGCGGTGGGACCGGACCTGGCCGAGCGGCGCGAGCACCGCGGCGAGCTCGGGCGTCGCGAGCGCGCGCTGGGTGGGCAGCAGGCCCTCGCCGGCGCTCACAGTTCCCGCACGACGCGCGCGGGGTTGCCCGCGACCACCACGCCGGGTGGCACGTCCTTGGTCACGACCGCGCCTGCAGCGACCACCGAGCCACGGCCGATCGTGACGCCCGGGCAGATCACGACCGAGCCACCCAGCCAGACGTCGTCCTCGAGCGTGATGGGGAACGCGCGCTCCCAGCCCTCGCGACGGATCTCGACGTCGAACGCGTGGTTGACGGTGTAGAAGCGCGCCTCGGGGCCGATCAGGCAGTTGTCTCCGATGGTGACCTCTCCCGAGCCGAGGATCATCAGGTTGGCGTTGATGAACACGTTGGTACCGAACCGCATGCGCTCGCGGTACTCGAGGTACAGCGGCGGGCGGAAGTCCAGGCCGGGACCGCACTCGCCCACGAGTTCGGTGACGCCGGCGTTGGCCGCGTCCGGGTCGGTGTAGAACAGCTCTCCCAGTTCGCGCAGCCGCGCGATGGTCGCGCGCTGCATGTCGGCGAGCTCGGGTCCGGCCCGATAGCGGAACCACTCGTCGTTGATGAGCTTGTCGTACTCGGTGCGCGTCGAGTCCTCGACGGGGATCTCCGCCATCTTGGCTCGCATCTCGGCTGGGTTCATGGGGGCCTCCTGGGAGCACGGTATCCCGGAACGTGGGTGGCTATTCGGGACCTCGGGCCGCGCCCGCGCGCCCGGTAGGTTCGTGACATGGAGCTCGACGGTCCTCTCGCGGCGTGGCTCGGGCGCGAGCTCGGCTCCGCTCCTCGGGAGGTGTTCTTCGAGGCCGAGTCGATGTCGCGCGTAGCGGGGGTGACGCTCGCCGACGGCCGCCGCGTCGCGGTCAAGATCCGCGGCGACCACCCGCGTCTCGCGGCAGCGGCCGCCGCCCAGCGAGCGGCCGGGTCCGCGGGGATCGACGTGCCGGCGCTGCTGGCCGGCCCGGCGCCCGCGCCGGGGGACGCCGCGCTTGCGGTCACCGTCGAGGACTGGCGCGAGGAGGGCGCACTGATGCCGTCGGCCGATGCGCCCGTCGCCTTCGCGCGCCTGCTCGCCGCGCTGGTCGAGGCGCTCGAGGGCGTTCCCACCGCCGGGCTGAGCCCGCCGCCCTGGCTCGACTACGCGCACACGGACGCGGCGCGCGTGTGGCCGCCGCCCGCATCGGCCCGCTGGGATCCCCACCGCATCGAGGCTGACCTGCCCGCTGAGCTGCCGTCACTCGCGGCGCGCGCCCGAGCGCGGCTCGCGGCGACGACGTTGCCGCCCGTGCTCGGCCACGCGGACCTCAACGGCCTCAACGTCCGCTGGAACGGCGATCGCCCCCTGGTCCACGACTGGGACTCGATCGCCGCGCTGCCCGAGGCGGTGCTGGCGGGCACGCTCGCTCTCGACCACGTGGCGATGCCCGATGCGGGGGCCGCGGCGGACGTGGACACCGGGGCTCGGGTGCTCGCCGAATACGAGGCCGCGCGCGGACGCATGTTCACGCCGGAGGAGCGCGAGATCGCGTGGGCCACCACCGTGTGGCTCGCCTGCTACAACGCGGCGTTCGAGCACCTGCACGGCGCGGCGGGGGCGGTGACGGCGCGCATTCTTGCCGACGGCGAGGCCCGGCTAGCGCTGGCGGGGGCGTGAGCGCACCTCGCTAGGCTCGGTCCCATGAGCGGCGAGACCGACCTGGCCACCCTGATCGCATCGATGGAGCCGCGCCTGGACCCCGTCACGTACGCCTGGGCGAGCGTCGAGGGCCTCGCCGCCGCGGGCGCGCTGATCGACGCTGTGGCGACGGTGCGCGAGGACGAGGGGCTCACGCTCGTGCTGCCGCTCGACGCCGCCGTGAGCCACGGGCTCGAGCCGGAGTTTCCGTGCCGCCGCATCACCCTGACGGTGCACTCGTCGCTCGAGGCGGTGGGTCTGACCGCGGCGTTCGCGACGGCGCTGGGCGATGCGGGCATCAGCGCGAACGTGGTTGCGGGCTTCCACCACGACCATCTCTTCGTGCCGGTGGACCGGGCGGCCGATGCGATGGTCGCGTTGCGGACCCTCGCCGGCTCGGCCTGACGAGCGCGCGCGAGGCGCGCGAGGGTACGGTCGAGTCATGGCCGAGGAATCGATGCGCCCCACCTCCGAGTCGGTCGATGCATTCATCGCCGAGGACGCCGTCACAGCCGGGGATGACTCGCTCGCCGTGATCGACGGCGTGATCACGGGTGAGCTGCCCGGCATCTCCCGCACGCTGTGGCGCGGGGTCTTCTGGGGCGGGACCGACCAGGCGATTGTGGGCTATGGGCGCATCGAGCAGCCGCGGCCGCGGGGCGAGTCGGTGGAGTGGTTCCTGCTGGGGCTCGCCCGCCAGAAGCGCCACGTCAGCCTGTATGTCAACGCCGCGGAGGGGCGCGAGTACCTGACCAAGCAGTACGCGCCGCGGCTGGGCAAGGCCAAGGCGGGCGCCGCCGCGTTGACCTTCGCGACGGCAGCGGACCTCGATCTGGCCGTGCTGGCCGAGCTCGCCGAGCACGCCGGGCGGGTGCAGCCCTTCGAGTGAGGCACGGCGCGCTCGCTTGAGCGCGTGCGCGCGCGGCGTCGGCTAGAACTCCTGGTAGATGTGGAACGCGCGGTCGCCGGTCTCGGGATCGCGGTGGATGAAGCCGTGCGACTCGTAGAAGCGCATCGCGTCCACGTCCGGCTCGTCGACGCCGATCTCGACGAGCCCCAGCGCGCGCCGGCGGGCCTCATCGAGCAGCAGTCGCATGATGTCGCCGCCGATGCCCTGTCCGCGCAGCTCGGGGCGCACGTACAGGTCCTCCAGGTAGCCCACGCGTCCCTCGTAGTACGGCGAGTCCCGCTCGGTCACGGTCGCGAAGGCGACGGGAGGGTCGCCGGCCAACGCCGCCCAGAAGCGGTCCGTGCGCAGGAGTGTCCCCAAGCGCGACTCGAGCACCTCGAGCGACGGGGTCTCCTCGTCGTACTCCGCGTTGAAGTCGACCAGCATCCGTGCGAGCGTCGCCGTATCGCCAGGCGAGGCGAGACGGGCGGGGGAGCGCGCATCGGTCATGCACCCGACCGTACGCGACGGCCGCCGTGGGCGCCCGGCGTCCTCTTGACGACTCGGCGCGATGGGCGAACGATGGGCACCAGTGGCAGCGTCGCGTGTGGGGATGGCACGCATGTCGCACTGTCGCCCACAGTGCTGTGCGAGCGAGAGGCTGTCCGATGTACCGTCCTCGACCCATAGGCCATGCCGCGTCCGCCGAGTCACCGGGCGGAATCGAGTTGCGTGTTCACGGCGTCTCCGGGACGCCCCCCGAAGAGATGCTCGACCGGCTCGAAGTCGACCAGACGGCCGGCGACGAGGTCGCGGGCTTCTTCCGTCGCCGGGACGACGACCGTCCGGACGACGGCTCGCCCGTGCTCGAGGCGTACTCGTGGGGAGGGCTGACGTCCCGGTCCTGGACGCGAGCGCTGTGGGTGCTGCTCATGCCGTTCGCGCTTCTCAACGTCGCCGGCTGGATGCTGCCGCCCGCGTCCTCCGACCGCGACGAGGACGAATCCGATGATCCCCACGCCGGCTGGCCGCACCGCGTCGCATCGGCGACGGTGCGGCTGGCGGGGATTCTCGTCACGGCGCTCATCACCGTGTGGATCGCCCAGGTCACGATTGACACGGTCGCGTACCAGTGCGGCGGCATCGCCGAGTGCCGCGAGGGCAACGTGGTCGTGCGTGCGCTGTTCGGCCACGACTTCATGGCAGACAACTCGTTCCGCCGGGTGGCCGTCGGCGCGCTGATTCCCGCGGCGATCCTGGGTCTGCTGTGGTGGCTGGGTGCAGTGACGCGCAGCCGCTACGACGCCTTCGGCCAGGCGCCGCGCGAGAAGGCACGGGCAGACGCCGTCGGATCCTTCGGCGATCCGGGCTTCTGGAGCGACGAGCGGGTGCTGCGGATCCTGTCACGCACCCACATCACCAGCGGCGTGCTGATCGTCACGACGCTGCTCGCATTGTCGGTGCAGCGCATCGACACCAACGCGGAGGGGCCGTCGATCGCCTGGCTGGTGGCAATCGGACTGGCACTCGGCCTGCTCGTCGTGGTGGCCGTCATGGCGACCACGTTGGAGGTCGCGACGCACCGCGTGAGCATCGAGGCGCGTGCCGCCAGCGAGAGCATCGCGCGGCGCCAGCGGCTCTCCACCACAGTGTTCTGGGCGTCGTGGGGCCTGCTCGCGTTCACTGCGCTGACGGCATGGACGACGACCGCCGACGGGGCTTCGCCGACGGGCGCTCTGGGGACCGTGAAGCGGGCAGCCTTGCACGAGGAAGGCTCGTTCGACGCGCCGGCGGCGGCCATGCCGATCATCCTCCTGGCGCTCGAGATCACCCTCGTGGTCGCCATCCGCCTGCATCCCGCGCGCGCCGCAGGGGCTCGCGCGGATGGACCGGACTACCTGCCGCGCCCGGGGTTCTGGGGCTATGGAGCCGCTGTGGCGCTGCTCCTGGGGTACGGGACGGCGGCCGTGGCGCTGCTGTCGTTCAGCTCCTGGATCGGGCGCCTGCTCGGAGGGCCGGACGTCGTGACGTACCCAAGCGTGTACGACGCCGCTGCCGTGCTGGTGCTCTGGGTGGCGGTCCCGGTGGTGATCTATGTGGTCTGGCTTGCGGTGCGCTCCTCACGCCGCGCGTTCGCCGATGCCGCGAAGAATGCAGACGAGGGCGCGTTCGCCCCCGACTTCCGAGCACCGTTGCCGTTCGACGTGCAACCCGAGGAACCGGAGGCGACTGAGGACCCGGAGCGCCAGAACCGGTTGCTCGCCCGTGAGGCGTGGGAGAACGTGGTGCGCAGGAGTCGCGAGCACAGGGTCCTCGTCGACCAGGCGGACAGGATCCTGGTGGTGCTGCTCGTCGCGCTGGTGGGGGTGTTCCTCCTGGCATACGTCCGCGTCGGAGGCGACGAGCGTTCGGGGCACTGGCTGCTGGAACTCCTGCCGTCCTGGATGGTGACGGCAGCAGTCTGGGTGGTGGCCGTAGGGATCCCAATCGCACTGTTCGCGGTGGTGCGCGAGTCGTTCGCGAACAAGGCTCGGCGGCGGCAGGTGGGCATCCTCTGGGACGTGCTGACGTTCTGGCCGCGCTGGTTCCATCCGCTGGCACCGCCCAACTACAGCGCGCGCGCCGTGCCGGAGCTCCAGACCCGCCTCGACCGCCTCACGTCGCAGGGAGACGACGTCGTGGTCTGCGCCCACAGTCAGGGGACCCTCGTGGCGCTCGCGGCCATCGATGGGCTGCGCGGTGTGCCGCGGCACTGCGATCGGCCCCGGGGGTCGGATGGCTCCGGCGAGGACCGGCGTGATGCCGCGCCCGACGCCGCTGCTCGCCCTGCGGGGTCGGGGATTCTCGAGCACGTGGCTCTGCTGACCTACGGAAGTCCCATCACGCGCCTGTATGCCAAGTACTTTCCTGCGTACACCGGTCAGTCGATCCGTCGCGTCACCGCAGCGCTCGACGACGGTGACCGGATGAGGTGGTGCAACCTCTACCGTGCGACGGACCTGATCGGCGGCGCGATCGTGCCCGAGCTCGGCCCCGCCGATCCGCGCACGCGTCTGCACCGGGCTCCCGACCTCGTGCCGGGTTGCGATCCGGGCGTTCCTCTCGCCGACCCCGACCTCGCGCGCGTGGCTCTCCCGTTCCCTCCGCTGGGCGAGCGGCACCCCGCACCGGCGGGGCACTCCGGGTACGAGAAGGCCACTCAGTACCGCGACGCGCGGAACGCCCTGTTCGCGCGCATCCACGGCAATCCGGAGCCAGAACTCGGGAGTGGCTCCTAGGGAGCCCCTACAGATACATCGGCGTCAGCGCCTCGTAGTCCTCGACGCGGCCGTCGGCGAGGCAGGTATCGATGATGCGCCGGCCCAGGTCGGACAGGTCCGGGGTGAGGAACTGCTCCAGCTCCGCCTTGAAGAAGCCGGTCAGGATCCGGCAGCCGGCGTCGTAGGCCTCGGTGCCGACCGCGGACTGCATCTCCGGCCGCAGCAATGTGCGCCGCACGGGCTGACCGTCGAGAGTGATCTCCTTGGGGGCGTAGCCGAACAGCGGACAACGCGCCGGCTCGAGCTGGTCGGCGCGCATGCGGCCGCCGCCCTTGCGGGCGAGCCACTCGCGGGTCAGCCATTCGGCGGAGAAGCCCACGTGATACGCGCCCACGTGCTGGTTGGGGGTCAGGACGTAGCGGGTGCGGTCGTACGCGACCAGCTGCTCGAGCAGCAGGTTCGCCGCCGCCACCTTCGTGCCGGTCGAGAACGGCCAGTACGAGCCCACGCCCTCCGACACCATGCCGCCGTGTGCGAGGAGCTCCTGCGTCGCCTCCGCCTCGCCGATCGACGGGTTCTTGTCGCCGCGCGGCGCGATCAGGCGCCACAGCCACGCGATCGACGGCGGGACGAACTGCGTCATGCCCATGATCCCGTAGCTGGGGTTGTCCGTGGTGCACGCCGGCATCCTCACGCCGAACGTGCGCACGTCGACCGGCTGGGGGTCGTCCACGATGCCCTGGATCATGTGCCGGGAGATCACCACCCGCGGGTTGGGGCACGGCTTCCCGGTCGAGTCCATGGTGTGCTCCCACGGCAGCACCGTCGCGTCGGGGACGCCGTCGATGTTGAAGAACACCAGGGGAGCGGCGGGGTGGATGACCGCGCGCTCGAGGTGAGGGTCCTCGCCGTAGGTGCGCAGGTTGTCGACCCGCACGAACCAGCCGTCCTCCGCATCGGCCACCACCATCTTGCCGCTGCCGTCCTGCACGGCCGGGTGACACAGCGTCATGTCGTCCGTGACGGGGGACAGGTCCGAGGTCTCGGACAGCGTGATGAGGTACGGCTCGTCGGTGACGACGTTGGTGCCCAGCAGGATGCGGCCGTCCTCCTCGCGCCGCAGGTCCTGGCACATCTCGGACTTGCCGCCGCCGGACGCCCCCTCGTGCATCACGACCGTCTCGTTGTCGTACGGCGTCGTGACGCGCACCGAGGATGCGTGGGCGGTGATCCAGCCCTCGGTCTCGCCGATGTCGAGGAGCACCGAGAAGACGCCCTTCTTGGCGCTCGGGCCCGGGTAGAGGTTGTACGCGAACACCTCGTGAAGGCTCTCCGTGCGGTCGTGGACCACCACCTGACGGCCATCGAAGTGGGTGTGACGGAACGGTGGCGCGACGTACAGGATCGAGCGGGGCGTGAAGGGCCCGAGCTCCTCGAACGTCGTCCAGCCCTGCAGGTCCACGAGAGCGAGGGCGAAGAAGGCCGAGTTCTCGGGCACGATCGCGATCGACGGCGACCCGTGGACAGGGCCGCCGGCACGGAACGGCACGACCACCAGCGGCTGGTGGGCGAGCCACGCCATGGAGTCCGCGCGCGTGTCCGCGAAGGAGTGGCCGAACCGGTCGACGAAGCGCGGCTTGTCGGTGGGCCGCGAGTCGGCGATCACCATGCACTGCGGGTCACGGCGCCGCATGTAGTCCTCGGGATAGTTGACCGCGAGGCCGTTGCGGCAGCGCGTGACCGTCGCCTCGGTGATGACCTCTCCATCGACGTCGTAGTCGACCGAGAACACGGGCCCGCCGTCGGGCCCCAGCGCGAGGGCGTAGAGGTCCTCGCGCGTGGCCGGGACGACCACGGACGGTGCGGCATCGATGACGCGGCGCACCTCGGGGTCGAGGTTGACCTCGGCGAGCGGGAGAGTGCTGACGGTGGTGTCCATGCTGTGCTCCTTCGCAAGGGGGACGGTTTCGAGGGGCAGGCGGTCGCGCGACCCCGGGGCAGTCCTGATTTGAGTATTGCCAAGGTCAAGGAATCCTCAAGGGACGAACGTCCCGGATGTGCAGTCCCGCGCCCGGTCCCCACGCATGCGAGAGTGGGTATCGGGGGAGATGTCCGATGCGCCTATTTCACGCAGTGTCCGTGACGATGGCAGCGACCGCCGTGCTGATTCTCGCGGCATGCGAGGAGCGTGAGGATGAGCCCACCGCTGCCGACGCTCCCGAGCCTGTCGAGACGGACACAGGCACGTCGAGCGAGCCGCTTCCGACCATCACCCTCGAGGCTCAGACGCCGGAGCCGCTCGGGGCTGACTTCGACGCGGAGGAGTGCGCGCTGCTGCTGTCCGTGTTCGAGGGCTTCGATGTGGCCTTCGAAGCGGTGGCGCCCGAGGAGATCTTCATCATCGCCCAGGCGGCCATCCGCGACGGCGACATGTCCGGCGTCAATGAGGCCGGCGTCGAGCTCAACACCGCCGGCGCCGCGTGGCGCGACCGGCTGGACGAGGCCGCGGAGCTCGTCGACGACATCGATGCTGCGGATGCGCTGAGCGGGCTCGCCGAGTACTACGAGGACTACCAGTCCGTGATCGCTCAGCTCATGGCCTCCGCCACGAGCGCCGAGCAGCTCGCCGAGGACGCCACCGCAGTGTCGCTCGCCAGTGAAGCGCTGCACTCGGAGGCCCAGTTCGACGCTCAGGTGCTCGAGTACTTCGTCGAGGTCTCCTGCCAGGTCGAGATTGACGTCTACACGGCGCCGGGAATCTCGACCGGCTCCTGACCTCTCGCGGCGCGCACCCTTGACGCACATTCGAACGCATGTTCGAATGACGGCATGCGGTGGGAGGGCCAGGCGATCGCCACGGAGAACGACGAGGCGCTGCCCGGGCTCGCACGCCTCAACAACCTCGTGCGGTCCGTCCGTACTCCGGAGTTCGAGGGTGTGACCTTCCACGAGGTGCTCGCCAAGAGCGCCCTCAACAAGGTGGGGCAGTCCAGCGCGGTCCCGTTCACGTGGACCATCAACCCCTACCGCGGCTGCACCCACGCGTGCGTCTACTGCTTCGCGCGCCCCAGCCACCAGTACCTCGAGCTCGACGCCGGGAAGGACTTCGACAGCCAGCTCATCGTCAAGATCAACGTGGTCGAGGCGCTCCGCCAGGACCTCGCCAAGAAGTCGTGGGCGCGCGAGCACGTCGCGCTCGGCACCAACACCGACCCATACCAGCGCGCCGAGGGCCGCTACCGCCTCATGCCCGGCATCATCGGCACGCTCGCGGAGTCGGGCACACCCTTCTCGATCCTGACGAAGGGCTCGCTGCTGCGCCGCGATCTCCCACGGTTGGCCGATGCGCGGGCTCGGGTCCCGGTCGATCTCGCCTTGTCGATCGCGATCGCCGACGACGAGCTCCAGCAGTCCATCGAGCCCGGCACGCCCACCACCCAGGCGCGCCTCGCGACCGTGACCGCGGCGGCCGAGGCGGGCTTCGACGTGGCGGTCTTCATGATGCCGATCCTGCCGTTCCTCACGGACTCGGCGGAGCACCTCGATGCGGCGCTCGGCCGCATCAAGGCCGCCGGCGCGACCTCCGTCACCTACACCGCGATGCACCTGCGTCCGGGAGTGAAGGAGTGGTTCGCCCGCTGGCTCAACACCCACCGGCCGGACCTCACGCCCCGCTACCGCGAGCTCTACGGCGACGGCGCGTACGCCCAGGATGATCGGGGCGTTCCATGGCGCGATGCCCAGCATCACGCCGACCGGCTCACGCAGGGCCATGGCAATCGTGCCTTCATGGTCGGAAGGGATCACCTCGCCGGAAATCTGAGTGGTGATGGCCGCGGCTTCGATCGACAGCGCGGAAGAGTTCGATTGCTCGCGCAGCACCGTCGTCCGGGCGGTGTGGCCGCTGTGGTTCGCGTCGACCTCGAAGGTGGTGGAGGCATCCTGGACGACGAAGGCGCGGGAGCCCACGCCGGTCAGCGGATCGGTGTCGGCGGTGACGTCGATGGTGGTGGTGCCGTCGAAGATCGTGACCACGTCGGCATCGGCAGGGCGGACTTCCCAGCTCAGGGTGGTCTCGTAGGCGGGACCGATGGCGAGGTTGGGCGAGGAGGCGAGGCTCAGGGCTTCGCCGAGGAGCACCGTCAGCTCCATGCTGTTGCCGCCGCCCACCGACAGCGTGTAGGTGGTGTTGCCGGTGGGATGGACGACGAAGGACCCGTCTCCGGTGTCGGGGTTCGGGCTGCCG
>NZ_CAJXJX010000083.1 GCF_913055775.1 uncultured Demequina sp. | reverse complement strand
CGGCGAAGTCGAACACGAAGAGGGCCACGATCAGGGCGATGGTCGCGGTCCATACGTAGGGGTCGGTCACCGTGCAATCCTACGCGGCGGGCGGGCCCGGCTCAGCCGGCGTCGATCATCTGGCGAAGCTCGCGCTTGAGCTCGCCGATCTCGTCGCGCAGCCGCGCCGCGAGCTCGAACTTCAGCTCGGCCGCGGCCTCCCGCATCTGCGCCGAAAGGTCTTCGATGAGCTGCGACAGCTCCTCCGCCGGACGTCCGGCCATGGGCGACCCGACCGCCGGCGCGGACCGCCCCGCCGCACCCTTGCCGGCACGCTGGGCCTGAGCCAGGGCGTCCGCGGTGTCCGCCTCCTCGCGAGCGAGCATCTCGGTGATGTCGCCGATGCGCTTGCGCAGCGGGGTGGGGTCGATCCCGTTGTCCGCATTGAAGCGCATCTGCAGCTCGCGGCGACGATTGGTCTCGTCGATCGCGGATGCCATGGAGTCCGTGATGGTGTCCGCGTACATGTGGACCTCGCCCGACACGTTGCGCGCCGCTCGACCGATGGTCTGGATGAGCGACGTCCCGGAGCGCAGGAAGCCTTCCTTGTCGGCGTCGAGGATGCTCACGAGCGAGACCTCGGGCAGGTCGAGGCCCTCGCGCAGCAGGTTGATGCCCACGAGTACGTCGTAGCGCCCCATGCGCAGCTCGCGCAGCAGCTCGACGCGTCGCAGCGTATCGACATCAGAGTGCAGATACTCCACCTGGACGCCCCGCTCCGCCAGGAACTCGGTGAGATCCTCCGCCATCTTCTTGGTCAGCGTGGTCACGAGCACGCGCTCGTCGCGCTCGGTGCGCTCCCGGATCTGCTCCAGCAGGTCGTCGATCTGCCCCTCGGTGGGCTTGACGACGACCTTGGGGTCCACCAGGCCGGTGGGACGAATGATCTGCTCGACCACGCCGTCCGCGCGCTCGAGCTCGTAGTTCCCCGGCGTGGCCGACAGGTAGACCGTCTGCCCGATCCGCTGCTGGAACTCGGCCCACTTCAACGGCCGGTTGTCCAGGGCGGACGGCAGCCTGAAGCCGTGCTCGACCAGGGTGCGCTTGCGGGAGGTGTCGCCCTCGAACATCGCACCGATCTGCGGGACCGTCACGTGCGACTCGTCGATCACCAGCAGGAAGTCGTCCGGGAAGTAGTCGAGGAGCGTGTGCGGCGGCGTCCCCTCCGCACGCTGCTCGATGTGCCTCGAATAGTTCTCGATCCCCGAGCACGTCCCGACCGAGCGCATCATCTCCAGGTCGAACGTGGTTCTCATCTTGAGGCGCTGCGCCTCGAGCAGCTTGTTCTGACGCTCGAGCTCCTGCAGGCGCTCCCCCAGCTCGACCTCGATCGTCGAGATCGCCCGGTTCATCCGGTCCTCGCTGGCCACGTAGTGCGACGCCGGGAACAGGTGCACCTGCTCGCGTCGCTCCACGACGTCTCCCGTGAGCGGATGCAGCGTGTAGAGCGCCTCGACCTCGTCACCGAACATCTCGATGCGGATCGCCAGCTCTTCGTACACCGGGATGATCTCGACGGTGTCGCCCCGCACCCGGAATGTGCCACGCGTGAAGGCGAGGTCGTTGCGGGAGTACTGCATCTGCACGAACTCCCGCAGCAGCGCGTCGCGGTCGACCACGTCGCCCACCGCGAGCGTCACCATGCCCTGGATGTACTCTTCGGGAGTGCCCAGACCGTAGATGCACGACACGGATGACACGACGACGACGTCGCGGCGCGTGAGCAGCGAATTGGTCGCCGAGTAGCGCAGCCGCTCGACCTCCTCGTTGATCGAGGAGTCCTTCTCGATGAAGGTATCCGTCTGTGGGACGTAGGCCTCGGGCTGGTAGTAGTCGTAGTAGCTCACGAAGTACTCGACGGCGTTGTTCGGCAGCAGCTCGCGAAACTCGTTGGCGAGTTGCGCCGCGAGCGTCTTGTTGTGCGCCATGACGAGCGTGGGGCGCTGCAGCCGTTCGACCAGCCACGCGGTGGTCGCGGACTTGCCCGTTCCGGTCGCGCCGAGCAGCACGACGTCCTGCTCCCCCGCCTGGATGCGCTCAGCGAGCTGGTCGATGGCCCTGGGCTGGTCTCCCGAGGGCCGGTACTCGGACACCACCTCGAACGGCGCATCCGACCGGCGCAGATCCTCTGACATGGGATATACGCTACGCGTCGGGTCCGACACTCGCGTCAGGGCGTCCGGGGAACGTGGAGCTCCCAGAACTGATCCACCTGCGCGCGCAGGTCGTCTGCCGTGCCGTTCCCGTCGAGGACCACGTCCGCGATCGCCGCGCGCTGCTCGTCCGACGCCTGCGCCCGAACCCGAGCCCGCGCATCGGCCCTCGTCATCCCTCGCGACGCCGTCAGGCGCTCGATGCGCACGTCCTCGTCCGCGTTGATCGTCACCACCATGCCGAAGTCGCGATTCCCGCCCGCCTCGACCAGGAGCGGGATGTCGTGCACCACCACGTGCGCGCCCTCCGCTCGCGCCTGCCGGTCCGCGGCTCCCGACATCGCGAACACGTACGGGTGGACGATCGCGTCGAGCTGCTCGCGCGCCGCGTCGTCGTGGAACACGACATCGGCGAGGGCCGGCCGGTCCAGCGCCCCGTCGCGGATCACGCGGTCGCCGAACGCGCGCACGATCTCCACGAGCGCCGCAGAGCCGGGCTCGACTGCCCGCCGCGCGAGGACGTCGTGGTCGACGATGGCCGCGCCGAGCTCGGCGAAGCGCGCCGATGCCGTCGACTTGCCTGCGGCGATGCCGCCCGTGAGTCCGATCCGAAGCATGGCGAAAGTGTCGCATACGCGACAGGGCCGCGACCTCCATCGAGGTCGCGGCCCTGTCGGGTGATGCTGCTTAGTTGCCCGTGAGCTTCTCGCGCAGCGCGGCGAGGCGCTCGTCCGACGCGAGGGTGCCCTCGTCGGCGGCCTCGTCCTGCGAGCTGTAGGACGCGCCCGCATCGGCCTTGGGGCCGCGCTTGCGGGGAGCGGCCGCACCAGCGGCCTCGGCCTCGGCGGCCTGCTCGTCCTGCTTCGCGACGAAGACCTTGTGGGCCTCCCAGCGCTCGTGCGCCTTCGCGTACTCCGCCTCCCAGGCCTCGCGGGCCTCGTCGAAGCCCTCGCGCCACTCCTGGGTCTCGGGGTCGAAGCCGTCGGGGTACTTGTAGTTGCCGGCCTCGTCGTACTCGGCGGTCATGCCGTACAGCGCGGGGTCGAAGTCCTCGCCGGCGGGGTCGACGCCCTCGTTGGCCTGCTTGATGGACAGCGAGATGCGGCGACGCTCGAGGTCGATGTCGATGATCTTGACGAAGACCTCCTCGTCCGCCTGCACGACCTGCTCGGGCAGGTCGACGTGGCGGACGGCGAGCTCGGAGATGTGCACCAGGCCCTCGATGCCGTCGAAGACGCGCACGAACGCGCCGAACGGCACGAGCTTGGTGACCTTGCCCGGCACGATCTGACCGATCGCGTGGGTGCGGGCGTAGACCTCCCACGGGTCCTCCTGCGTCGCCTTGAGCGACAGCGAGACGCGCTCGCGGTCCATGTCGATGTCGAGAACCTCGACCTCGACCTCCTGGCCCACGGAGACGACCTCGTTGGGGTGGTCGATGTGCTTCCACGAGAGCTCGGAGACGTGCACGAGGCCGTCCACGCCGCCCAGGTCGACGAACGCACCGAAGTTGACGATCGACGAGACGGTTCCCTTGCGGACCTGGCCCGGCTGCAGCGCGGTCAGGAACGACGAGCGCACCTCCGACTGGGTCTGCTCGAGGAACGCGCGGCGCGACAGGACCACGTTGTTGCGGTTCTTGTCGAGCTCAATGATCTTCGCCTCGATCTGCTGGCCGATGTACGGGCCCAGGTCGCGCACGCGGCGCATCTCGACGAGCGACGCGGGCAGGAAGCCACGCAGGCCGATGTCGACGATCAGGCCGCCCTTGACGACCTCGATGACAGAACCGGTGACGACGCCGTCCTCGTCCTTGATCTTCTCGATCGAGCCCCAGGCGCGCTCGTACTGCGCGCGCTTCTTGGACAGGATGAGGCGGCCTTCCTTGTCCTCCTTCTGGAGGACCAGGGCCTCGACGGTGTCGCCGACGGTGACGACCTCGTCCGGGTCGGCGTCGTGGCGGATGGACAGCTCGCGGACGGGGATGACGCCCTCGGTCTTGTAGCCGATGTCGAGCAGGACCTCGTCACGGTCGACCTTGACGATGGTGCCCTCGACGAGGTCACCATCGTCGAAGTTCTTGATGGTCGCGTCAATCGCGGCGAGGAAATCCTCACTCGAGCCGATGTCGTTGACTGCGATGGGGGTGGACTCGGGGGTGGATACGGACATTAAGGAGTTGCTCCGATGAAGGGTGGATGAATCGTATGGATATGGATAGTCGGAAACGCACGCGGGCGCACGAGACCAACGATCATCCTACCCCGTAGCGGCCCTCAGCACAAAGGCCCGCCACGTCGCGTCAGTCCAGGTCCTCGCGGATGGACTGGATGATGTCCGTCGTGGAGACCTCCGCCGTCCGGGGCAGGTAGACCACCTCGCACAGCTCCTTGTAGTGATCGAAGCGGCCGGCCCAGTCGTCGCCCATCACCAGCACGTCCGCGCTGTGCTGCGTGATGTAGTCGCCCTTGAGCTCCAAGGACTCCTCGACGAACACCTCGTCGACGCATGACAAGGACTTCACGATCGCCATGCGGTGCTCCTCGCGGTACACCGGGTAGCGGCCCTTCTTGGAGTGGTTGAGCGCGTCCGACGACACTCCCACCGTGAGGTGGTCGCCCAGCTCGGCGGCCCGGAGCAGGACGTTCACGTGGCCGATGTGGAAGAGGTCGAACGTGCCGAACGTGAGGACGCGGGTCATGGGCACCAGAGGAGAGGACCGGCCTGCGTGCATCCTCGCGCCTATACTCTGGGCGTGCCCCTCGACCGTATCCGCGGACGCGCCCGCCAGGTGCCCGGCCTCGCCGCGCGAGCGGGCCGCGTGCTGCAGGACAGGACCGTCGGTCGGTGGCACTACTCCCGGCTCCCGCTCGACCCCGAGCTCGTGGTCTACACGTCCCTGTGGCACCGCGTCCCCAGCGGCAACCCTCTCGCCGTGTACCGCAAGCAGCTCGAGATCGCTCCGCACCTGCGGGGCGTGTGGATCGTGCGCGACGACGACGCGCACCTGGTGCCCGATGGCATCGAGTTCGTCACTCCTCGCAGCCTCGACTACCTCCGCGTCACCGCGACGGCCTCGGCGTTCGTCGACGATGCCAATCCCCACTGGTCGCTGCCGCCGCGCGAGGGGCAGACGTATGTGCAGACCCACCACGGCACCGCGCTCAAGTACATGGGTGCCGACCGGCATTGGTCGGGCGATCGCCCCTCGGACCAGACCATCGTGACGATCCACCGCCGCAGCCAGCGGTGGACGTACTCGCTGACCACGAGCCCGTATCTCACGGAGGTCTGGGCGCGCGCCTATCGCAACGCGAGCATCCCGCTGGAGGTGGGCTTCCCGCGCAACGACGTGCTGGTCGCCACGCCGCCGGCGGTGCGCGCGGACGCCCGCGCGCGCCTGGGCCTCGCCGAGGACGAGCGCGCCATCCTCTACATGCCCACCTGGCGCACGCGCACCGGCCACGCCGAGGAGCAGTTCGACCTGTCAGCCTTCGCCCGCGCCCTGCCCGCGGGCACGCGACTGCTGGTGCGCGATCACTACTACCACGATCACCTCCGCCGCTCGGATGTCCCCGAGCAGGTCATCGACGTGTCCCGGGGGTGGGAGGTCGAGGAGCTCTACCTCGCGTCGGACGCGCTCGTCACCGACTATTCGTCCGCGATGTTCGACTACGCGCTGCTCGACCGGCCGATCGTCCTGTTCTGCCACGACTGGGACGAGTACCGGTCGAGCAGGGGCGCGTACTTCGACGTCACGAGCGACGCGCCGGGGCTCGTCGTCATGACGGCCGATGCGCTGGCGGAGGCGTTCGCGACAGGCGCCGATGCGTCAGCGGAGCAGGCGGCGCGGCGAGCCTCGTTCCGCGAACGCTTCGCGACCTTCGAGGACGGCCATGCGGCGGAGGCGGTGGTGCGTGTGGCGCTGCTGGGCGAGGACGCCTCGCCCTTCACGGGACGCGGAGGGCCGAGCGACCATCCCACGGGCTGGACCGTCGACCCGCCGGTCAGCCACCCCGAGGATCCGAGCATCGAGCCGCGGGCCGGCGGCGGCGGCGCGACCTAGAGTCCCCAGGCGGCCTGAAGCAGCTCCTCGGGGACGTACTTGGTCTTGCCCGCCATCTCGGAGAATGGCGTCATCTCGATGCTCTCGCCGCGCAGTGCGGTGAAGGTGCCGTACTTCTGCTCCGCGATCGCGTCGATCGCGGCGATGCCGAATCGCGTCGCGAGCAGGCGGTCGGCCGCCGTCGGCACCCCACCGCGCTGGACGTAGCCCAGGGTGGTCAGGCGCGTGGGGAAGCCGGTCACCCGCTCGATCGCCCTCGTGACCTGCTGTCCCACCTGGCCGGCGATCGGGTTGCCCTTCTCGTCGAGCGTGTCAGAGGCGTCCCAGTCCGAGCCCTCTGCGGGGACGGCGCCCTCGGCGACGGCGACGATCGAGAAGTCCTTGTAGCGGTGACGGTGCCGGATCTTCTTGCCGATCACCTCGATGTCGAAGGGGTCCTCCGGCGCGAGGATGATGTCCGCTCCGCCAGCGATGCCGGCCGTGACGGCGATCCACCCGCAGTGGCGGCCCATGAGTTCGACCACCATGACGCGGTTGTGGGACTCCGCGGTGGAGTGCAGGCGGTCGATCGCCTCGGTCGCGATGGACACCGCGGTGTCGAAGCCGATCGACGAGTCCGTGCCGACAACGTCGTTGTCGATCGTCTTGGGGATGCCCACGACGGGGACGCCGGACTTGTGCACCTTCGAGGCCGCCTTGAGGGTGCCGTCTCCGCCGATGCAGATCAGCGCATCGAGCTTCTCGTCCTCAACGGTCTGGTGGACCGCCTCGATGCCGCCTTCGACCTTGTGCGGGTGGCAGCGGGCGGTGCCCAGCATCGTGCCGCCGTGAACGAGGATCCCGCTCACGTCGTCGCGGGTCAGCGGGACCGCGTCTCCGTCGATCACCCCTTGCCACCCGTTGTGGAACCCGACGATGGACATGCCGTGCTCGGCGGTGCCGCGCTTGACGACGGCTCGGATAGCGGCATTGAGGCCGGGGCAGTCCCCGCCTCCGGTGAGGATTCCTACGCGCATGGCTCCACTCTAGTGTCCGGCCGTGCGCCAATTCGAGCCCCTGCCGACATTGACGTCGAGAGGCACCGAGAGATCGCCGGCATCGTGCATCTGCGTGGTGAGGATCTCCTCCACGGCGTCCTGCTCTCCGGGAGCGACCTCCACCACGAGTTCATCGTGCACCTGAAGTAGCAGGCGCGATGCAAGACCTTGGTCCCCGAGTTCGCGATCGACGCCCAGCATCGCGACCTTGATGAGGTCGGCGGCGCTGCCCTGGATGGGCGCATTGAGGGCCACCCGCTCCGCGATGTCACGGCGCTGACGGTTGGTCGAGGTGAGATCGGGGATGTAGCGGCGCCGGCCCATGATCGTCTCGGTGTAGCCGTCCTGCCGCGCCTTGTCGACCACGGTCCTGAGGTAGTCCCTCACTCCCCCGAATCGGGCGAAGTAGTCGTCCATGAGCGCCTGCGCCTCGCCCACGGGCAGGCCCAGCTGACGCGCGAGACCGAAGCTCGACAGCCCATACGCCAGTCCATAACTCATGGCCTTGACCTTGGACCGCATCTCCGGCGTGACGTCCGCCGGCTCGACGCCGAACACCCGCGCTCCCACGAAGCGATGCAGGTCCTCGCCTGCCCTGAACGCCTCGATGAGGCCGTCGTCCCCGGACAGGTGCGCCATGATCCGCATCTCGATCTGGCTGTAGTCGGCCGTGAGGAGCGTCTCGTAGCCCTCTCCCACGACAAAGGACTCGCGGATCCGATGGCCCTCCTCGGTGCGGATCGGAATGTTCTGCAGGTTCGGATCCTTCGAGCTGAGCCGGCCCGTCGACGCGACCACCTGGGAGAAGGTCGTGTGGATCCTGCCGTCGTCCCGCACCTCCTTGGCCAGCGTGTCGATGATCTGGCCCAACTTGGTCGAGTCCCGGTGCGCCAGCAGCGCCTCGAGGAAGGGGTGGGGGCTCTTGGCCTGGAGGTCCGCGAGGGACGAGGCGTCGGTCGAGTATCCGGTCTTGATCTTCTTGGTCTTGGGCATGCCCAGGCGATCGAAGAGCACCTCCTGCAGCTGCTTGGGCGAGCCGAGGTTCACCTGGTCGCCGTCGATCGCGTCATAGGCGGCCTGAGCGGCGGCGTCCGATCGAGCCCGTGCGGCGTCGGCTCGCTCCGCGAGCGCCTCGCCGTCGATGGCGATGCCCGCGTGCTCCATGCGGGCGAGCACGCCGACCAGGGGAATCTCGACGTCGCGGTAGAGATCGGTCATGCCTCGCCGGTCCAGTTCCGCGTCCAGCTCGGCGGACAGGGCTGCCACGTGCGCCGCGGCAATGCCGGACGCGTGCGCGGCGGACGACTCGAGTCCGAGATCGAGCTCGTCTCCGCCTGCTCCCCCGTCGAGCGTCACGCCGAGATAGCGCTGAAGCACCGACGCCAGATCGAAGCCGCGTTGATCCGCGTTGACCAGGAACGCGGCGATCTGGGTGTCGCGAGCCGTCCCCTTGAGGTCGATTCCGCGCGATGCGAGCGCGTGCCACGCGTCCTTGGCGGCGTGCAGGGACTTCTCCACCTCGGCGTCCTCGAGCCATGCGCTCAGGGACTTCTCGGCGGCGGCGTCGAGCGCTCCGAGGTCGATGCCCCAGGCGGCGTCTGCGGTCGCGACCCCGATCGCCCAGGCATCGGCATCCGCGCCTGTCCGTCCGTCGACGTGAAGCGCCACGGGCCCGCGGAGTGCGGTGACCGCCGCCACGGCGCCGTCGGTGACGACCTCGACCTCGTCGGGCGCATCCGGAGCGTCCGCGGTGGAGTCGCCGGCGGCGAAGGGCAGCAGGCGGTCGCGCAGCGTGCGGAACTGCAGAGCGTCGCACACCTGGTGGATCGCGGCGGCGTCCGCCCCCGTGTACTCGAGATCGTGGACGCTCAGCGGCACCTCGAGATCCGTGAGGAGGTGATTCAGCTCGCGATTGAGCCGCACCTGATCCACGTGGTCACGGAGGCTCTGGCCGGCCTTCCCGGGGACGTCATCTGCGCTCTCGAGGATCTCGGACAGGCCGCCGTAGATGCCGATCCACTTGGCGGCGGTCTTGGGCCCCACGCCCGGCACACCGGGAAGGTTGTCGCTGGTCTCCCCCACGAGCGCGGCGAGGTCCGGGTACTGCTCGGGTCGCACGCCGTACTTCTCCTCCACCGCCGCGGGAGTGAAGTGCACGAGGTCCGACACGCCCTTGCGCGGGTACAGCAGGGTCACATCCTCCGTGACGAGCTGAATGGTGTCGCGGTCGCCCGAGACCACGAGGACCCGCATCCCCGCCTCGCGGCCCAGGCGCGCGTACGTCGCCAGCAGGTCGTCGGCCTCGAAGCGCTCCTTGTCGACGGCGGCGACCCCCATGGCGTCCAGCACCTCACGGATCAGGGGCACCTGCGGCTCGAATTCGGGCGGAGTCTCGTCGCGCGTGCCCTTGTAGGACGGCAGACGCTCTGTGCGGAACGTGCCGCCCGGGAGGTCGAACGCGACGGCGACGTGCGTGGGAGCGTGCTCGCGCATGAGGGTCGCAAGCATGGTCGTGAAGCCGTACACCGCGTTGGTCGACACCCCCGTCGACGTCGCGAAGTTCTCCACGGGAAGCCCGAAGAAGGCGCGGAACGCCATCGAGAGTCCGTCGATCAGCAGCAGGGTGGGGCGGTCCTTGTCACTCACCCTGTCAACCTATCCGGTCCCACCGACACCGACAGAGCTGTGGCACGCTGTCCTCCATGGCGGACATCGATGAAGAGGCGCTGGACAGTCTCGTGGACGGGACCCTGATCACCCGCATGGGCATCGTCGTCGATCACGTCTCGGCGGAGAAGACGACCGGATCGATGCCAGTCGAGGGCAACACCCAGCCGTATGGCCTGCTCCACGGCGGCGCGTCCGCAGCGTTCGCGGAGACGCTCGGCTCGTTCGCGGCCATGGCGCACGCCCAGGCCGAGGAGATCGCCGTCGGCGTCGACCTGAGCATCACGCACCACCGTGCCATGCGCGACGGAACCGTGCGCGGCACGGCCACCGCGCTGCACCGCGGACGCACGATTGCGACGTACGACGTGCGCATTGTGGACAATTCCGACCGGCTGGTGGCGACAGCACGACTGACTTGTGCAATCCGGCCGCGTCCCGAGACATGACCGAAACATGAATGCCGTATGTTGAGGGACATTCCTGATCTGGAGGGGATCTTGACGAAGACAATCGACCGACGCGCCGTCCTGCGCGCGCTGATCGTGCTCGTCCTCGCTGCCGGCGCCGTCACCGCGATGTCCCTGCTGGGCTCCAGCGCGGTCGCGGCGACCTCGGAGGTCGCGGCCATCGCCGCGCCCACCGACGCGGCTGCGGCAGCCACGAGCATCGCACCCACCGAGGCCGAACCGATCGACACCACCGCCGCGACCAGCCCCGGTTCCAACCGGGTGGTGCAGACGCTGGTGAATGGCATCGTCTTCGGGCTTCTGCTCGCACTGGCGTCCGTGGGCGTGTCCCTGATCTACGGCACCACGGGGCTGAGCAACTTCGCGCACGGAGAGCAAGTCACCCTGGGCGCGCTGCTCACCTACTTCTTCACCACGCAGCAGGAGGTCTCCCTCCCGCTGATCCCGGTGAGCTTCACGATCGGCTGGCCACTGATCCCCTCGGCGATAGTCGCGATCGCGCTCTGCGCCGGCACCGGTTGGATCCAGGACAAGTTCCTGTGGTCGCCGCTGCGGCGCCGCAAGGTCACGATCGTCCAGCAGATGATCGTATCGATCGGCCTGTCGCTGGCGATGCTGAACTTCATCCAGTGGTGGTTCGGCGCTCAGCGCGTGCGCCTGACGATCATCTCGGACGAGCGCATCGACATGGGCGTGTTCGACATCGGCCAGATCACCCTGCTGTCGGTCGTGATCTCGCTGCTGTGCCTCGCCGGCGTCGGCTACTTCCTGCTCCGCACTCGGCTCGGGCGCGCGACTCGTGCCGTGTCCGACAACCCGGCCCTCGCATCGGCCTCGGGAATCCGCGTCGACGGCGTGGTGCGGCTCGTCTGGGTGATGGCGACCGGCCTGGCCGCCGTCGGCGGCATCCTGCTGGCCCTGTACGACTCGGGCACCGCGTTCGACGTCGGTGCACGACTGCTGCTGCTCATGTTCGCGGCCGTCACGCTGGGCGGGCTGGGACAGGCCTTTGGAGCGCTCGTCGGATCGCTCGTCGTCGGCATCTCCGTCGAGATGTCGACACTGTGGATCGGCACCGACCTCAAGTACGCGGTAGCGCTCGCGATTCTCATCCTGGTGCTGCTGCTGAGACCACAAGGAATCCTCGGACGCGCGGAGAGGGTGGGCTGACACCATGGAAATCCTGCTCGATGCTCTTGCGGAGGTCTTCGCGCCCACCACGGCCGCGTTCGCCATCGCCGCGATTGGCCTCAACTTCCACTTCGGCCTCACCGGCCTGCTCAACATGGGCGTCGCCGGCTTCATGCTCGTCGGCATGTACGGCTACGCGATCACGACGCAGAACGGTGCACCGATCTGGCTCGCGATCATCGTCGCGTGCGCCGCAGCGGCGACGTTCGCGGTGATCCTCGGCTGGCCCACGCTGAAGCTGAGAGGCGACTACCTCGCCATCGCCACGATTGCCGCGGCCGAGCTGGTGCGCTATCTCGGGCGCTCGCAGAGCCTGCAGCCGCTGACCGGCGGCTCGACCGGCATCCGCGGCAACGAGTTCAAGTTCACCTTCGAGGCCCTCAGCCCGTTCCCGAACGAGAACATCACGATCCTGTTCTGGACGTATCACGGCACGCTGTCGTCGAGCTGGTGGCTCCGCGTGGTCGCGTGGCTGCTGGTCGCGCTCTTCGCGTTCACCTTCTGGCAGCTCGCTCGCAGCCCGTGGGGCCGCGTGCTCAAGGGCATCCGCGAGGACGAGGACGCCGTGCGCTCGCTCGGCAAGAACGTCTACTCGTACAAGATGCAGGCGCTCGTCATCGGCGGCGTGATCTGCGCGTTCGGCGGCGTGGTCTGGGCGCTTGGCAACTCTGTCCAACCCGACTCCATGGGCCGCCCCACGACGTTCTGGATCTGGACGCTGCTGCTGCTCGGTGGAGCGG
>NZ_CAJXJX010000082.1 GCF_913055775.1 uncultured Demequina sp. | reverse complement strand
GAGCGCCCGGTGCGGGAGCGTCGAGCGCGAAGCCCGACCCGGGGTCGATCTCGAGCATGTGGAGCCCGCCGAAGAACGAGCCGTAGAGCAGATGGTGGCGGTCGCCGTCGATCACCAGCTGCGCGTCGATCGCGTTGTGGCCGTCGCGGTCGTGCTGGGTCGCGACCACGATGCCGCGGTCGGTCCACGGTCCGCGCGGGTTCACCGCTTCTGCGAGACCGATCGCGGAGGTGCGGGAGCCGAAGGACGAGGCGGAGTAGTACATGCGCCAGCGGGGGCCGTCCGCAGTGGCGACGCGCACGACGTCGGGGGCCCACAGGCCGTCCGCGCCGCTCCACGCCCGGGCGGGCGCCGGGACGCCGTCGAGCGCCCAGCCGTCGAACTCCCAGGTCACGAGATCCTCCGAGCGCCGCACCTGGGCGCCCGCGCCCGGGAGCGGACCATCAGCGTTCGCGTCCGTCGAGAACAGCCAGTACGTGCCGTCCTCATCGCGCACCGCAGTGGGGTCGTGGGCGTTGCGCGCGCCCCAGTCGCGGATCTCGACGGGCACGGGCTGCCCGGTCCCCATCGCTGCGCGCGGGGCCGGCTCGATGCTCGTCATCTCACACCTTGGATCCGGTGAGGGCGACGGACTCGATGATCTGACGCTGGAAGATGAGGAAGACCACCAGGATGGGCAGCACCGAGATGACCGATGCGGTCATGATCAGCGGGTAGTCGCGCTGAGTCGCGTACTGCACGTTCATGTTCGCGATGACCACCTGCAGCGTCTGCTTCTCGGGCGAGTTCAGGTAGATGATCGGCGCGAGGTAGTCGTTCCAGACGAACATGAACCACAGGATGAACTGCGCCGCGATGGCCGGCCGGATGAGCGGCAGGATGATGGTCCAGAAGATCCTGAGGTAGCTCGCGCCGTCGATCTTCGCGGCCTCCACCAGACCGTCGGGCACGTTGTGCAGGTACTGGCGCAGGAAGAAGATCATGATGACGTTGCCGAGGATGACAGGCACGATCAGCGGCAGCAGGGTGTCGACCCAGCCGATCTTCGCGAACATGACGAACTGCGGGATCATCAGCGTCGGGAAGGGCACCATCATCCCCGACAGCAGGACGATGAAGATGATGTTCTTGCCGGGCAGCCGCATCTTCGCGAGCGCGAAGGCCGCAAGCGAGGAGAACACCGAGCCCACGATCGTCACCGACAACGCGACGATGAGAGAGTTCTTGATGCCCGACAGCACGAAGGTGTCATCGAAGACGCGGACGTAGTTGCTCCACACGAACGGGTCGGGGATCCACTCCGGGGGCAGCGCGTACACGGCCTCGGTGGTCTTGAGGGACGTGGACACCATCCACAGCAGTGGCGCGGCCATGAAGATCGCGCCCAGGGACAGGACGGCGAACAGGACCCAGTTGACGGCCTTGTTCTCCTCGGATCCGCTGCGCGCCGCGAACGGATTGCGGTTGAACGTCGGGATCGTGCGGTCCTTGCGAGCCAGAGTGTTCGTCGTGGTCGCCATCCTGGCGGATGCGGGGTTGGAGGTGATGCTCATGATGGATCTCCTGGGCTCACTCAATCGAGAAGTCGTTGCGGCGGTTGAGGCGGAACTGGATCACCGTCACGATGAGCACCAGGATTCCCAGAACCAGGGCCATCGACGTGGCGTAGCCCATCGACAGGTTCCGGAAGGCCTGATTCCAGATGTACCAAACGAGCGACGCGGTGGACCAGTTGGGGCCGCCGGTGGGCGTCATGATGTTGATCTCGGTGAAGATCATCGAGCCCGCGATGATGTTGGTGACCACGAGGAAGAAGGTCACCGGACGAACCATCGGCAGCGTGATGGTGCGGAAGCGCTGCCACGCGTTGGCGCCGTCGAGCGCCGCCGCCTCATAGAGGGAGCGCGGCACCGCCTGGACCGCGGCGAGGTACAGGATGGTCGAGTACCCCAGGCCCTTCCAGATCGCCATGATGATAAGTGCCGGCTTGGACCACGTGGGGTCCATGAGCCAATTGGGGCCCTCGATGCCGAAGATCGCGAGGAACTGGTTGACCAGTCCGAAGTCGCCGTTGTACGCCCACTGCCACAGGATCGCGATGGCCGCGAGCGAAGAGATCACCGGGATGTAGTAGACGGTGCGGAAGAACGTGCGCCCGGGGATCCTGCGCGCCAGTGCGAGCGCCAGCAGCAGCGACAGCGCCAGGCCGATCGGGATGCCGATCATGTAGAAGACGGTGTTCCACAGCGCCTTCCAGAAGTACGGGTCGTTGACCAGCCTGACGTAGTTGTCGAGGCCGATCCAGCTCATCGCCCCCAGGCCGTTCCAGTTGGTGAACGACGCGTAGACGGAGAAGCCCAGCGGGAAGAGCAGGAAGGCCAGCCACCCGATGACGGGCGCCGCCATGAAGATCGCCGCCCAGGTGTATTCCTTGCGATGGAGCTTGCGGTTGGCCTTCTGCGAGGCCTTCCGGCGCTGCTTGGTCCACGCGCCGGAGGTGGTGTCGACATCGATCGCCACGGATCTGTCCTTCCTGAGGGGTTGCGGGGGCCGGCTCAAGGCACCGGCCCCCGCAAGCTGTGCTCGCTAGCCCTGCGCCTTGGCCTGGTCGGCCGAGACCCATGACTGGTCGAGGAGCATCTGCATCTCAGTCTGCTTGCCGGCGACGTAGTCCGCCGCGGTCTGGTCGCCCGTGTCGACCACGGACTCGATGCCCACCCAGAAGTTGTCGTACCACTCCGGGGTGTAGGTCCAGGTGCCCGGCAGCGGGCGACCCTTCTCCTGCGCGATCTCCACGAACGCCTTGGTGTTGGCCGGCCAACCGGCAGCCAGGGCGTCGGTCTCGAGCCACTCGCCCGTCGCGTAGTCGATCAGGTTCGGGATCTGCACCTTGTTCTCCGCGAGGATCTTCTGCGCCTCGAGGTCCGTCGACAGGTAGGTCGCGAGCTGAGCCGCGAGCTCCTTGTTCTTCGAGTTCTCCGACACCGCGATGCCGAGCGAGCCGAGCCACGTTGCCCAGTCGTCACCTGCGTTGGCGACGGGGTAGGGGATCACGTCGTAGCCGAACGTGTCGGGGTTGTCGGCGGCCACCTGGTTGTAGGTGCCGATGTCCCACGGCGCAACCGGGAAGAAGCCGATCTCTCCGGCCATCCAGCGCTGGTAGGTGTCCAGCGTCTGCGCCTGCTCGGCGGACGGGGTGACGCCCTCCACGAGGCCCAGGTCCGCGAACCACTGCAGCGCCTCAGCGAACTCCGGGGTGTCGACCGTGACGGTCTTCTGGTCCTCGGAGATCCAGTCCGCGCCGGCGCCCCACACGAAGGCCTGCGAGTTCCAGACCACGTTGAGGCCGGTGCCCCACTGGTCGAGTTCGCCGTCGCCGTCCTTGTCGACGGTCAGCTGCTTGGCGAGGTCCGTGAACTCCGCGAAGGTCATGGGCTCGTCAGGCGACGGCGCCTCGAGGCCCATCTCCTCGAACATGACCGTGTTGTAGCCGAAGCCGAACGGGCCCACATCCTTGGGAAGCGCGAAGAACGGGTCGCCGTCGAGGCCGCGCTCGCCGGTCTCGACGTTGAAGCGGTACGCGTCCACGCCGAAGTCCCAGATGTTGTCGATCACCGACTGGTCGACGTACTCCGTGAGGTCCGCGAGGACGTTCGCGTAGACGTAGCCCTGGATGCGGCCAGGCTCGACGTAGAAGACATCGGGAACCTGATTGCCCGCGATCGCCGCCTGCAGCTTGGTCGCGTACTGGTCAGCATCGGTGATGATCATGGTCACGTCCGCGCCAGTCTCCTCCTCGAACGCCGCGATCGCGGTCTCGTACGCGAGCTTGTCGTACTCGCCGCCGCGGAACATGAACGTGAGCTCATTGGGAGCGTCGCCGCCCGAGGTGTCAGGCTCCTCGCTTGCGTCGCCACCGCTCGAGCCATCGGAACTGCATGCGGCGAGCAGGAGGGCTCCTGCCACCGTGACGGCTGCGGCCGCCATCCCCTTCTTGCGCATCTGCCTGCCTCTCTGATCATCGTTGATGAGTGAGGTCCAGTGTGTCCGCACGACACGGCGGCATCCGCCGCCGCGGTTCGCGGCTGGTCTCCCTTGACCCCAGGCTCTGAGGCTGACCCTGCGCCAACCTCTTTACAACGATGGAACTGTGACACAGATCTCGCGGCACGGTCAAGCAGGAAAAGGTTACGAAACGGAGACAGTCAAGACTTTGACCGTTTTACCTGGGGTATTGACGCCTGAGATCATGCAGCGACCACAACAACCGCCCCCACTCCGGTTGCGAGACTCCAGCTGCGGGACGGGCAGAATGTCCGATTTCAAGTCACGTCTTGACGAAAACGGCTCTCTTTCGGCACCATTTGCTTACAACGTTGTAGATATGGAGGCCGCCCGACGATGCGCGCGCACACTCCCCCCATGGGGTGGAACAGCTGGGACTGCTTTGGCACCACCGTGACCGAGGCCGAGGTCCTCGCGAACGCCGGCGTCATGGCCGAGCACCTGCTCCCGCACGGCTGGGACACCGTGGTGGTGGACATCGCCTGGTACGACCCCACCGCACGGGCTCACGGCTACAACGCCGACGCCCCCCTGGAACTCGACCCCTACGGCCGGCAGACCCCCGCGCCCGAGCGCTTCCCCTCGTCCGTGGGAGGCCGGGGCTTCGCTCCGCTCGCGGCCGCGGTTCACGAGCTGGGGCTGAAGTTCGGGATCCACATCATGCGCGGGATCCCGCGCCTCGCTGTGGAACGAGACCTGCCGATCCTCGGCACCGCGTGGACCGCCCGCGACGTGGCCGACCTCGAGCACGTGTGCCGGTGGAACCCGGACAACTACGGGCTGAACCACGACCACCCGGGTGCGCAGGCCTATTACGACGCCCAGGTCGCGCAATTCGCCTCCTGGGGAGTCGACTTCATCAAGGCCGACGACATGCAGGCTCCGTACTTCGACCGCGAGATCGCCGCCTACGCCCTCGCAATCGAGCGCAGTGGGCGGGGCATCACGCTGTCACTGTCGCCCGGGACGCACCTGTCGACCCAGCACCTCCCCCATCTGCGGGATCACGCCCAGATGTGGCGCATCTCAGACGACCTGTGGGACCGCTGGGAGGACGTCTACGCCCAGTTCGCGCGCCTGGCCCGATGGGCGCCGTTCCAGCGGGAGGGCGGCTGGGCGGACGCGGACATGCTGCCGCTGGGCCGCATCGGCATCCGCGCCGAGCGGGGCGACCCGCGGGACTCACGCCTCACGCCCGACGAGCAGCGCACCCTGCTCACGCTGTGGACGATGGGCCGCTCGCCGCTGATGGTCGGCGGCGACCTGCCCAGCACCGACGACGCCACGCTCGCACGCCTGTCCAATCCCCACGTCGCCAAGGTTCTCCGGCACTCGCGCGACAACCGCGAGCTGCTGCGCGAGCCGGCGGATGGCGGTGAGCTGGTCGTCTGGTCCGCACTCGCCACGGACCAGCCGGGACGCACGTACGCGGCGGTCTTCTGGACCGGCGACAGCCCGCGCGATGCCCGCATCGCGCTCGCCTCGATCCTCGGCACCGGTGCCCACGAAGCCTCCATGACCGACCTCTGGCCAGGCCAGACCACCTCGATCGAGCAAGGCGACCTCGCCGCGACCGTGCCCGCGCACGGCGTCGCATGGGTCGCGCTCGACACCGCCGCGTCTCGAAAGGACCACCGATGATCCACGCCTCCCTGTCTCTCGACCCCGCGTTCCGCATCGGCCCCGTGCGCCGGCGCACGTTCGGCTCGTTCGTCGAGCACCTGGGCCGCTGCGTTTACACGGGCATCTACGACCCCGAGGCTCCCACCGCGGATGAGGACGGCTTCCGCGGCGATGTCATCGACCTCACGCGCGAGCTGGGCATCTCCACCATCCGCTACCCCGGCGGAAACTTCGTGTCGGGCTACCGGTGGGAGGACGGCATCGGGCCGGTCGCGGACCGGCCCCGGCGGCTGGACCTCGCGTGGCACTCGACGGACCCCAACACCGTGGGCGTCGACGAGTTCATGCGGTGGTCCGCCAAGGCCGGCACCGAGGCCATGATGGCGGTCAACCTCGGCACCCGCGGAGTCCAGGAGGCGCTCGACCTGCTCGAGTACTGCAACGTCGACGCCGGCACCTACTGGTCCGACCAGCGCCGCGCGAACGGCGCGGCCGAGGCCTACGACATCCGCATGTGGTGCCTCGGCAACGAGATGGACGGGCCGTGGCAGATCGGCTCCAAGACCGCCGACGAGTACGGCCGACTGGCCGCGGAGACGGCCCGCGCGATGCGCATGATCGACCCCGACCTGGAACTTGTCGCGTGCGGCTCGTCGGGCGTGGTGATGCCCACGTTCGGCGAGTGGGAGCGTACCGTGCTGGGCCACACCTACGAGCACGTCGACTACATCTCCGCCCACGCCTACTACTGGGAGGAGGACGGCGACCTGGGCTCCTTCCTGGCGTCCGCCGTCGACATGGACCACTTCGTGGAGTCCGTGGTCGCGGCCGCCGACCTGGTGCGCGCCCACAAGAAGGTGGGCAAGCGCGTCCACATCTCCTTCGACGAATGGAACGTCTGGTACCAGAAGCGCGCCGAGTCTCAGCCGCCCACGGGCAAGGATTGGCCCGTGGCGCCGGTGCTCCTCGAGGACACGTACAACGTCGCGGACGCCGTGGTGGTGGGCAGCCTGCTGATCTCGCTGCTGCGCAACACCGACCGCGTGCACTCGGCATCGCTCGCGCAGCTCGTCAACGTGATCGCACCGATCATGACCGAGCCCGGTGGGCGGTCGTGGCGGCAGACGACGTTCTTCCCGTTCGCGCAGGCATCGCAGCTCGCCTCCGGCGAGGTGCTCCGAGTCGAGGTGCAGTCGCCGCTGTACGAGACCGCGAGGTTCGGCGACGTGCCCGTGCTGGATGCTGTCGCGACGCAGGACGAGGAGACCGGCGAGGTCGTGGTCTTCGCCGTGAACCGCTCGCTGGACCAGGAGCTGGGCCTCACCGTGGACCTGCGCGGCTTCCCCGGCCTGCGCGTCGTGGGCGCGACCAGCCTGTCGAACCCGGATCACACCTGGCAGGCCAGCGTCGACGACGATGCCTCGGTGACTCCTGTCGACAATGGCACTGCGAGCACCGATGGCGAGTCCCTGACCGTGACGCTGCCCGCGGTGTCGTGGAACGTCGTGCGGCTGGGCCGCTGATGGCACGGCAGGATGGGGAGGCCATGGTGGGTGACGACGAGGTGGCGACCGCCGATGCGGGCCCCGAGGCCCGCACGCCCCGATGGGTCGGTCTCGCGGCGGCGGGCGCAGGGCTCGCGGTGCTCGCCGCGGGCCTCGTGTGGTGGTCGCCCTGGGCCGGCGGCGACCCCGCCGCGAACCGCATCGACGTCACTGGAGAGATCCGGACGCACGATCCTGCGCTGGTCGTGGGCGACGAGGGCGAGGACTGGTACGTCTACTCGACGGGGGACGTCCGCGTGGGCCTGGGCGCGCCCCAGATCCGAAGGTCCACGGACCAAGGACAGACCTGGGAGATGGTGGGCACCGCTTGGGACGCGCAGACCCGACCGGAGTGGGTCTACGAGGTGGTGCCCGGCGTCGAGAACTTCTGGGCGCCGGAGCTCTACGAGCACGATGGCACCTGGTACCTGTACTACTCGGCGTCCACCTTCGGCTCGAATCGCTCGCTGATCGGCCTCATGACGTCGCCCACACTCGACGTGGACGACCCCGACTACGGCTGGACCGATCAGGGAGAGGTGTGGCGGTCCGCGCCGGGTGAGACCCATTACAACGCGATCGACCCCGGCATCGTCGAGGACGCTGACGGCACTCCGTGGATGGCCTTCGGCTCGTTCTGGGGTGGCATCCAGATGATCGAGCTCGAGTGGCCGTCTGGCACAGCCGCGGCCGGGACGGAGCCACAGGTGCTCGCCACCCGCAACGACTCGCTCAACGCGATCGAGGCGCCGCACGTGATCGAGCGCGACGGCTGGTACTACCTGTTCGTGTCGCGCGACAAGTGCTGCTCAGGAACGGAGTCGACCTACTCGATCGCGGTCGGCCGCTCGGAGTCGGTCACGGGCCCGTACGTCGACAGCCTCGGCAACGACATGCGCTACAACGGCGGCGACGTCGTGCTCGCGACTCGCGGCGGCATGATCGGCCCGGGCGGGCAGTCCGTATCGAAGAACCACCTGGGCCTGCACTTCTACGACGGCAGCCTGGGCGGGGACTTCCGCCTCGACATCCGCGAACTCGCGTGGACCGCCGACGGCTGGCCCGTCGCCTGGACCGAGACCGAACTCGACGGACAGTGATACCTACCTGACCCACCCGGCCACAGCATCGGCCCTCCACCATCCAAGGAGAGACATGACCACCATCACGCTGCACCCCGACTTCCGCATCGGCCCGATCGACAGGCGACTGTTCGGCTCGTTCGTCGAGCACCTGGGCCGGTGCGTCTACACCGGCGTCTACGAGCCGGACCACCCCACCGCGGACGAGCACGGCTTCCGCCGCGACGTCGCGGACCTCGCGGACGAGCTCGGGGTGACACTGGTCCGCTACCCGGGCGGAAACTTCGTGTCCAACTACGTGTGGGAGGACGCAGTGGGCCCGGTCGAGCAGCGCAGGCCGTTCCTCGACCTCGCATGGCGCACCATCGAGCCCAACACCATCGGCACGGACGAGTTCCTGCAGTACTGCGAGCGCGAGGGACTCGAGCCCATGATGGCCGTGAACCTCGGCACGCGCGGCGTGGCGGAGGCGGTCGCCCTGCTGGACTACTGCAACGGCGAGGGCGGCACGCACTGGTCGGACCTGCGCATCGCGAACGGCCGCGAGGAGCCCTACGGCGTGAAGCTGTGGTGCCTGGGCAACGAGATGGACGGGCCGTGGCAGATCGGCCACAAGACCGCAGAGGAGTACGGCCGCCTGGCAGCGGAGACCGGCAAGGCCATGAAGCTCGTGGATCCCACCATCGAACTCGTCGCGTGCGGCTCGTCGTCGATGTACATGGACACGTTCGGCGCGTGGGAGCGCACGGTGCTGTCGCACACGTTCGACGTGGTCGACCACATCTCGATGCACGCGTACTACGAGGAGCTGAACGGCGACCGCGCGTCCTTCCTCGGTTCCGGGACCGCGATGGACCGGTTCGTCGAGCGCGTGGTTGCGAGCGCGGACTCGATCGCGGCGGAGCGCCGTTCGGACAAGCGGATCACGATCTCGTTCGACGAGTGGAACGTCTGGTACCTCGAGTCCCGGTTCGTGGGCGAGAAGAACCTTCCCATCCAGCGCGACGCGCCGCGCATCATCGAGGACCACTACAGCGGCCTGGACGCCGTGGTCGTGGGCGACCTGATGATCACCCTGCTCAACCACGTGGACCGCATCTCGATCGGGTGCCTGGCGCAGCTCGTGAATGTGATCGCGCCCATCATGACCGAGCCTGGCGGCGCCGCGTGGAAGCAGACCACGTTCCACCCGTTCGCGACGGCCGCACGTCTCGCGACGGGCGAGACTCTCAACCTCCAGGTCGACGCGGAGACCATCACGACCGAGCGTCACGGCGACGTCCCGGCGGTCACGGCGGCGGCCTCAGTGGACCCGGCGACCGGAGCGCTCGCGCTGTTCGTCACCAACCGCACAGCCCACGAGCAGATCGTGACTCTGCGCCACCCCGGGGCCGGCGTGCGCATCGACGGCGGCACTGCAGTCCTGGCGGATCACGACGGTGCGCGCGAGACCCAGGAGGAGGCCGAGGCCTACGGCATGGTGGACGCGCTGCCCGCCGAGCACGGCGACGGCACGGTCTCGTTGCGGCTCGCGCCCGAGTCGTGGACGGCCTTCCACGGCACCCTCACCACCTGAGAGGGGTGCCTGGCGTACGGGGGCCGATGCGCGCATCGGCTCTCCGTCGAGGGCTCAGCCCTCGTCGCTCTCCGGCTCCGGGCTCGCCTCGGCGAGCGGATTCTCGGGCAGGGTGCGCGGCGCGGGCTGAGCGACCACGAGCCCCGCGGGGCGGCACTCACCATCCGCGGTCAGCGGGAGGCTGGTGTCGAGTTCGGGGGCGAGCGGCTCGCGCAGGGCCGGCGACGCGGCGAACTCCTCGCCGAGGATCAGGTCCAGCGTGATGTCGCCGCGGTTGTCGAGCACCAGCTCGGCGTCCTCGAACTGGCGCGCGAGCGTGTACGCGTGGGCGACGCCCTCCTCGCCGAACAGGATCTGCACCGTGCCGTCGTACGAGCGCGACCAGTTGACCGCGCCCACCGTCACGAAGCCGCGACCCTCGAGGGTCTGCGAGACCGAGCCGGCAAGCCCCTGCGTGCCCGCGCCGTTGTTGATGCGGACGACGATCTGATCCGTCGGCACGGGGTCCGCGCCGGCGGGCGGGCACACCAGGTCGATCTCGGCGAGGTCCGGCGCGGGGGAGTTGAACTCGGCGGAGAAGGGACCCTCGACCTCGCCGCGGTAGATCGCGCTGGCCGCGAACGCGACGGCGCCCACGGCGATGATGATCACACCGAAGACCATGATCTGGCGTTCGCGACGGTGACGGCGCTTGGCCTTGCGGCGCTTCACATCGCCGCTGGTCTGCGCTTGGTCCACTGAATCCCCCACGTGCATGCGGTGACGTCACTCTTGGCGGAGGATAGGGGATTCGAACCCCTGAGGGCTTGCACCCAACACGCTTTCCAAGCGTGCGCCATAGGCCACTAGGCGAATCCTCCAAGCCCCAAGATGGTACCCGAGCATGGCCGTACTTCCGAAATCGCGGGTGCCGGTAGACTTGACGGCGACCCCTCACGTGGCGATATCTCGCCCAACTCCCCCAGGGCAGGAATGCAGCAAGGGTAAGCGGGCTCTGTCGGGTGCGTGGGGGGTCCTCTCATGCCCGGGGCCCCCTGTGGAGGGCCGATGCGCGTGTCACCCCGTGCGGTTAGGCTCAGTGCCGTGAGCACCGCCCTGTACCGCCGCTACCGCCCGGACTCCTTCGCCGACGTCGTGGGGCAGGAGCACGTCACCGCCCCCCTGATGCAGGCGCTGCGCGCGGACCGGGTCAACCACGCGTACCTGTTCTCGGGGCCGCGCGGGTGCGGCAAGACCACCTCGGCACGCATCCTCGCGCGCTGCCTCAACTGTGAGCAGGGGCCCACGGACACCCCGTGCGGCGAGTGCCAGTCCTGCGCCGAGCTCGCGCGTGGTGGAGCCGGATCGGTGGACGTGGTCGAGATCGACGCCGCGTCGCACAACGGCGTCGACGACGCTCGCGAGCTGCGCGAGCGGGCGGCCTTCGCCCCGGCGCGCGACCGGTACAAGATCTTCATCCTCGATGAGGCGCACATGGTGACGCCGCAGGGCTTCAACGCGCTGCTCAAGCTGGTGGAGGAGCCGCCTCCCCACATCCGCTTCATCTTCGCGACCACGGAGCCGGAGAAGGTCATCGGCACCATTCGCTCGCGCACCCACCACTACCCGTTCCGGCTGGTGCCCCCGGCGGTGCTGACGGACTACCTGGGCACGCTGTGCGAGGCCGAGTCGGTCGAGGTCGAGTCCGGCGTGCTGCCCCTCGTGGTGCGCGCTGGGGGCGGGTCGGTGCGCGACTCGCTGTCGGTGCTCGACCAGCTCATGGCCGGCTCGGACGCGGCTGGGGTGACGTACGAGCGAGCGATCGCCCTGCTGGGGTTCACGGACGCGACGCTGCTGGATGACGCCGTCGACGCGATCGCCGTGGGCGACGGTGCGTCGCTGTTCGACGTCGTAGGACGCGTGATCGGCACCGGCCACGAGCCCCGCCGGTTCGTCGAGGACCTGCTCGAGCGGCTCCGCGACCTGATCCTGCTCGCCACCGCGGGCCCGGACGGCGTGCGCGCGCTGGGCGAGGTGCCCGCAGACCAGCTGGACCGCATGAAGGACCAGGCGCGCAGGCTCGGGCTCGCTCGCGCGTCCCAGGCCGGTGACCTGGTGAACGACGCGCTCACCCACATGGTGGGCGCGACCTCGCCGCGGCTTCATCTCGAGCTCCTGTGCGCGCGGCTGGTCGCGGCCGCGACCGGTGCCGTGCCGTCCGCCGCCCCCGCCCCGAGCGCGGGTCCGGGCGCGACTGCTCCGTCAGCTCCGGCTGCCGGCGCCCCCACCTCGCCCGCCGAAGGCGCCCAACGGGCCCGCGACGCATCGGCCCCGCAGGCGACGCCCGAGCCCGAGGCCGCGCCCGAGCCGGTACGCGCGCCGACTGGGGACGTCGCCAGCGGCGCCGAGGACGCCGAACTCGTCCGGCGTCGGTGGCCCGAGGTGCTCGGCACACTCGAGCGGCGTCGCGTCACCTGGTCGATGGTGAGCCAGAGCGCCCAGGTCGCCGGGGTCGAGGCAGGGGTGCTGACCCTGGCCTTCGACAACGCCGCCCTCGCGTCCCGGTTCACCGGCAGCGCCCACGCGGAGAACGTCGCACTGGCGGTGCGCGAGACCCTCGGCCTGCACGTGCGAGTCGACGCGATTGAGGGGCCGGGCGGGCCGCG
>NZ_CAJXJX010000081.1 GCF_913055775.1 uncultured Demequina sp. | reverse complement strand
GAGCTCGGCAGCCGCCGCGCCCGTGGAGGTGTTCCGCCACGTGCGGAACGGCGTGAGGAGCTCGCCGGCGGCGTCGAAGGCGAGGTAGCCGTGCATCATCGCGGACACGCCGATCGAGCCGACGGTGTCGAGGGCCACGCCGTGGCGGGCGCGCACGTCGGCGGCGAGGGCAGCGTAGGCGGCCCGGAGCCCGGACCACACGTCGTCGAGGTCGTACGTCCACACGCCGTCGACATACTCGTTCTCCCACGCGTGCGAGCCGACGGCGAGGACCGTCGCGTCCTCCGCGTCGATCAGGCAGGCCTTGATGCGGGTCGAGCCCAACTCGATCCCCAGGGCCGTGCGACCGGCGACCACGGCATCGGCGCTGCTGAGGCCCGCGGCCATCAGAAGGCCTCGCCGTCGCGGCGGTCGTCCGTGGACTGGCCGTAGACGTTCTGGTAGCGGGCGAACAGCGCGTCGATCGACTCCTGAGGGATCGGGATGAGGTCACCGCCCTGCTTCGCGATGTGGACGGTGCGGGCGACGTCCTCGAGCATCACCGCGGCCTTCACGGCGTCCTTCGCGGACGAGCCGATGGTGAACGGGCCGTGGTTCTGCATGAGCACGCCGCGCGAGCGGTGGCCGCGGAGCGTCTCGACGATGCCCCGGCCGATCGAGTCGTCGCCGATGATCGCGAAGGGCCCCACCGGGATGGGGCCGCCGAACTCGTCCGCCATGGCGGTGATGACGCAGGGGATCTCCTCGCCCCTGGCCGCCCACGCGACGCCGTAGGTCGAGTGCGTGTGCACCACACCGCCCACCTCAGGCATGTGGCGGTAGACGTAGGCATGCGCGGCCGTGTCGGAGGACGGGCTGCGCTCGGAGCCGGGCTGGCCGGGGATGGCGTTGCCGTCGAGGTCGCAGAGGATCATGTTCTCCGGGGCGAGGTCGTCGTAGCTCACGCCTGACGGCTTGATGACGAACAGGTCGGTGCCCGGGACGCGGCCGGAGACGTTGCCGCCGGTCCACACAATGAGGTTGTAGCGGACCAGTTCCGCATGGAGGGTGGCGACATCTTCGCGCACCTGCTGGATGGCTTCCGTGTTGGCGGAGATCGCTTCGTCGAGATCAGTCATGGGCACAATGTTAACGTTCATCCGTCGGGGGTGTCCACCGGAGGTGCCTACCGAGGCGTCACTCCGATTCCGTGTCGCCAGCACCCTCGACGCGGAAGCGCACCGTGTCGCCCGGACGCAGCTGCGCGGCACGCGCGACGCCCGCGGCGTCGACCACGCCGATCACCGGGTAGCCGCCCGTGGTCGGGTGGTCCGCGAGGAAGACCACGGGCTCGCCCGACGGCGGCACCTGCACCGCCCCCAGCACCATGCCGGCCGAGGCGAGTTCGCCCGTGCTCGCGCGCTCGAGCGGCGCGCCGTCCAGTCGCAGCCCCACCCGGTTCGACTCAGCCGTCACGGTGTAGCGCTCCGACCACCAGGTGTCGAGGGCCCGCTCGCCGAACCACTCCAGGTGCGGGCCGGGCACGACGGCCAGCACGGTCTCCGCTGGCGCGTCCGCTGCGTCAGCCGCGTCGGAGGCACCCGCGCGCACCGCGTACGGCGGACGGTCCGCGAGCGCCCGCACGCGCGCGAACCCGGCATCGTCCAGCGGCGGGGCGCTGCCGACCGACACCTCGTCGCCGTCGCGCAGCGGCGCGGGCCCGAGCCCCGACAGCAGATCGGTCGCACGGCTGCCGAGCATCGGCTCCGCGTCGATCCCGCCGCGCACCGCCACATACGAGCGGAGCCCCCGCTCCGGGGGACCGAGGTCGATCACCTGACCCGCGCGCAGCCGCACGGGTGAGCCGAACGGCGCCGGCACGTCTCCCACCCACACCGGGCACCGCGCCCCGGCCACGGCCACCACCAGATCCGCGAGCGCACGGAACGCGCCCCCGGTCGCGGTCGTCTCGATCGTGGCGAGCTCTGGGCCGTTGCCCACGAGGGCGTTCGCGCGGGCGTGCGCATCGGCGTCGGCCGCGCCGGAGCGCGGCACCCCCAGGTGGGCCAGCCCCGCCCTGCCCAGGTCCTGGACCGTCGCCAACGCGCCCGCTCGCTCGGCGCGCAGGCCCGGCTCGGCGCGCAGGCCCGGCTCGGCGCGCGGGCCGGTCTCGGCGCGCACCGCGACCGATGGCCGGGCAGGGGACTCGGGCGAGCCGAGCCCCGCCTCCACGAACCGCACTCGCGTGCCCGGCGCCAGCAGGGCCGGCGCATCGCGGTCGACGTCCCACAACTGCGGGGCGTCGTCCGCGAGCCGGCCCACGAGCTGCCACCCTCCCGGCGACGATCGCGGGTACACCCCGGCGTACGGCCCGGCGAGCCCGACGGCCCCGGCGGGCACGCGGGTGCGAGGCGTCGCCCGGCGGGGCACCGCAAGCGCTTCCGGAAGCCCCGTGAGGTAGCCGAAGCCCGGGGCGAAGCCGCAGAACGCCACCCGCAGCTCGAGCCCCGTCACCCGCGCCACCACGGCGTCGGGCGCGACCTCCCACAGGTCCGCGACGTCGCCCAGGTCCTCGCCGTCGAACACCACGGGAAGCTCGACCAGCGGTCCGGCATCCGCGGCGAGCGGGGCGACGTCCCAGGCCTCCACGCTGCGAGCCAGCGCGTCGAGCTCGACGCCCTCGACGCCGTCCACCAGCACCGTGCGCGCCGCCGGGACCACGTCCGCCGCTGCCCACCCCTCCGCGGCGCTGATCGCGCGGACGTGCGCCGCGATGCTCGCGACATCGGCCGCGCTCGCGGCCTCGATGAGCAGCGCGTGGGCGCCCGCGCGCCGCACGTGAGCTACGGCCGTGGCCATGAGGCGCGCACCTCGACACCGGCGTCGGCCAGAGCGGCGCGCACCGTGCCCGCGAGCGCGACCGCACCGGGGGTGTCCCCGTGCACGCACAGCGACTGAGCGACCAGCACCAGCTCCGAGCCATCGATGGCGCGCACCGGCGCGCCGGTCGCGATCGCCACGGCGCGTTCGACCACGGCGTCCCGGTCACTGATGACCGCTCCCTCGTCGCCGCGCGGGACCAGCGTGCCGTCGGCGGTGTACGCGCGGTCCGCGAAGGCCTCGGTGACCGTCGGCAGCCCGGCCGCGCGGGCGGCGTCGAGAACCACGGCTCCCGGCAGACCCAGCAACGGGAGCTCCCGACCACCGGCGTCCGAGGCGAGGCGCACTCCCGCCACCACCGCATCGGCCTGGCTGCGGTCCCCCACCACCCGGTTGTACAGCGCGCCGTGAGGCTTGACGTACGCCACCTCGCCGCCCGCGGCGGCCGCGAAGACCTGCAGCGCGCCTATCTGGTACGCCACCTCCGCCGCGAGCTCCGCGGGAGGCACCTCCATCGCACGCCGTCCGAAGCCAGCGAGGTCGCTGTACGAGACCTGCGCGCCGATCGCCACGCCGCGAGCGACGGCGTCCTCGCACACGCGCCGCATGGTCGCCGGGTCGCCCGCGTGGAAGCCGCACGCGACGTTGGCACTCGTGACCGACACCAGCAGGCCGGCGTCGTCCGTGAGCGTCCACCGCCCGAAGCCCTCGCCCAGGTCAGCGTTGAGATCGATCGCGTGCTCGCCCATGGCCCCAACCTAGCCCGCCTGCGCCCCGTGGCTCACGCGCGCAGCAGCAGGCACACCTCGACCGGACCGTGAGCGCCGTAGGGCCCCTCGGCGGGCTGCTCCGGGTACCACTCGTACCGGCAGTCCCAGTGGTCTGGGCCGCCATCGCCGGGCTCGAGGGCGTAGTCCATCCCCCGCTCGTCGCCCCAGGTCATGAGCTCGTGCGTCAGCCCGCCGATCCAGGCGTAGGGGCCTCGCTGGCTCGCGACCGCGAAGTGGCCCGCGGGCAACTCGTCCACGATGAACGGCTCGCGCACCCGCGGCACGTCTCCCCGGCCCAGCCATTCCACGCCGACCTCGACGGTGAAGGACCCGTCAGCGGGAACGTCGCGATAGCGGATCAGCGACGCGGCGGTGGTGTCGATCCCCCGCTGCGCGACGTAGCGATCCAGTTCGGTGAAGCCCCGCCCCACGTCCCGAGAGAGCGTCGCCATGGTCGCACTGACCCGCATGCCGACGTACGTCACGGCGCCTCGGCGCGCGATCCTGAACTCGGCCATCCCTGCAGGCTAGTTCGCCGTCACCCCTGGCACTAGAGGCTTTCTAGCCGATGCGGACGCCCATTTGCGTACAAAGGGCACCTTTCGTGCGGGACCCGAGACCGCATCGGCGCTCCGTCACCGGTATTCGGGGTTGGGGTGGCCGAATCTCTCGCCGTCGTTCCACGCCTCGCTCGAGTTACCGCCGGCGGGGAAGCCGCCGCTGGCCTTCAGCCACGCGGCCGTGTGCATGAGGTTCCACGTCATGAAGGTGAGGTTGCGCTGAGTGAACTCGGTCTCGGGCCCGCCGGAGCCCTCGTCGAGATAGGACGGGCCGGGTCCGATCGCGCCGATCCAGCCGGCGTCCGCATTCGGCGGGATCACGTATCCCAGGTGCTGCAGCGAGTAGAGGATGTTCATGGCTGCATGCTTGACGCCGTCCTCGTTGCCGGTGACGAGGACCCCACCCGTGCGGCCGTAGTACAGGAACTGGCCGCGGTCGTTGGTCTCGCCGGACAGGCCGTACAGACGCTCGATCAGCCGGGTCGCGATCGACGACTTCTCGCCCAGCCACAGCGGCGTGCCGATCACGAGGATGTCTGCGGCGAGGATGCGCTTGGCGAGCTCGGGCCAGTCGTCCGCATCCTGGTTCCCGCCCGGGACATCCTCACGCATGTCCGGATACACGCCAGGTGGCACGTCGAAGTCGGCGAGGCGGATCTGGTCGACCGTGACGCCCTGGTCCTCCATGATCCGGATGGAGTCCTCCATGAGGCCCTGCGTGTGGCTGAGCGCCGGGCTGGGCTTCAGGGTGCAGTTGACGAAGATGGCCGTGAGGCCGGAGAAGTCATGACTGTCGATGTCGGGCATGGTGCACCTCCATGAGGTGCGACGCTCGCGCGCCCCGCGCTATTCCGCGCTGCGGTGCTGCGCCGTCAGCGCGCGGGCGACTCCGGCGTCACATCCACGACGTGCGTGTCCGTCGTGAACTGCAGCTCCCACTGGTTCTTCTCGCGCGTGGCGAGCATGACGAACACGCCCCACAGGCCCAGGTCATCGACGAACCCGAGAGGGCCGAAGATCCAGTCAGGGATCAGGTCGACCGGCCAGATCGTGTACAGCAACGCGCCGATGGCCGTGATCCACGTCATGGGCGCCAGCTTGTACTCGCCGCTGCGCACCGCCTGGAAGAACTTCCACCACATGAGGCACCTCCCTGCCTGGGTCTTCTACGGTAACCCAGGCGCACCACCAACGGCAGGCGCTACACGACCTCGCGCAGCAGCCCCGAGTGGACGTCGAACACGAAGCCGCGCACCTGCGATGAGTCCACGAGGAACGGGTTGCGGCGCAGGCGCTCGATCGACTGGCGCAGGTCCGCGTCGAGGTCGCGGAAGGACTCCGGGCTCCAGGTGGGCTTGAGGCCGGTCTCGTCGAGCAGCTGGTTGCGCAGCTCGTCGTCCGTGAACGTCAGCGCACCGCAGTCGGTGTGGTGGATGAGGATGATCTCGCGCGTGCCCAGCTTGCGCTGAGAGATCACGAGCGAACGGATCATGTCGTCCGTGATGACGCCGCCGGCGTTTCGCATGATGTGCGCGTCGCCCACCTCGAGGCCCAGCAGCGCGAACACGTCCAGGCGCGAGTCCATGCAGGCCACGACGGCGAGCTCGCGGCGCGGGGGCAGCGGGCGGTCGGGCGTGTAGTCGGTCGCGTACGCGGCGTTGTTCTCGATCAGTTCGTCGGCGATCGGCATGGGGACTCCTGTTCGTGGCGGGGTGTTCACGGAACGTTTCGCGGACGCGGGACTGACGTCCGATGCGCCCATGCTACTGACGCGTACGCTGGGGCTGTCGAGGCCGTACTTCTCTGGGCGTTGTGTGCCGTTCCGGTGGAGTGCGGCCTCGGCCTTGGGCCCTACGGTGGAGGCATGGCACGCATCCTCGTCACCGGATCCGCGCAGGGCATCGGCGCTGGGACCGCACGCGCACTCATCGCCCTGGGTCACCACGTCACCGTGCACGGCCGCTCCCCCGAGAGGGCCGATGCGGCACTCGCCCAGGCGCCCGGCGCCACTGGCGCGGTGGTCGGGGACTTCGCGTCGCTGGCCTCGGTGCGGGAGCTCGCTTCCCAGGCCCGTGCGGCCGGCCCCTTCGACGCGGTGATCCACAACGTGGGGCTGGGCCCCGACCAGCCCGCCAGGCGCGACACTGTCGACGGCCACGAGCAGATGCTGCAGATCAACGTCATCGGTCCCTACCTGCTGACGTGCCTGATGCCGCTGTCGGCGCGCATGGTCTTCATCGGCTCCGACGCGCACCGGCAGGGCGAGGTGCGGCTCGACGACCTCGAGTGGCGGGCGCGGGCGTGGGAGGGCGATCCGTGGCCGGGCCTGCCGGCGTACTCGGACTCCAAGCTGCTGTTCCAGATGTGGGTCTTCGAGTTCGCCGCGCGCGTTCCGGAGGCCGCGATCAACGTGGTCCACCCCGGGTGGGTCCAGACCGCGATGGGGGGCCCGAACGCCGCGATCCCCGTCGCCGAGGGCGCCGACACCCCGGTGTGGATGGCGACCGCCGACGATCCGCTCGCGCTCGGCTCGGGCGCCTTCGTGCACCGCCGCGCCGCCGAGCACGTCCACCCGGCCAGCGTGGACCCGGCTCAGCGCGCGGCCGTGGTCGCTCGCCTCGAGGACATCACCGGCGAGGCCCTCCCGAGCGCCTAGGGTGGTGCCCATGGCACGCATCTTCATCACCGGATCCAGCCAGGGCATCGGCGCCGAATGCGCGCGTCAGCTCCTCGACCTCGGCCACGAGGTGGTCCTGCACGCGCGCGACCAGTCGCGCGTCGACGCGACCCTGCAGGCCAACCCCACCGCGACCGCTGTGGTGACCGGAGACCTGGCGAGCCTCGAGGACACCCGAGCCCTCGCATCGGCCGCGAACGAGCAGGGACCCTATGACGTCATCATCCACAACGCCGGCGTGGGCGGCGGCACGCCCGCGGCGGTCATGACCGCTGACGGTCTGGAACGCCTGTTCCAGATCAACGTCGCAGGGCCGTACGTGCTCACCGCGCTGATGCCACCCGCGCCGCGGATGATCTACCTGACCAGCGGCCTCGAAGCGGACGGCGCGTGGACGCCCGAGGACCTGCAGTGGACATCTCGCGAGTGGAACGGCATGCAGGCCTACTCGGACTCGAAGCTGCACGACTCGATGCTCGCGTTCGAGCTCGCCGCGCGCCACCCGGAGGCCATCGTCAGCGCCGTCGACCCGGGCTGGATCAAGACTCAGCTGGGCGGCCCCGACGCGTGGGACCCCGTCGAGCTGGGCGCGGAGACGCAGGTGTGGCTCGCGACGTCCGATGACCCGGTCGCGACCACGTCCGGGCAGTACGTCAAGCGTCGCGAGGTCCACGAGCCCAACCCGATCGTCAAGGACGCCGATGCGCGGGCCGAGCTAGTCGCGGCGCTCGAACGGGCGACGGGGGTCGCCCTGCCGTAGCGCGATGGGATGATGGAGACATGAGTCTCCTTGCGTCCTCCGGCGACGCCGCCTCGCCCCTTGCCAACGCGTTCTTCTACCTCGCGCTGTTCACCGCGGTCGCGTACTTCGGGTGGCGCCTGTACGGCGGGCTCAAGCAGGAGCGGGAGGCCAAGGCGGAGCAGGACGCCGTGGAGAGCGCCGATGCCGAGGCGGCTGCGGACGATGCTCCTGTGGCGGAGGCCGGTGAGACGGGCGAGGAGCCCACAGACTCCGATGGCCCCGACGAGCAGTCCGAGCCGCGCCGCGACGCCTGACGCGGCACCTTCCTCGCACAGTTCGGGGGCCACCCCTCGTCTGGCGACGTGGGACGGCCCCCGGACCGCGGGTGCTCAGCTGGTCAACGAGCCCCTGCCCGACGCTTGTTGTAAACGTCGAATGCCACGGCGAGCAGCAGCACCAGGCCCTTGACGACCTGCTGGATCGACTGCTCGACACCCATGAGCTGCATGCCGTTGGACATGACGGCCATGATCAGACCACCGACGATCGCGCCGCCCACGCGTCCCACACCACCGGTCACTGCGGCTCCACCGATGAAGGACGCGGCAATCGCGTCCAGCTCGAAGAGGTTGCCGGCTGCGGGCTGGGCGCCGTTGGTGCGCGACGAGAAGATGACTCCCGCGACACCGGCCAGCAGGCCCATGTTCAGCATGATGCCGAAGTTGACCCACTTGACCTTGACACCGGACAGCGTCGCGGCCGTGAGGTTGCCACCGATCGCGTAGACGTGGCGGCCGAACACCGTGCGGGTCGTGATGACCGTGTAGACGATGATCAGCACCGCGAGGATGATCAGCACGTTCGGCAGACCGCGGTAGTTGGCGAGCTGCCACGCGAACCACATCACGACGGCGGCGACGGCGACGAGCTTGACGATGAACAGCGGCGTCGCGCCCACGGTCTGCTTGTACGCGATCGCGGCACGGCGGGCCCGGATCTGCGAGATCACATAGGCGACGACGGCGATCGCGAAGACGACCAGGGTGAAGACGTCATAGCCTGGCCCGCCCAACAGCCCGTTCTGGAAGCCCGTCGCGATCTGCGCGTACTCGGACGGGAACGGCGACAGCGAGATGTTGTCCAGGGTGCGGAAGGTGAGACCGCGGAACAGGAGCATGCCGGCGAGGGTCGTGATGAACGCGGGGATGCCCACGAACGCGACCCAGAAGCCCTGCCACGCTCCTGCGGCGAGACCCACGCCGATGCCGGCGAGCACGCCCACCCACCACGGCGCCCCGCCCTTGATGACGATCACCGCGGATACCGCGCCGGCGAGCGCGGCGACCGATCCGACCGACAGGTCGATGTGCCCGCCGATGATCACGATCACCATGCCGATGGCCAGCACCAGGATGTACGAGTACTGGAGCACGATGTTCGTGAGGTTCGTGGGACTCAGCAGGGTGCCGTCCGTGAGGATCGTGAACAGGGCCACGATCGCCACGAAGGCGATGAAGATTCCGCTCTGGCGGAGGTTGCGCGTCAGCAGTTCGCGCACGTTCGCAATGCCGGTCATCGGTCATTCTCCTCAGCGCCCGCGTCCTCGCCGGGCGTGTTGTCTCGCTCTTGGGTCATCAGTGTCATGAGTGCCTCGGGCGTCGCCTCCTTGACGTCCATGACGCCAGTGATGCGGCCGAAGGCCAGGGTGTAGATGCGGTCGCAGGTGCCCAGCAGCTCAGGAAGCTCGGACGAGATGATCACCACGCCCTTGCCCTCAGCGGCCAGCTTGTTCACGATCGTGTAGATCTCGAACTTCGCGCCCACGTCGATGCCTCGCGTGGGCTCGTCCAGGATCATCACGTCCGCGTCCGTGTACATCCACTTGCTCAGCACGACCTTCTGCTGATTACCGCCGGACAGGTTGCCGGCGTACTGCAGGACGGACGGGGTCTTGATGTTCATCGAGCCGCGGTACTCCTCCGCGACCTTGAGCTCCTCGTTGCCGTCCACCAGGCCGCGCTTCGAGAGCTTGAACAGGGCCGCCGCCGAGATATTGCGACGGACGTCCTCGATGAGGTTGAGCCCGTAGCGCTTGCGATCCTCGGTCGCGTACGCGATGCCATTGTGAATCGCCTCGGACACCGACCGGGTGTGGATCTCCTCGCCGTGCTTGAAGACCTTGCCGGTCGCGTTGCGCCCGTAGGTGCGGCCGAACAGGCTCATCGCCAGCTCGGTGCGGCCGGCGCCCATGAGGCCGGCGATGCCGACGACCTCGCCCGCGCGGACGTTGAAGCTCGCGCCGTCGACGACGATGCGGCCCGGCTGGGTCGGGTGCTCGACCGTCCAGTCCTCGACGCGCAGCAGCTCCTCGCCGATCGTGTGATCGATGCGCTCGGGATAGCGGTGCTCGAGGTCACGACCCACCATGCCGCGGATGATGCGGTCCTGGGTGGACTCCGGCTCTGACATGTCGATGGTCTCGATGGTCTTGCCGTCGCGGATGATCGTCGTCCGGTCCGCGATCGACTCGATCTCGTTGAGCTTGTGCGAGATCATGATCGACGTGATGCCGCGCTCCTTGAGCCTGCGCAGCAGGCCGAGCAGGTGCGCGGAATCGGAGTCGTTCAGCGCGGCTGTGGGCTCGTCGAGGATCAGCAGGCGCACGTCCTTCGACAGGGCCTTGGCGATCTCGATGAGCTGCTGCTTGCCGACACCCAGCTGACCCACGGGGGTCACCGGGTTCTCGTGCAGGCCCACCTGCTCCATGAGGTCGAGCGCCTCGTGATTGGCACGGTTCCAGTCGATCAGACCGGTCTTCGCGCGGCGCTCGTTGCCCAGGAAGATGTTCTCCGCGACCGTGAGGTGCGGGACGAGTGCGAGCTCCTGGTGGATGATCACCACGCCCGCGTGCTCGGAGTCGTTGATGCTGTGGAACTTGGCTTCGGACCCGTCGTAGTGGATCTCGCCCTCGTAGTGGCCGTACGGGTAGACCCCGGACAGCACCTTCATGAGCGTCGACTTGCCGGCGCCGTTCTCACCGCAGATGGCGTGGATCTCGCCCTCCTGGACGTGGAGTTCCACGTCCGAGAGCGCCTTCACGCCGGGGAAGCTCTTGGAGATCTTGCGCATCTCCAGGATGTTGTTGGCCATCGGTCCTCTCCATTGATGACGCGAGTGAGCCGCGGCGCCGGCCCGGTGGTGGACCGGCGCCGCGGTACTCAGAGGCTGAACGTCACGTTACTCCGCGACGCCCGATGCGACCTCGGACTCGCTCCAGTAGCCGGAGTCCACCAGCAGCTCCTGGATGTTGCCCGCGTAGACGATGTCCGACTCGAGGAGGTACGACGGCACAACCTTCACGCCGTTGTCGTAGGTCTCGGTGTCGTTCGCCTCGGGCTCGCCACCGGAGAGGTAGGCGTCCGTCGCGGTGACTGCCTGGGCGGCCAGCTTGCGGGTGTCCTTGAAGATCGTCGCGAACTGAACGTCGTCAGCGATGAGCTTCACCGAGGCGATCTCAGCGTCCTGGCCGGTCACGACCGGGAAACCCTCGGACACGGTGGCCGCGAAGCCGGCGTTCTGCAGGGCGGTGATGATGCCGCGCGACAGACCGTCGTACGGCGAGAGCACGCCGTGCAGCTCGAGGTCCGTGCCGGTGTAGGTGGACGTGAGCAGGTCCTCCATGCGCTTCTGCGCGGTCTCCTGCTGCCAGCGCAGGATGTTGGTCTGCTCGATGTCGGTCTGACCCGACGGGACCACCAGCGTGCCGTCGTCGAAGTACGGCTGCAGGGTGTCGATCGCGCCCGCGTAGAAGAAGTGGGCGTTGTTGTCGTCCAGCGAGCCCGCGAAGAGCTCGACGTTGAACGGACCGGTGGCGTCGCCCTCGGAACCGTCCTCGTTCAGCAGACCCAGGCCCACCAGGAGCGAGGTGGCCTGCTGGACACCCACGTTGTAGTTGTCGAACGTCACGTAGAAGTCGACGTTCTCCGAGTCGCGGATCAGGCGGTCGTACGAGATGACCGGGATGCCAGCAGCTGCGGCCGCCTCGAGCTGAGCCGAGAGCGCGGTGCCGTCGATCGCCGCGATGATCAGCGCCTCGGCGCCGTTGGTGATCATCTGGTCGATCTGCTGGGTCTGGATCGGGATGTCGTCGTTCGCGAACTGCAGGTCGACCTCGTAGCCGAGCTCCATCAGTCCAGCCTCGACGGCCTCGCCGTCAGCGATCCAACGCTCCGAGGTCTGCGTGGGCATCGCGACACCCACGAGACCACCCTCGGTCATCGTGTCGCCGCCACCGCCGGTCGCGTCGTCGGTTGAACCGTCGTCGCCCGCACCGCCGCCGCTGCACGCGGCAAGGGTGATTGCCATTCCTGCCGCGGCAACTGCCGCGAGGAACTTCTTCGCCATGGTTTCTCCTCCTTGAGAGGCACTCCGCGAGTGTCGCGGACTGCAGGGGCCCTTCAATAATGTTAACGAGAACACTGCTTGTCAATTCGCGTTGGTAACGGAACGGCCACAAATTGACAGGGTTTTCGTGACCTTTAAAATGCCTGGTAGATCGGATGCTAAACGCTTGCACGAAGGCGCGACTCAGAGCCACCGCGGATCGCGGTGGCGCGAGGGTGATCGGAGTCGTGGACGGGCGCGCAGACGGGCTGCGTGCCCCGCTGACTAGTGCCTCCCGCGCCAGTACACGGCGCCCAGCGCGAGATCGCGCTCGACGTCATCGATGGTCGTGGTCTCGTCGATGGACACCAGCTCGACCCCCGTCATGCGCGCGAAGTCGCGCCACGTGGTCATCGAGGTCTGGGTCGACATCGCGGTGTGGTGGGCAGCTCCCGCGGCCATCCAGGCCGTGGTCGCCGTGGCGAAGTCGGGCTTCGACTTCCACACCGCGTGCCCCACGGGCAGGTTCGGCATGGGCGCCGGCAGTTCGACGTTCTCGACCTCCGCGGCGACCATGCGGAAGCGCTCGCGGATGTCAGACAGCGCGACCACCATCGCCGGGCCCGCATCGGCGGTGAAGACCAGGCGCACCGGGTCCTCCTTGCCGCCAATGCCGAGCGGGTGCACCTCGAGACGTGCCTTGGCACTCGACAGCGACGGCGACACCTCGAGCATGTGGGCACCCAGCGACAGCTCCTCGCCCTCGACCAGGTGGTAGGTGTAGTCCT
>NZ_CAJXJX010000080.1 GCF_913055775.1 uncultured Demequina sp. | reverse complement strand
GCCCCGCTCCTGCGTCGCGAGCACCCAGTGGTACTCGCCGCGGGTCATCGCCGGCGTGATCTGGTCGCCGCGTCCCAGCCCCACCGCGGTGTGTCCGTGAAGGATGAACGGCACGTCGGCTCCCAGACGCGCGGCGATCACGTCCAGCTGCGAGCGTGCGGCACCCAGGTCCCACGCTTCTGAGCACGCGAGCAGGGCCGCCGCAGCATCGGCGCTCCCGCCTGCCATGCCGCCGGCGACGGGCACGCCCTTGACGATCTCGAGGTCCACGCCGTCCTCGATGCCGAAGTCCTCGCGCAGCTCGAGCGCGGCGCGCACCGCGATGTTGGACTCGTCCGTGGGCACGGCGTCGATGTCGACGGAGCAGCCACGGGCCGCCGTCACCGTGACCGTGATGTCGCTGTCCGCGCGGGGGGTCGCCGTCACGGTCTCGTACAGGTCGACGGCCTGGAACACGGTCGCGAGCGGGTGGTAGCCGTCATCGTCGACCGGCCCCACCGACAGCTGCAGGTTGACCTTGCCCGGGGCGCGCACGGTCACGGATCGGGTCATGGCCCCACTCTTCCAGAACCTTGAGGCCGGTGGGGGTGGAAGCGCGAGGTCCGCGCGGCCACACGCCCGAGGTCAGCGCGAGCAGACGCGCGGGGTCAGCGCGCGCCGAGCGCCTCCGCGATGCGCGCGAAGTCCGCGACCGTGAGCTGCTCGCCCCGGGTGAGCGGCTCGATCCCGGCCGCCCGCAGCGCCTCCTCCGAGGCAGCACCAGAGCCGGCGATCCCCGACAGCGCGGCCCGCAGCCCCTTGCGCCGCTGCGCGAATGCGGCGTCAATGACCGCGAACACCTCCTCGCGAGACGCGGAAGTGAACGGCGGGTCGCGCCGCTCCATCAGCACGAGGCGGCTGTCCACGCGCGGCACGGGCCAGAACACAGCGCGCTTGACGTCGCCGGCGGCACGCGTGTCGCAGTACCAGGCGGCCTTCGCGGAGGGAATGCCGTACGTGCGCGATCCTGGAGGCGCCGCGAGCCGGTCCGCGACCTCGGCCTGCACCATGACGAGCACCCGGCGAATCGACGGGAAGGTCTCGAGGAAGTGCAGGATCACGGGCACCGACACGTTGTAGGGCAGGTTGGACACGAGGGCGTCGGGCGCGACGTCGAGCGACGTCACGGCGAGCGCGTCCTGCTGGATCACGCGGAGCCGGTCGGCATGGGCCGATGCGCGGGTCACCACGGTCTCCGGCAGGGCCGCGGCGAGGGTCGGGTCGATCTCGACAGCGGTGACCGCCGCTCCCACGTCGAGCAGCGCGAGGGTCAGGGACCCGAGGCCGGGGCCCACCTCGACCACATGGTCGTCAGGGCCCACGCCAGCGATGCGCGCGATGCGCTGCACCGTGCCCGGGTCGACCACGAAGTTCTGGCCCCACTTCTTGTGGGGCGCCGTGTCGAGGGACTCCGCGAGAGTCCGGATGTCGGTGGGCCCGAGGAACTCGGTCACCGACTCAGTACCAGCCGCGTGCGACCGAGTGGCTCCAGGCACCGCACGGCGTGCCGTAGCGGCTCTTGATGTAGTTCAGTCCCCACGTGATCTGGGTCGCGGGGTTGGTGCGCCAGTCGCTCGCGACCGAGGCCATCTTGGAGCCCGGCAGCGACTGCGGGATGCCGTAGGCGCCCGATGACGGGTTCTGAGCGTTGTGCCGCCAGTTGGACTCCTTGGTGAACAGCGCGTTGAGGCACTCCCACTGCTCGCCGGTCCAGCCGCGCTGCGCGGCGAGCTCGCGGCCCAGCGCGCGGTTCGCGCCCGCGTTGGTGGTCGCGGGGATCGCCGGCAGGACCGGCTCCTTCTTCGTGCCCACCGCGATCACCTCGTCGACGGGCTCGTCGACCACGACGCGGATGCCGCCCTCGCGGTCGACCTCCTCGCCGTCCTGCAGCGTGACGGTGTAGCTGACGAGCGCGGTGCCGTCCTCGCCCTCCGTGACGACCTTCTTGGTGCCTTCGAGCTCCGAGGCGTCGTCCTGCTCGACCGAGGAGTGCTCGATGGTCTCCTCCTCCGTGCGCGTGACGACCTGGATGTCCGCGGCCGCGGCGCTGACGGGCTCGACCTCGGTCGCGACGGCCAGGCTGTCGCCCGCGGCCGGCCCCTCCTGCGCGAACGCGTTGACGCCCACCGATGCGAAGGATCCGACGGCGAAGGCGCTCAGCGCGATGCCGCCCGCGAACACTCGCGTGGTGCGCGTGCGCGTCGCGGCGCGCTCACGGTGGTCCCTGCGGCCGCCGGGAGCGGCGGCCCTGCGTCGGTAGCTCACTCGTTCAGGTCCTCTCTGCATGGACGCCCAGGCGTCCGTAACCGAACTGTTATCTCACACGGCCCAACGAAAAATCCAGCCGGAATGTCACACTTCGCCCCGCGTTGTGCGACATGTCACTCGACTACCAGGGCCCATACAGCTCTTCGGAGTTCTTCCTCACGGCCGCGCAGAGGTCGTCGAGCGCCGCCTCCTGGACCCGCGCGACCTCGCGAATGGTCGTTGCCGCCTGCGCCGGAGCGTTGGGCGCCCCCCGATGCGGGTGCGGGGTGAGGAACGGCGCGTCGGTCTCGATCAGCGTGAGCGAGGGCGGCGTGACGGCCGCCGCCGCTCGCAGCTGGGCGGCGTTCTTGAACGTCACGGTGCCGGCAAAGCTCAGGTACCAGCCACGATGCACGCAGAGCCGGGCCATCGCGGCGTCGCCCGAGAAGCAGTGGAAGACCGTGCGCTCGGGGGCCCCGTCCCGTTCGAGCACGTCGATCACCTCGGCGTGCGCGTCGCGATCGTGGATCTGGAGCGGCAGGTCCAGCTCCTTGGCCAGCGCGATGTGGTCGCGGAAGGACCGCACCTGCGCGTCGCGACCCTCGGGCCCGGTCCGGAAGAAGTCGAGTCCGGTCTCCCCCACGACTCGGATGCGCTCGCCGCGCGCCAGCGCGGCGATCTCAGCGAAGGCGTCCTCGTACGTCAGCCCCGTGTCGTGCGTGCCCGCCACGTGCATCGGCGCGTCGTTGGGGTGCAGCGCCACCCCGCCCAGCATGGCGGGGAAGCGCGTCACCGCATCGGCCGTCCAGCGCGCCGACTCCACGTCGCAGCCGATCTGCACCACGCGCGTCACCCCTGCGGACGCCGCCTCCGCGAGGCGCTCCTCGACCGAGCGCTGCTCATCGCCCGCCGGGTACTCGAGGTGGCAGTGGTTGTCGACGATGGGGCTCGGCAGCGCCTCCGGCGCCGCCGGCCACTGACCTCGGCGGGTCACCGGCGGCTGCCCGTCACTCGTCTCCCGAGCGCATGCGATCGAGCTCCGCCTCGACGATCTCGTCGTCGAGCTTCACGAACACCGGCGAGGGCTTGTCGATGGGCGTGCCCGGGACCACCGCGCGCCGGCCCCACGTGCCCTGCGCCGCCGAGTAATCGCCCTGGATCACCGGGTAGTGGCGATCGGGCAGGTCGAGGTCCTCGACCTCGTTCAGCTGCGGCATGGGGGCGATCGTTCCCTCGCCGCCCAGGGTCTCGTGCACCTTCTGGGCGCTGTGCGGCAGGAACGGCGCGAGCAGCGTATTGGCGTCGGCCACCAGCTGCGCGGCGACGCCGAGCACGGTCTTCATGCGCTCGGGGTCCTCGTTCTTCAGCTTCCAGGGTGCGGTGTCCGCAAGGTACTTGTTCGCCTCGCCCACCACGCGCATGGCCTCCGACACCGCGGCGCGCTGGCGCTGGCCCCGGATCAGCTCGCCGACGGAGCCAAACGCGGACTCCGAGGCCGCGAGCGCCGCCCGGTCGATGTCCTGCAGGTCCGTCAGCGCCGGGATCTCGCCCACGTTCTTGTGGAGCAGCGACGCCGTGCGGTTGACCAGGTTGCCCCAGCCGGCGACGAGCTCGTCGTTGGTGCGTCGCTTGAACTCCGACCAGGTGAAGTCCGCGTCCGAGGACTCCGGGCCGGCCACGGCGATGAAGTAGCGCAGCGCGTCCGGCTGGTAGCGCGACAGCATGTCGCGCACGTAGATGACGTGCCCGCGGCTCGACGAGAACTTGCTGGACTCCATGGTGAGGAACTCGCTCGACACCACTTCGGTGGGCAGCTGCAGGTCGCCGAACTCGGACAGGTTGCCGCCCTTCGCGCCGCGACCGTTGGCGGCGAGCAGCTCGCCGGGCCAGATCTGCGAGTGGAAGGTGATGTTGTCCTTGCCCATGAAGTAGTAGGACAGCGCCTCGGGGTCGTTCCACCACTGGCGCCACGCGTCCGGGTCGCCCTCGCGCCGCGCCCACTCGATCGACGCGGACAGATAGCCGATCACCGCGTCGAACCACACGTACAGGCGCTTGTTGGGGTTGTCCGACCAGCCGTCGAGCGGGACCGGGATGCCCCAGTCGATGTCGCGCGTCATCGCGCGCGGGCGCACGTCGTTCAGCAGGTTGAGCGAGAAGTTCAGCACGTTCGGGCGCCAGCCGTGGCGCGCGCCCAGCCACTGCGACAGCGGCTCCACGAGGGCCGGCAGGTCCAGGAAGAAGTGCTCGGTCTCGATGAACTTGGGAGTCTCGCCGTTGATGCGGCTGACCGGGTTCTTGAGCTCGGCTGCGTCGAGCTGGTTGCCGCAGTTGTCGCACTGGTCGCCGCGGGCGCCGTCGTAGCCGCAGATGGGGCAGGTGCCCTCGATGTAGCGGTCCGGCAGCGTGCGGCCGGTCGACGGCGAGATCGCGCCGGTGGTGGTCTGCTCGATCATGTAGCCGTTCGAGTGCACGGCCTTGAACATCGCCTGCGCGACCTTGTAGTGGTTGCCGGTGGTGGTGCGCGTGAAGAGGTCGTAGCTGAGGCCCAGGGAGACGAGGTCCTCGACGATCACGCGGTTGTAGCGGTCGGCGAGCTCCTGCGCGGTGACGCCCTCGCCCTCGGCCTGGACCAGGATGGGCGTGCCGTGCTCGTCGGTGCCCGACACCATCAGCACGTCCTCGCCCGCCATGCGCATGTACCGGCTGAACACGTCCGAGGGCACGCCGAATCCGGCCACGTGGCCGATGTGGCGCGGCCCGTTGGCATACGGCCAGGCGACTGCGGAGAGGATGCGAGACATGCCGACCATCCTAGTGATCGCCGGGCGCTCCGGATGCGGCCGGCCAAGCGGCGCCGATGCGGTGGCCGGGCGGCCGTGTCACGGGAACGGGCGGCCGTGTCACGGGAAGTCGGGCGCAGGGTCGACGCCGAAGACCTCCTCGAGCGTCGCGATGCCCTGCTCACGCATGAACGCGGCGAGCTCGACGCCCACGTAGCGCAGGTGCCAGGGCTCGTAGCGGTAGCCCGTGATGTCCTCGGCTCCCTCGGCGTAGCGGACGATGAAGCCGTGCTCGTGGGCGTGGGCGGCAAGCCACCGGCCTGCCGTCTCGTCGGCGAAGCACGCCTTCAACCGGCAGGCCGCGGACTCGTAGACGTCCACGGCGAGGCCCGTCTGGTGCTCGGAGTAGCCCGGCCGCGCCGAGAAGTCGTCTGCGCGCGCCGCGCCCCACTTGGCGACGTAGTCGGCATGCAGCCCCGCCTGGAACCCGTGGCTGCGGTAGGCGGTGCTCGTCGAGAACCCGGCCCCCGCATCGGCCGCCGCCTCCCGCAGGGCGCCGAAGGCCGATGCGGCCTCGGGCGTCATCTGCGTGCCGGACCCGACAGACACCAGCTCCTCCGGCTCGTACCGGATCGGGTCGAGGGGCCGGTGCTTGTTGACCACCACCCAGATCGAGCCGGGATCGTCGATCGAGTGCTGGTCCAGGTCCAGGGACGGCGACACGGACACCTGGGGGCCCGCGGTAGCGCCCGCGACCTCGGGAGCGACGATGGGCTCCGTGGCCTGAGACGGGGTGGCCTGCGACGTCGCTGCCGGTGCCGCTGCCGGCGCGTCTGCCGGCGACGCATCGCCGCCGCCACTCAGGAATCCGGAACCGATGACGATGCCGATCGTCGCGGCCGCCACCGTCGACAGCGCGACCGCCGCGATCGCACGGGGACGGCGCCGCGCGTGATGGGCTGCCGCGTCACCGCTCGGCATCGGCCCCGCTCTCCGTGCGGGCCGCGAGCACCGCAGCGTAGAGCTCGCGGCGAGACACCCCGCCGGCCTGCGCGAGGTCCGCGACCGCGTCCTTCGCGCGCTCGCCGGACTCGACTCGCACGAGCGCCTCGGCGACCAGCGCGTCCAGCGACGGCTCCTGCGCGGGGCGGCCCCCCACGACCACGACGATCTCGCCGCGGGGCTCGGACTCGCGCGCCCAGGCGGCGAGAGCCGTCAGGGTCCCGCGACGCGTCTCCTCATAGGTCTTGGTGAGCTCACGCGCCACCGCCGCGAGGCGTTCGCCGCCGAACGCCTCGGCCATCGCTTCCAGGGTGGCGACGAGCCGATGCGGCGCCTCGAAGAACACCATCGTGCGCGGCTCTGCGGCGAGCGCCGCGAACGCGCGGGCTCGTTCACCGCCCTTGCGCGGCACGAAGCCCTCGAAGCAGAAGCGGTCGGTCGGCAGTCCGGACAGGGCAAGCGCCGTCAGGACCGCGCTGGGCCCCGGCAGCACCGTGACCGGCACACCCGCGGCCACTGCGGTCTCGACCACGCGGAAGCCGGGATCCGACACCGTGGGCATGCCCGCATCAGAGACGACCACCACGGTCGCGCCGTCCGCGGCTCGCTCCACCAGAGCCTGTGCTCTCTCCGACTCGTTGTGGTCGTGGACCGCAAGAATCTCGCCGCGCAGCTCGATGCCCATCCGCCGGGCGAGGTCGCGGGTGCGCCGCGTGTCCTCCGCGGCCAGGACGTCCGCCGTCGCGAGCGCCTCGCGCAGCCGCGGAGACCCATCGTCCGCGTTGCCGATGGGCGTGGCCGCCAGCACGATGCGTCCAGTCATGGGCACCAGCGTCCCACAGCGCGGCCCGTGGCCCGCGACCGGCGCCGCGATGCCCCAACAGCCCTCGCTTGCACGAATCAGACGCGAATTGCGTTGAATGCGCGTGATTCATGTGCTCGAGAGTCGAATAGATGCGCGATCGACAGTCCACAATGGTGACCGAGGAGGTTCCATGACTGTCCCCGCACCCTCCGCGGCGCCCGCGCGCGTCGCCACCCCGCTCTCGGTGCTCATGTGCCGGCCGACCTACTTCACGGTCGCCTACGCGATCAACCCATGGATGGACCCGTCCCGCCCCACGGACACCGCGCTCGCCATCGCGCAATGGGAGGACCTGGTCGCGACGTATCGGTCGCTCGGCTTCGGCGTGGAGCTGCTCGAGCCCCTGCCCGGCCTTCCGGACATGGTCTTCGCCGCGAACGGCGGCCTCGTCGTCGCCGGGCGTGCCTACACGGCGAGCTTCGCGCATGAGGAGCGGCGACCCGAGGCCGCCGCCCACGCGGCCTGGTTCGCCGCCGCCGGGCTCGAGGTGGTCGAGGCGACCGAGGTCAACGAGGGCGAAGGCGACTTCCTCGCGATCGGCGACGCGATCCTCGCCGGCACGGGCTTCCGCGCCTCGCGCGGGTCCCACGAGGAGCTCGCGCGGGTCTTCGACCGCGAGATCGTGCCGCTCACGCTCGTGCGCGAGGACTACTACCACCTCGACACGGCCATCGCGGTGCTCGACGCTCGCCCCGGCAGCGAGCAGATCGCATACCTGCCGAGCGCGTTCGACGGCGCCGGCCTCGCCGAGCTGCGCCGCCGCTATCCGCAGGCGATCGAGGCGTCCGAGGAGGACGCGGCCCTGTTCGCACTCAACGTGGTCTCGGACGGGCGGCACGTGGTCACCGCGGCGGGAGCAACCCGCTTCCACGCCCAGCTGGCCGCAGACGGCTTCGTGCCCGTGTCCGTGGACCTGTCCGAGCTCCGCGCCGGCGGCGGCGGGGTCAAGTGCTGCACTCTCGAGGTGCGGCTGCCCCGCGCGGCCGCCGAGGCCGTCGCCTGACCCAGCCACCGCATCGGCCCTCCCGGCGGCGCGTTCTCGCTCGCTCAAGCCCTCACACGAGCGAAATGGATCCCTTTCGCTCTTCTAGGCGCTGAGGCAAGCGAGATGGATCCATTTCGCGGGAGGGGTGCCGGGGTGCCGGCGGGGCGCCCAACTAGGCTTCCCCCTGTGACCCTCGAGACCCTGTGGCGCTGGCGCGTGGCGCTCATGGCCGGCGGCGTGGGACTGCTCGCCGCGATCGTGCGCTTCGTGAGCCTCGGGTTCCCGACCACGCTGGTCTTCGACGAGGTCTTCTACGCCCGCGGCGCGTGGTCCCTGATCGCGCTGGGCCACGAGGGCGAGTGGGGCGGCGAGAACCAGGACTTCGCGAACGGCGACGACTCCCAGCTGTCCACCGAGGGCGACTACGTGGTCCACCCGCTGACCGGCAAGCTGCTGATCGGAGTCGGGATGCGAATCTTCGGGCCCACGCCGTTCGGGTGGCGCTTCGTGGGCGCGGTGCTGGGCGTCGCGACCGTCATCATGGTGGCGTTCATCGCCCGACACCTGCTCCGCTCGACCCTGTGGGGGGCGGTCGCCGGCACGCTGCTCGCGGTCGAGGGCGAGCACATCGTGCTGTCGCGCTCGGCGCTGCTCGACGGCTACATGACCTTCTTCGTGGTCGCCGGCTTGGGGCTGCTCGTCCTCGACAGAGCGCGCACGCGGCGCAGGCTCCTCGCGGCGGCCGATGCGGCACGCACCCAGGAGGGACTGTCGCCCGGCGACACGCTGCCGGGCATGGGCCCGGCCACCGGTCTGCGCTGGTGGCGGCTGGCCGCGATCGTGGCGTTCGCGCTATCCGCCACCGTCAAGTGGTCCGGCCTGTGGTTCGCGGCGGCCTTCCTGATCCTGTCCGTGATCTGGGACTGGGCGGACCGGCGCGAGGCGGGCGTCGAGCGCTGGTTCCTGGGCGGCCTGGTGCGTGCAGTGCCGGCCGCGGCGGCGACCGTGGTCATCACCGTCGGCGTCTACCTCGCGTCGTGGATCCCGTGGTTCCGCTCGGACGAGTCCTACGGTCGCCACTGGGCGGAGAACCACCCCGGCGAGGGGATCACCTGGCTGCCGGAGGGGCTGCGCTCGCTCGTGCACTACCACGAGCAGATGCTCGAGTTCCATCGCAACCTGGACTCGCCCCACAACTACGAGTCCAACCCGTGGCTGTGGCCCCTCCAGTACCGGCCCACCGCCTTCCACTTCGAGGACGTGCCCGACGCCGACTGCGGCGCCGAGCGGTGCGTGAGCGCGATCCACGCACTCGGGCACCCGTTCATCTGGTGGTTCGGGGTCGCGGTGCTGGTCTACGCGCTGTGGCGGATCGTGCGCCACCGCGACCTCACCGCGCTGACGGTGAGCGTCGGAGTGCTCGCCGCGTGGGTGCCGTGGCTGCCCTTCGCGCACCGCACCATCTTCACCTTCTACACCGTGGCCATGGCGCCGTTCGTGGTGCTGCTGGTCACGTGGGGGCTGAAGCGGATCGCCCAGCCGGACCGGCTCGGTGGCGAGTGGTCCACGGCCGGGGCCGTGTTCGCGGGGCTGTACGTGGGTGCGGTGCTCATCGCTGCAGGCTTCTTCCTGCCCATCTGGACCGGCATGCCCATCCCGTTCGAGTACTGGCAGCTGCACATGTGGCTGCCCAGCTGGGTCTAGCGGCCCCGCCCTACCCGAGCGCGACCTCCGCGGCGACGTCCTCCTCGGGGAGCGCATCGGCCGTCGCGACCACCTCCATCTCGAGCAGGTCGACGGTGCCGTCGAGCGTCGAGACGAAGGCCGTCTCTGCGGCGTCCCTGCCGGTCGCGATGCGGGCCATCGACGCGCGCGGAGCGAGCCCGGTGGCGTCCACCACCAGCCAGCGGCCGTCGATGAGCGCCTCGGCCACCGCGTGGAAGTCCATGGGAGACAGGCCGGGGGCGTAGACCGCGACCACGCGAGCCGGCACGTCGAGCGCCCGCAGCATCGCCACCACCAGATGCGCGTAGTCCCGGCACACGCCGCGCCCGCGCAGCAGGGTCGCGACGGCGCCGCCCGTGGGGTCGGTCGAGGCGCCGTCGTACTCGAGCCGGCCCGCGACCCAGTCCCGGATGGCCCGGAGCAGCGCGGCGCCTTGGAGCCCGGCGAATTCCGCGGCGGCGAAGGGCGTGAGGGTGTCGGACTCGCAGTAGCGGCTGGGCCGCGCGAAGTCGATCTCGTCCGCCGGCGCGACGAGCGCCGGCTCGGCGCGACCGGTCACGGTGGCGTCGTAGGAGATCTCGAGCCGTCCGGAGGGGACGTCGGCAAGCCGCCACCGGGTGCCCTCGATGCCGGGCACCTCGCGGAGCTCGACGGGAGATCCGTTGGCCTCGACGACCAGAGCATCGGCCGCGGGCAGGCCACGGGCGACCTCGACCGCCAGGTGCAGCCGAGCCGCCTCGTGCACGTCGAAGGCCACGTGCGAGCGAAAGGAGCGTTCCACGGCACCATGGTCGCACCTGGAGACGTGCACGCGTGCACGCGACGAGCGCGCGCTGCGGTCCCACTCCGTCTTCCTCGCACCCTGACCGCGCGGCACCCCGGCGAACGGACCGCGACGCTGGCACGATGGCCCCATGAGCGACCACGTGCCCGACCCGCCACCCACCGAGATCGCGCGCGCGGCCCAGGCGGCGGTCGACGACCGCGAGGACACCAGCGCCCCCGCCTGGCTCAACCGCTTCGTCTGGACCGCGCTGTGGAAGCTCGTCGCGGTCGGGCTGCTGGTCGCGCTCGGCGTGGCGATCGTCATCGACCTGCGCCACCTCATCTCGCTCCTGGTGATCTCGCTGTTCTTCGCGCTCGCGATCATCCCAGGCGTGGAGGCGCTCAACCGCCGCTTCGGCATGCGTCGCGGCGCCGCCGTGGGCATCATCTACCTGGCCGCTCTCGCGTTCCTGATCTTCATGGTGTCCGTGATGATCCCCGCGATCGTCGAGTTCGCCGCGGCCGTCAGCTCGAACGCCGCCGGCTGGTACGAGCAGCTCGACGAGTGGATCGAGGCGCAGTTCGGCAGCGAGCTGATCGACTCCGAGGCCGCAGCGAGCGGCACCGAGGCGCTCCTCCACGCGGTGCAGCAGTGGGGCGACAACATCTTCGGCATCCTCACCTCGGGCCTGGGCCTGGCCTTCGACGTGCTGACGATGGCGATGTTCACCTTCTACTTCGCCGCGGACTTCCCCCGCCTGACGCGCTCGGTCATGCGGCGCATGCCCCCCGCTCGCCAGAAGGTGACCCGCTGGGTGCTGCGCACCTCGATCGAGCAGACCGGCGGCTACTTCTACTCGCGCCTGCTGCTCATGATCGTGTGCGGCGGCTCCGGCTTCGTGGTCATGCTCATCGTGGGGCTGCCGCTGGTCTACGCCATGCCGCTCGCGCTGTTCATGGGATTCGTGTCCGTCTTCATCCCGTTCATCGGCACGTACATCGGCGCGGCCGTGCCGATCCTCGTGGTGATCGCCGTGCAGGGCCTCGTGCCGGGCCTCATCCTGCTGGGCTGGGTGCTGGTCTACCAGCAGATCGAGAACTACCTGCTGAGCCCGCGGCTGTCGTCCAAGACCATGGAGCTCAACGGCGCGGTGGCCTTCGGAGGCGCGATGGCCGGCGGCGCGATCGCGGGGCCGATGGGCGCGTTCATGGCACTGCCCGTCGCCGCGCTCATCACGGCGATCGCCAAGAACACCGGCCGCACCTACGACGTGCTCGAGGATGCCGACGGCGACGGCAAGCCGGATGCCGACGGCTCCAGCGTCGCCGAAACCGTGCCCGCGCCCGTCACCGAGCCCGAGCCCGAGCCCGAGCCCGACGCGAACTGACGCCGGCCCACCGAGCTCACGGCCGCATCGGCCCTGCGCTGTCCCTCCCACCCTCCGACCCGCTTCACTGCGAACCGCTCGCGTCCGCGACACCCCACGGGAGTACGCCCTCGGCACCTCGGGATCGGCGTGTCGCAGGATTTCCGGTTCGTACTGACGGGCCAACGACGGGCCGATGCGCGGGCCGGGTGCCGCACGCAGCAGCGCCGGCCACCCCGAGGGGCGGCCGGCGCTGAGAGCGTCAAGCGGTGCGGGTCAGTACGCGCCGAGGATGTCGACCACGAACACGAGCGTCGAGCCGCCCGGAATCGAGGTGGTGTCGTCCTCGCCGTAGCCGAGCTCCGGCGGGATCACCAGGAGCACGCGGCTGCCCACGGCCTGGCCCTCGAGCCCCTCGATCCAGCCGTCGATCAGCGATCCGGCGGCGAAGGTGAAGGACGCGGGGGCGCCGCGGTCCCACGACGAGTCGAACTGCTCGCCGTCCCACAGCCAGCCGGTGGAGTGCACGACCGCGGTCTGGCCCTGCTCGAGCGCCTCGCCCTCACCGGCGATCAGGGGCTGGACCACGAGCTCGTCCGAGATCTCCGCGCCGTCGAAGGACACGGTCGGGATACCGTCCTCGCCGAACGTGATGGCGGGCAGACCCTCGACCGGGTCGACGGCCTCGCCGTCGACGGCGTCGTGCCCGATTTCGACACGATCAGCGACGGGGACTATCCGATCTCCCGGCCCCTCTACTTCTACGTGAAAAACGCCCACATCGGCGTGGTACCCGGTATCGACGGCTATGTCGCCGAGTTCACCAGCGAAAGCGCCTGGGGTCCGGACGGCTACCTCGTCGACAAGGGCCTGATCCCGCTGCCCGACGCCGCCCGCAAGGAAACCGGCATGGCGGCGAACGATTTGTCCAAGCTGGTCATGTAATCAGCCTGCTACCCGGTCCCGGCGCTTCGGCGCCGGGACTTTTTTTGTCGCATCGCCTTACTCGAAAACGCCGGTGTCCCGGCCGGCCAATCGGAACCCCGCCGCCATGAACTCGCTGGTCCTTATCGCCGTCCTGCTTGGCCTCATGGCCGTCGGGTACCATTTCGGCCGCAC
>NZ_CAJXJX010000079.1 GCF_913055775.1 uncultured Demequina sp. | reverse complement strand
ATCTCCTCGGCGCAGGCCTCGGTGGGGATGATCTCGGCGTGGGACACCAGCTCGTTGCCGTAGCAGTGGTCGCCGTTGGCGTGGGTGTTCACCACCGTCCCGATGGGGTTGCCGGCGGTGAGCTCACCGAAGCCGTCGAGCATCTCCTGGGTGATCGGTCCCAGTTGCACCATGGCGCGCGAAAGCGCCTTGATCTCGAGCTCGTCGAGTTCGTCGAGCTGCCGCGCGACGTGCACCCGTACTACATCTCCACGCAGGCGCACCCGGAGTTCCTGTCGCGTCCCACCAAGGCCCACCCGCTGTTCGCGGGGCTCATCGGCGCCGCGCTCGCGGCGCGCGAGAGCGCTGAGGCCGGCGCGGACGCCCAGCCCGCGACCGCCTGAGCAGTGGACCACGAGCGCGCCGCAGACGACCTGGCGGATCTGCGCGCCCGACGGCCCGTGCTCGCGACCCACGAGCGCTTTGCGGGCAAGGTGTGGGACGTCGCGAGCGACCAGGTCGACCTGGGCGAGGCCGGGGTCGTGACACGCGACTACGTGCGGCACACCGGCGCGGTCGTGATCGTCGCGCTCGACGAGTCCGAGCGCGTGTACCTGGTGCGCCAATACCGTCACCCGGTCGAGGCCGAGTGCTGGGAGCCGCCGGCCGGCCTGCTGGACGTGGCGGGCGAGAGCCCGGTGGACGCGGCGCGCCGCGAGCTGCACGAGGAGGCGGACCTCACGGCCGAGCGGTGGCACACGCTCGTGGACTACTACCCGTCCGGCGGGGGAGTGTCCGAGGCCGTGCGGGTGTTCCTCGCGCGCGACATCGGCGAGGTCCCCGAGGACGAGCGCCACGAGCGCACCGACGAGGAGCGCGACATGATCGGCGCCTGGGTGCCGCTCGAGGATGCGGTGGCCGCGGTTCTCGACGGCCGGATCCACGCGTCGTCGGCCGTCGCGGGACTGCTCGCGACCGATCGCGCGCGCCGCGACGGCTTCGCGTCGCTGCGCGAGGCCGATGCGCCGTGGCTCAGGCCAGAGGCGACGCGGCTGGTCCGCTGAACGCGCGGCAGGCTACGGTGCGTCCGCGACCTCAGGCTCGAAGCCGCCCGCACGCAGCATGTCCAGCACGTGCTGCTGGTGGCGCGGCCCGCGCGTCTCGACGGACACCTGCAGCACCACGTCCGTGACCGTGAGCCCCAGGTCGTGTCGCGTGTGGAGGACCTCGATGACGTTCGCGCCGGCGTCGGCCAGCAGCAGCGACACCTGCGCGAGCTGGCCGGGACGGTCGGGCAGCGGGATGCGCATGGTCATGTACCGGCCGGAGGCCACGAGGCCCTGAGCGATGATCCGCTGCATCAGCAGGGGATCGATGTTGCCGCCCGACAGCACCGCCACCGTGGGCCCCGCGGGCTCGATCAGCTCGCCCATGATGGCCGCCACCGCCGCCGCGCCCGCCGGCTCGACCACGAGCTTCGAGCGCTCGAGCACCGTCAGCACGGCCTTCGCCAGCGAGTCCTCGTCGACGGTGACCACGCGGTCGACGTGGTCCCGCACCAGGGGAAAGGTGCGATCCCCGGGCCGCACGACGGCGATGCCGTCCGCGATGGTGGCGCCGCGCTCGACCGTCGTGACCTCGCCGGCGGCCAGCGACGGCGGGAACGCGGCCGTCGCCTCCGCCTGCACGCCCACGACCTCCACGGTGCGGCCCTCGCGCGCCGCGCGCTGCTTGGCGGCGACCGCGATGCCCGCGATCAGCCCGCCGCCCCCGACGGGGACCACGATGGTGCGCACGTTGGGCACGTCCTCGAGGATCTCGAGGCCCACGGTGCCCTGGCCGGCGATGACGTCGTCGTGGTCGAACGGATGGATCATCGCGGCGCCGGTGCTCTTGGCGTGCGCGAGCGCGAGCTCGAGGCACTCCTCGACGGTGGCGCCGTCCGTGACCACGGTCGCGCCGTAGCCCTGTGTCGCGAGCAGCTTGGGGACCGGAGCCCCCAGAGGCATGAAGATCGTGGCCTCGATGCCCAGCTGCGCGGCGGCGAACGCCACGCCCTGGGCGTGGTTTCCGGCCGATGCGGCCACGACGCCGCGCGCACGCTCGGCTTCCGAGAGGCGCGAGAGGCGGTGGTACGCGCCGCGGAGCTTGAACGAGCCCGTGCGCTGCAGGTTCTCGAGCTTGAGCAGCACGGGCGCGCCGAACGCGTCGCTGAGGTGCGTGGCGTGGTCGACGGGCGTGTGCTGGGCGACACCCGCGAGCACGCCGGCGGCGCGCTCGATGTCCTCCAGCGTCACGGTCATGGAGCGGTCCTCGCCTCCGCCGTCAGGAGGTAGTGGGCGGCCGATGCCGCGGCCGCGAACACGCCGATGCCCACCAGGTGGAGGGCGACAACGGCCTCCGGAAGCCCGGTGAAGTACTGGATGTACCCGATGAGTCCCTGCGCGAGCGTGACCGCGCCCAGCACGACCCACGACTTGCGCACCTCGTCGGGCTCGGCGACCGAGCGGTCCGCGCGCACGCGCCACACCAGCACGGCGAACGTCGCGAGGAAGCCCCACACGGCGAACGCGTGCAGGCGCGAGATGAACTCGGGGTCGAGAGCGAGACGCTCGGTCGCGTTGATGTCGCCGGAGTGCGGTCCCGCGCCGGTGGTGAGCGCCCCCAGGAAGAGGATCGCCACCACGAAGGCGACGAGAGCGCGCAGGTGCCAGCGCATCGGCCGTCCTGAGCGCCGCGGAGCGCGGCGGTGAGTGAGCGCGAGCCACACCGAGTACCAGACCAGCGCCGTCGACAGCAGCAGGTGGGGAGCGACCACGAGAGGGTGCAGGTTCACCAGCACCGTGATGCCGCCCACGACCGCCTGGAGGATCACGCCGAGACCGGGCACCAGTCCCCACCACTTCAGATCCGGGCGCGTGCGCCACACGGCGATCGCCACGCCGAGCGCGACGATCACGAGCACGAAGGTCAGCAGGCGGTTGCCGAACTCGACGGCGGGATGGAACCACTGCTCGGGATGGAACTCCGGCGTAAAGCTGCCGGGCTCGCACTGCGGCCACGTCGAACAGCCCAGACCCGATCCGGTGAGGCGAACCACGCCGCCCGTGACGATGATGCCTGCCTGGGCGACGATGTTCGCGAACAGGAGCAGCCGCGCGCGGCGGCCCACAGCGTCGAGCGCACGGGAGATCACTCGTCAATCCTAGGTGCCGCGGGGCGCCGCCCCCGCCCGCGTCCGTGGTGGGGGCCGATGCGGTGGCTGGGAGGCATTTACGCAACAGTCAGGTAAGGCTTCCCTTGCTTGCGGGGAACGAATTCGGCAACGACAATGTTGTCTTGGTGAATCCCCGGACACTTGGAGCGAAACATGGGTGCTGACACGACGCGCGACCGCGTTCTCGGACTCATCGCCTCTGCCGGTCCGATCACGGCCACGACGCTCGCCGATGAGCTCGGCGTGACCCCGGCGGGCGTGCGGCGTCACCTGGGCGCGCTCGGGGATGACGGCCTCATCACCGAGCACGAGCAGCCGGGCACTCACGTGCGCGGACGCGGGCGTCCCGCCAAGTCCTACGTCGCCACCACCGATGGCCAGCGCTCGCTGACGACCGCGTACAACTCGGTGGCCGTCGACGCGGTCGCCTTCATGCGTGAGCACGGCCAGCTCGACGAGTTCGTCGAGGCCAAGGCCGCCGAGCTCGAGAACGTCCTGCGCGACGCCGTGGGCGACGAGTCGCCGATGGGGGAGCGGGTCGAGGCGCTGTCGAAGGCGCTCGCCGAACAGGGGTACGCTACTTCGGTCCGTCCGGGACCCGGTGGCTACACCGTCCAACTGTGCCAAGGGCACTGTCCCGTGCAGTCCATCGCCGAGGAAGCCCCCGAATGGTGCGAGGCGGAGACCCGCGCCTTCTCACGAGTCCTCGACGTCCATGTCCAGCGCCTGTCGACCCTGGCAGGCGGCGCCCACGTGTGCACCACGACCATCCCGGTCACTGCGGTGACCGCCAAGGAAGGATGACCATGAGCACCCCCACCGACAACGCCCCTCAGGCGACCGATGAGGAGATCATCGCGTCGATCGGCGGCTACGAGTACGGCTGGCACGACTCCGACACGGCAGGAGCGCTCGCGCAGCGCGGTCTGTCCGAGGAGGTCGTCCGCAACATCTCGGCCCTGAAGAACGAGCCCGAGTGGATGCTGAACCAGCGCCTCAAGGGCCTGCGCCTGTTCGACAAGAAGCCCATGCCTCACTGGGGCTCCGACCTCTCCGGCATCGACTTCGACAACATCAAGTACTTCGTGCGCTCCACGGAGAAGCAGGCCACCAGCTGGGAGGACCTGCCCGAGGACATCAAGGCGACCTACGACAAGCTGGGCATCCCGGAGGCGGAGAAGCAGCGCCTCGTGGCCGGCGTCGCCGCGCAGTATGAGTCCGAGGTGGTCTACCACCAGATCCGTGAGGACCTGGAGGAGCAGGGCGTCATCTTCGTCGACACCGACACCGGCCTGCGCGAGTACCCGGAGCTGTTCGAGCAGTACTTCGGCACCGTCATTCCCGCCGGCGACAACAAGTTCGCCGCGCTCAACACGTCCGTGTGGTCGGGCGGCTCGTTCGTCTACGTCCCGCCGGGCGTCCACGTCGAGATCCCGCTGCAGGCCTACTTCCGCATCAACACGGAGAACATGGGCCAGTTCGAGCGCACGCTGATCATCGCGGATGAGGGCTCGTACGTGCACTACGTCGAGGGCTGCACCGCGCCCATCTACTCGTCCGACTCGCTGCACTCCGCCGTGGTCGAGATCATCGTGAAGAAGAACGCCCGCGTGCGCTACACGACCATCCAGAACTGGTCGAACAACGTGTACAACCTGGTCACCAAGCGTGCGACCGCGGCCGAGGGCGCCACCATGGAGTGGGTCGACGGCAACATCGGCTCGAAGGTCACCATGAAGTACCCGGCGATCTTCATGCTGGGCGAGCACGCACGCGGCGAGACGCTGTCGATCGCGTTCGCCGGCGAGGGTCAGCACCAGGACGCGGGCGCCAAGATGGTGCACGCCGCCCCCAACACCTCGAGCTCGATCGTGTCGAAGTCCGTCGCCCGTGGCGGCGGACGCACCTCGTACCGCGGTTTGGTGCAGGTGCTCGAGGGTGCCAAGGGCTCCAAGTCCAACGTGCTGTGCGACGCGCTGCTGGTCGACCAGATCAGCCGCTCCGACACCTACCCCTACGTCGACGTCCGCGAGGACGACGTCCACATGGGCCACGAGGCGACCGTCTCGAAGGTGTCCGAGGACCAGCTGTTCTACCTCATGTCCCGAGGCATGGACGAGACCGAGGCCATGGCCATGATCGTGCGCGGGTTCGTCGAGCCCATCGCGCGCGAGCTGCCCATGGAGTACGCGCTCGAGCTCAACCGCCTCATCGAGCTTCAGATGGAAGGAAGTGTCGGTTGACCACCACCGATCACTCGCAGGCCACCGCAGACGCCGCGCACACCGACGGCGCCGTCATCCCCGAGGGCTCGCGCGGCGAGCGCTTCACGTCCTTCGACGTGGACGCGTTCGAGCAGCCGACCCCGCGTGACGAGGACTACCGCTTCTCCGCGCTGCGCGACCTCGCGCCCGTGCTGGACCAGGCTGACGCGCCCGTCGACGGCGCCGAGTACGACGTCCAGGCGCCCGAGGGCGTGTCGACCGGAACCCTCGCGATCGGCGAGGCCCCTCGCGGCACCGTGCTGGTGCCGGAGGACCGCATCGCGGCCATCGCATCGGCCGGAACCGCTGAGGCGCTCCACGTGAAGGTGCCTGCCGACGCCCAGGTGACCGAGCCCATCCGCGTCGCCATCACCGGCAAGGCGGCCTCGCGTTCGCACATCGTCATCGAGACCGGCACGCACGCGGAGGCGACCGTGATCCTCGAGCACCGCGGCACCGGCGCGCACGCCGGCAACGTCGAGGTGATCGTGGGAGACGGCTCTCAGCTCGAGATCGTCAGCCTGCAGCAGTGGGACGACGATGCGGTGCACGGCGGCACGCACCACGCCCGCGTGGGCCGCGACGCCACCTACAAGCACGTGGCCGTGTCGCTGGGCGGCAAGGCCGTGCGCCTGGCCGTCACCGCGGAATACGGTGGCACGGGCGGCTCGGCTGAGCTGCTGGGCCTGTACTACTCGGACTCGGGTCAGCACCTCGAGCACCGCACGTTCATCGACCACAACGCTCCCAAGTGCCACTCGAACGTCGCCTACAAGGGCGCGCTCGCGGGCAAGACGGCGCGGTCGGTGTGGATCGGCGACGTGCTGATCCGCGCCGCGGCCGAGGGCACCGACACCTACGAGCTCAACCGCAACCTGGTCCTCACCGACGGCGCGCGCGCGGACTCGGTCCCGAACCTGGAGATCGAGACCGGCGAGATCGAGGGCGCGGGCCACGCGTCCGCGACCGGCCGCTTCGACGACGAGCAGATGTTCTACCTGCGCTCGCGCGGCATCTCCGAGGAGAAGGCCCGCAAGCTGGTCGTGCGCGGCTTCTTCGCGGATCTCATCCAGCAGATCGGCGTTCCCGAGGTCGAGGCCGGCCTCATGCGCGAGATCGACCTCGAGCTCGAGCACTTCGAGGAGGAGTACGCGGAGGAGACCGAGTGAGCGAGCAGCTCGCGTGCAGCGTGAGCGACCTGGCGCCCGGAACGGCGCTCCAGGCCGACCTCACGCTCGCCGATGGCTCCGACACCCCCGTGGCGATCGTGCGCTCCGACGACGGCGACTACTACGCCATCGGCGGGATGTGCACGCACGGTGAGGTGCCGCTGGCCGAAGGCGACGTCGAGGGCTGCCACATCGAGTGCTGGGCCCACGGGTCCCGCTTCGACGTGCGCACCGGCGTGCCCGACGAGCTTCCCGCCATGACCCCCGTGGCGACCTACCCCGTACGCGTCGACGGCGAGCAGGTGCTCGTGGACGTCGACAACCCCCTGACCCAGACTTCCTGAAAGAGGAGAATCATGAGCACTCTTGAGATCAAGAACCTCCACGCCTCCGTGGAGACCCCCGAAGGCACCAAGCAGATCCTGAAGGGCGTCGACCTGACCATCCGGTCCGGCGAGACCCACGCGATCATGGGCCCCAACGGCTCCGGCAAGTCCACGCTGGCCTACTCGATCGCCGGCCACCCCAAGTACACGATCACCGAGGGCGAGGTGCTGCTCGACGGCGAGGACGTCCTCGAGATGAGCGTCGACGAGCGCGCCAAGGCGGGCCTGTTCCTCGCGATGCAGTACCCGGTCGAGGTGCCTGGCGTGTCGGTGTCGAACTTCCTGCGCACCGCTAAGACCGCGCTCGACGGCGAGGCTCCCAAGCTGCGCACCTGGGTCAAGGACGTCAAGTCCTCGATGGAGAACCTCCGCATGGACCCGTCCTTCGCAGAGCGCAACGTCAACGAGGGCTTCTCCGGTGGTGAGAAGAAGCGCCACGAGATCCTCCAGATGGAGCTGCTGCAGCCCAAGGTCGCGATCCTCGACGAGACCGACTCCGGCCTGGACGTCGACGCGCTGCGCATCGTCTCCGAGGGCGTGAACCGCGTCAAGGAGGACACCGGCCTGGGCGTCATGCTGATCACGCACTACACGCGCATCCTGCGTTACATCAAGCCCGACTTCGTCCACGTGTTCGTCGACGGTCGCGTCGCCGAGGAGGGTGGCCCGGAGCTCGCCGAGCGTCTCGAGGCCGAGGGCTACGACCGCTTCCTGGCGAGCGCCTAAGCACCACGATGCTGCGCCCGAACCTGCGCGACGACTTCCCGCTCCTGACCCGCACGGTCAGGAACGGGAAGCCGCTCGTGTACCTGGATTCGGGCGCGACCGCGCAGAAGCCGCGTGCGGTGATCGATGCCGAGCGCGAGTTCTACGAGCTCCACAACGGCGCCGTCGCGCGCGGTGCGCACCTGCTCGCGGAGGAGGCCACCGACCTGTTCGAGGGCGCTCGCGGCGACGTGGCGCGCTTGGTGGGCGCGGATCACGGCGAGATCGTGTGGGCGGAGAACGCGACGGCTGCGCTGAACCTGGTGGCCGGCGGGATCGGCAACGCGTCCGCCGGCATCGGGGGCGAGGAGTCCGCGCGCTTCCGCATCGGCCCCGGCGACGAGATCTGCGTCACCGAGACCGAGCACCACGCGAACCTGGTGCCGTGGCAGCAGCTCGCCGTCCGCACCGGAGCCACCCTCCGTTGGATCCCGGTGGACGACGACGGCCGGCTGATCCTCGATGACCTCGATACGCTGGTGAACGACCGCACCCGCGTGCTGGCCTTCACGCACGTGTCGAACCTGACGGGCCTGATCTCGCCGGTGTCGACGCTGGTGGCGCGCGCCAAGCAGGTGGGTGCGCTCACCGTGCTCGATGGCTGCCAGTCCGTCCCGCACCTGCCCGTGGACGTCAAGGCGCTCGACGTGGACTTCATGGCGTTCAGCGCGCACAAGATGCTGGGTCCCACCGGCATCGGTGCGCTGTACGGCCGCAAGGAGCTGCTCGATGCGTTGCCGCCCGCCGTCTTCGGCGGCGGCGCGGTCACCATCGTCACCATGGAGAAGACGTCCTGGCACGAGGCGCCGATGCGGTTTGAGGCGGGCACGCAGCCCGTCGCCCAGGCGGTGGGCATGGGGGCGGCCGCGCGCTACCTGATGGACATCGGGATGGATGCCGTCGAGGCGCACGAGCGTGAGATCGCCGCGATCCTGCGCGGCGGCGCCGCGGAGCTCCCGGGAGTCCGGCTCCTGGGTCCCGTGGGCGACGAGCACGCGCGCGACGTTGTCGCGATCGCCGCCGTCGCGGTCGACGGCGTGCACCCGCACGACGTGGGCCAGGTGCTCGACGACCGCGGCATCGCGGTGCGTGTGGGCCACCACTGCGCCCAGCCCCTGCACCGCCGGTTCGGCATCACCGGCTCCACCCGTGCCAGCGCGCACGTGTACACGACCCCGGACGACGCCCGCGCCTTCGTGGACGCGCTGGCGACCGTCCCCGCCTTCTTCGGAGTGAACGCATGAGCAGCCTCGAGCAGATGTACCAGCAGGTCATCATGGACCACGCCCGCGAGGGCCACGGTCGCGGCCTGGCAGACCTCAACCTCGTTCAGGTGGGGGAGTCGCACCAGGTCAACACCACCTGCGGCGACGAGATCCGGCTGCGCGTGGGACTCGACGGCGACCGCATCGAGTCGGTGTCGTGGGAAGGCCAAGGCTGCTCGATTTCCCAGGCGTCCGTCTCCGTCCTCCACGACCTGGTGGAGGGCGAGGACATCGCCGAGGCCGAGGCGGCGATGGAGGCATTCCGTGACCTCATGCAGGCGCGCGGCGAGGAGCTGGGCGACGAGCGCGACGATCTCCTGGGCGACGCGACCGCGTTCGTCGGAGTGGGGAAGTACCCGGCACGCATCAAGTGCGCCATGCTGGGATGGGCGGCCTTCAAGGACGCGATGATTCAGGCACGAAAGGACCAGTCATGACTGAGACGCAGACCCCGTCGAACGCGGCGGACGTCGAGGAGGCGATGCGCGACGTGATCGATCCCGAGCTCGGGATCAACGTCGTCGACCTGGGCCTCGTGTACGGCGTTGCTCTCGACGAGAACCAGCACGCCGTGATCGACATGACGCTCACCTCTGCGGCGTGCCCGCTGACGGACGTCATCGAGGACCAGACCGGCCAGGCGCTCGACGGCGTCGTGGACGGCTTCCGCATCAACTGGGTGTGGATGCCGCCGTGGGGCCCGGACAAGATCACGGACGACGGCCGCGAGCAGCTGAGGGCGCTGGGCTTCAACGTCTGAGCCCAGTGGCGGGCGTCCGCGGTGACAGCGGCGATTCGCTCCGACCATGTACTGTCGGGCGCCGTGCTCCGGTTCGATGCCGGCGGATCGGTTCGGTCTTCCCCTCCCCTGTGCCTTGTGGCCGTAGCCGTCTCGAGCGGTGCTCGTTCAGGTCATCGAGTCAACAGAACCCTCGGCAGTCCCATCGCGTGATGTGGATCAGTGGGAGACGCGCACGCCTAGCCATCCGACTACTCACACTCTCGCGCCACCTGGGTGCCAGCCGCGGTCAGGCGCAACCACAGTCCTGCACCCATCGGCTGCCAGTTGAGCTGTTCAAGCTCGTCACTTGAGCGTTCACCCCAGCCGTCCGGCGGCGTCTGCCAATCCTCGAAGCCTGTCTCGCCGAGATCGCCGGGGACAACCAACCCGTCCGCGTAAAGACGGTCGAGGACGCGCAAGACGCTGGCCTTCGACTGATCATTGATCGCGCCCTCGGTGCAAAACCAGACGACGTCGTGCAGCGACACCCAGTCACTCAGCCCCGAGATGAGTAACTCGCTGACGACCTGGTCCTCGTTCACCATGGCACTCCGTCAGTTAGGTGGACGGTGCGCTGCCGACCGCTCACTGGGAAGATGTCGATGGATGGACCTCCAGTGGCGGGTCTGTCAGGAATTTTGTGTAAGTGGCTCGGCGTGATGCCGCGGATCTGGTCTGCGGTGGAAGGAGCATCATGTCATGGAGCCTACTCACGAGGAGTCATGGGATTCGGGAGGACCGCCGGTGCGCGATGGCCGGCAGCTTCCGTTGTTGTCGGGCGGGGAGCCTGATATGGCGGCGTTGGCCGAACAGCTGGTCGCGTCGGCGGGAGACCACGGGGTCGCGCTGACAGGCGTGGACGGCCTGCTGACGGCGCTCACGAAAGAGGTGCTGCAGCAGGCGCTTGAGGTGGAGATGTCTCATCACCTGGGTTACGACAAGCACGACCAGGCTGGACGCAACCGGGGCAACTCCCGCAACGGCTCGACACCGAAGACTGTGACCACGGAGATCGGTAAGGTCACGATCGACGTGCCGCGTGATCGGGAAGGCCCGTTCGAGCCGGCGATTGTCGCGAAGCATCAACGCCGTCTGGCGGGCTTCGATGATGCCGTCATCAGCCTGTATGCCAAGGGGATGACCACCGGTGACATCGCGGCGCACTTGGAGGAGGTCTACGACACCACGGTGTCACGTGATCTGGTCTCTGCGGTGACGGCGAAGGTGTCCGAGGAGATGCGCACCTGGCACAACCGTCCCCTCGACAGCGTCTATCCAGTGGTCATCATCGACGCGATCGTGCTGAAGGTCCGCTCCGGAACGGTGGCGAACCGCCCGGTATATGTGGCGATGGGCGTCAATATGGACGGTTACCGCGACGTTCTGGGCATGTGGGTCGGGCCCGCGGGCGGGGAAGGCGCGAAGCAGTGGATGACGATGCTGACCGATCTGAAGAACCGCGGCATCGTCGACGTGTGCATCGTGTGCTGCGACGGCCTCAAAGGGCTGCCCGACGCGATCGGTGCGATCTGGCCCGACGCCGTCGTGCAGACCTGCGTCGTCCACCTGGTGCGCAACAGCCTGCGGTATTCGTCGCAGAAGGACTGGCAGAAGATCACCAAGAGCTTGCGCGCGATCTACACCGCCGCGAACGCCGAGGCTGCCGAGCTTGAGTTCGACACCTTCGCCGAAGCGTGGGGTGAGAAGTACCCCGCGATGATCGGACTGTGGCGCAGCGCGTTGAGTGAGTTCACGCCGTTCCTGGCCTTCCCCCAAGAGGTCCGCACGATGATCTACACGACCAACGCAATCGAGTCCCTCAACGCGCGCTTCCGCGCCGCCACGAGGCGGCGCGGTCACTTCCCTGACGAACAATCGGCGCTCAAAGTGCTGTACTTGGCATCACAGCAACGCAGCACGTCCAGCAGGGGCTTCGACCGCAACCCAGGAGGCCGAGTGAACAACTGGAGCAAAGTCCCCAACGTCCTGTCGCTGACCTACGGCGACCGACTCAACATCAGCTAGCCGATGACCACTTACACAAAGAATCCGACAGACCCGTGGTCGGGTTGCTCATGAGACCTCAAGCCGGGGGCTGGTCCGTGCTCGCAGCGCTTGTGCTCGCGCTCGCGCTGACGGGTTGCACGAGGGCCGATCAGTATGTAGTGGTGGCGAACGACTGCAACCAGCCGATCATCATCGACGATCGCGGGCACTACGGCGCTGTCACCATTCCTGCTGGAGACGCTGCGGACTTCACCTTCGAGGAAGAACCTCCATTGACTGTCGACGCTGCGGGCAGGCGACCTGTTCAGGTGGATCTCCGCAAGTGGCCGGAGACTATCCGCGCGGGCGTAGTGGGCGAGGTAGTGGTGACGTCGGCCTTCTGCACGGCGGCCTCGCCGACGCCTGAACTGGAGCTGGACGATTCTCAAGTCATTGAAGACCGATACGCTGACCGGCTCGTTGAACGCTAGGTCGGTAGCCGCGTTTGGGGACCGGGGGGCCTGCGCCGAGGCCCACGTCGGCGGCCGAGACGGTCTCGTATTCGGGCTGTGTCTTCGGCTGCGGCGGCAGGAACTCGTCGACGGCGCCACCGGTTGGAGACTGTCGATAGTGCGCGTCCACTCCTGGAAAAAGTAAGGTGTGCCTGGACCTCTCGAAGCGCCTCGGAAAGGCGCACGCGCTCACCGGCGGGGTCGTCATCCCGCCTTCAGAGGATCGCGTAAGGGAACTCCTTGTAGGCGGCGACGGCCTCGAATGCCTCCGCGAGCATCACGCGGACCCGCGCGGCTTGCTCCTCGCGGCTCTTGCGCCTCGCCAGCCAGGTGTTGACGATGGCTCCGATTGCCGCAGCGACGACAGAGCCTGAGACGAGCGCAGTCCAGTCCCTCACCTACGCCTACAGCACCACCTCTCCTCATGCGGCGGTGTCGGCTGGGGCTGACAAGTTCACGTATGACACTGCTGGGCGTATGGCCTCCCGTACGGTGGATGGTGTGACGCAGACACTGTCGTGGGATCCGTTGTCGAACCTCACCGGGGTCGACGGTGAGACGTTCCTGTATGACGGTGGCGGGCAGAGGTTTGCCCGTATCACCGGTACTGGGGCGACGGTGTGGATCGGTGACGTGGAAGCAACCGACACCGACACCACCACGACCGGAGGGGTGCAGGCTCGCCGCTATGTGAGCTTCGACTCCTCGACCGTGGGCTATATCGATGCCGATGGTGTGAAATTCCTGTTGGGTGATGTGCAAGGATCCGCGCAGGTCGCCATCGGCCCTGATGGCACCATCACCCGCAACGCCTACACCCCGTACGGGCTGACCCGTGGTGGTGACAACCTCGCCACCGGCCGTGGCTGGCTGGGA
>NZ_CAJXJX010000078.1 GCF_913055775.1 uncultured Demequina sp. | reverse complement strand
GCTCGCGAAGCGCATTGCCGAGGTGGAGCCCGGCTTCGACGCCGCCGCGAACGCGGGCGCCCTCGACATCACGATGTACCGCGACGATCTGCGGCTGCAGCCCACGCGCACCATCGGCGAGACCACGCTGCCGCCCGCCGGCATCGACGACGCCACCGTGGTGCTGGTCGACGATGTCTTCCACACCGGCCGCACTATTCGCGCCGCCCTGGACGCGATCAAGGACCTGGGACGCCCGCGCGCGGTGCAGCTCGCGGTGCTGGTCGATCGCGGACACCGCGAACTGCCCATCCGTGCCGACTTCGTGGGCAAGAACCTTCCGACCTCGAAGTCCGAGCGCGTTGACGTGCACCTGGAGGAGACCGACGGCGTCGACGAGGTGTTGATCTCCCGCAGGGCCGCGGACACCGCCACGGGGGAGGCAGGGGAGTGAAGCACCTGCTCGGCACCGACACCCTGTCACGCGAGGACGCCGTCCTCATCCTCGACACCGCCGCCCAGATGGCCGCCACGCAGGAGCGGGAGATGCGCAAGCTCCCCACGCTGCGCGGCCGCACCGTGGTGAACCTGTTCTTCGAGGACTCGACGCGCACGCGCATCAGCTTCGAGGCTGCCGCCAAGCGCCTCAGCGCGGACGTCATCAACTTCTCCGCGAAGGGCTCGAGCCTGTCGAAGGGCGAGTCCCTCAAGGACACCGCGCTCACGCTCCAGGCCATGGGGGCCGATGCGGTGGTCGTCCGCCACTGGGCGTCCGGTGCCGCACAGCGCCTCGCCGAGTCGGACTGGATGGCCGGGCACGTGCTGAACGCCGGCGACGGCACGCACCAGCACCCCACGCAGGCGCTGCTGGACGCGTTCACGATCCGTCGGCACCTCGTGGGCGGCGGCACGGACGCCGAGGCGACCGGCAAGGCCCTGGAGGGGCTCACGGTGGCGATCGTGGGCGACATCCTGCACTCGCGCGTCGCGGGCTCGAACATCCCGCTGCTCAAGACGCTCGGCGCGAACGTGGTCGTGGTCGCGCCGCCCACGCTCCTGCCGTACGGCATGGCCGCGCGCACCGACATCGCCGTGCACTACACGCTGGATGAGGCGATCGAGGCCCACGACATCGACGCGATCATGATGCTGCGCGTCCAGCGCGAGCGCATGACCGGCGGCGGCTCCGGCTTCTTCCCGAGCCCCGAGGAGTACACGCGCCTGTTCGGCCTCGACGCCGAGCGCTTCGCGCGCCTCGCCGACCACGCGATCGTGCTGCACCCCGGCCCCATGAACCGCGGGCTGGAGATCTCGGCCGAGGCCGCGGACCACCCGCGCTCGGTCATCGTCGAACAGGTCAGCAACGGCGTCGCCGTGCGCATGGCCGCCCTGTATCTGCTGCTCGCTGGAGAGGAGGCCTCCGCGTGAGCGCCTTTGTGATCGAGAACGCGTCGCTCTACGGCGACACCACCGCCGACCTCGTGATGGTGGACGGCGAGATCGCCTCACTGAGCAGGGCCGATGCGCCGGCTGAGGCCACGGTCATCGATGGTTCCGGTCTGGTCGCCCTTCCCGGCCTGGTGGACCTCCACACGCACCTGCGCGAGCCCGGTCGTGAGGACGCCGAGACCATCGAGTCCGGTTCCCGCAGCGCCGCGAAGGGCGGCTTCGTCGCGGTCCACGCGATGGCCAACACCACGCCGACCGCGGACACCGCAGGCGTGGTCGAGCAGGTGTGGAGCCGGGGTCGCGAGATCGGCCTGGTGGACGTGTTCCCGGTGGGCGCGGTGACCGTGGGCCTGGGCGGCACCCAGCTGTCGGAGATGGGCGCGATGGCGAACTCGCGCGCGCAGGTGCGGGTGTTCTCCGACGACGGCAAGTGCGTGCACGACCCGCTGCTGATGCGGCGTGCGCTGGAGTACGTCAAGACCTTCGGCGGCGTGGTGGCGCAGCACTCGCAGGACCCGCGCCTCACCGAGGGCTCGCAGATGAACGAGGGCCTGGTGTCCTCGGAGCTGGGCCTCGCCGGCTGGCCGTCCGTCGCGGAGGAGTCGATCATCGCGCGCGACGTGCTGCTCGCCGGCCACGTGGGCTCGCGCCTGCACGTGTGCCACCTGTCAACCGCGGGTTCGGTCGAGATCATCCGCTGGGCCAAGGCCAAGGGCATCGACGTCACCGCCGAGGTGATGCCGCACCACCTGCTGCTCACCGACGACTCGGTTCGCGGCTACGACCCGCGCTTCAAGGTCAACCCGCCGCTGCGCACCCAGGAGGACGTGGACGCTGTCCGCGCCGGGCTCGCCGACGGCACCATCGACATCGTCGCCACCGACCACGCGCCGCACCCTGACGAGGACAAGGACTGCGAGTGGGGAGCCGCGGCGATGGGCATGATCGGCCTCGAGACGGCGCTCGGCATCGTGCAGAAGACCATGGTCGACTCCGGCGCACTGTCGTGGCGCGACGTCGCCCGCGTCATGAGCGAGACCCCTGCGCGCATCGGCCTCGATCACGGCCACGGCCGCCCGCTCGCCGTGGGCGAGCCCGCCAACGTCACGCTCGTGGACCCGAACGCCGCCTGGACGGTGGAGCCGTCGCACACGGCGAGCCGGTCGAACAACTCGCCGTTCGGCGGCATCGAGCTGCCTGGCCGCGCCGCAGCCACGTTCCTGCGCGGCGTGCCCACCCACCTGATCCCGGCCCTGGAAGGAGCCTCCGCGTGAGCGACACCACCGCGATCCTCGTGCTCGAGGACGGTCAGACGTTCGAGGGCGCCGCGTACGGCGCCACCGGCGAGACGCTGGGAGAGATCGTCTTCAACACCGGCATGACCGGCTACCAGGAGACGCTCACCGATCCGTCGTATCACCGCCAGATCGTCGTGATGACGGCGCCGCACATCGGCAACACCGGCGTCAACGACGAGGACAACGAGTCGCGGCAGATCTGGGTCGCCGGCTACGTGGTGCGCGACCCCGCGCGGCGGGCGTCGAACTGGCGTGCCCAGCGCACCCTCGACGAGGACCTCGAGTCCCAGGGAATCGTCGGCATCTCCGGCATCGACACGCGGCAGCTCACGCGCATCCTCCGCGAGGGCGTCATGCGCGCGGGAATCTTCTCCGGCGACGCGCTGGCGTCGGGAGGCGAGCGGATCCCCGTGGAGCAGCTCGTGGAGCGCGTGCGCGCCGGCCAGGAGATGGCCGGCGCGCACCTCGCAGACGAGGTTTCCATTCCAGACCTGTACGTGGTCGAACCGCCTGAGGGCACCGAGGAGATCGCGCACGTGGTCGCGGTCGACCTGGGCATCAAGGCGATGACGCCCGAGCAGATGGCCAAGCGCGGGATCCGCATCACCGTCGTACCGTCGACCTGGACTGCCGAGCAGATTCTGGCCCTCGAGCCCGACGGCGTGTTCATGTCGAACGGCCCGGGAGACCCGGCCGCCGCCGCCGGTCCCGTCGCGGCGCTCAAGCAGATTCTCGACGCGAAGATGCCGTTCTTCGGCATCTGCTTCGGCAACCAGATGCTGGGCCGCGCGCTGGGGTATGACACCTACAAGCTGAAGTTTGGCCACCGCGGAATCAACCAGCCCGTGATGGACATGACCACACGCAAGGTCGAGATCACGTCGCAGAACCACGGCTTCGCGGTCGACGCGCCTATCGGCGAGCCCAGCGTCTCGCCCGCCGGCTACGGTCGCGTTCTCGTCAGCCACGTGGGGCTCAACGACAACGTGGTCGAGGGTCTCGAGTGCCTCGACATCCCCGCGTTCTCCGTCCAGTACCACCCCGAGGCTGCCGCCGGTCCCCACGATGCGGACTACCTCTTCGACCGCTTCGTCGACGTCATGAAGGGAGCGCGCTGAGCATGCCCAAGCGCGACGACATCCACTCCGTGCTGGTGATCGGCTCGGGCCCCATCGTCATCGGTCAGGCCTGCGAGTTCGACTACTCGGGCACCCAGGCGTGCCGCGTCCTGAAGGCCGACGGCGTCCGGGTGGTCCTGCTGAACTCGAACCCCGCCACGATCATGACGGATCCCGAGTTCGCGGACGCCACCTATGTGGAGCCCATCACCACCGAGGTGATCGAGGCGATCATCGACAAGGAGCGCCCCGACGCGCTGCTGCCCACGCTGGGTGGCCAGACCGCGCTCAACGCCGCGATCGCCGCGGCGGAGGAGGGCATCTTGGACAAGTACGGCGTCGAGCTGATCGGTGCGAACCTCGAGGCGATCCACCTGGGCGAGAACCGCGAACTCTTCAAGGGTGTGGTGGAGCGCTGCGGAGCCGATTCCGCCCGTTCGCACATCTGCCACACCATGGACGAGTGCCTCGCTGCCGCCGAGGACCTGAAGTATCCGGTCGTGGTTCGCCCGTCCTTCACCATGGGCGGCCTGGGCTCGGGCTTCGCGTACGACGAGGAGGACCTGCGCCGCATCGCCGGGGCGGGCCTGCACTACTCGCCGACCACGGAGGTGCTGCTCGAGGAGTCGATCCTGGGGTGGAAGGAGTTCGAGCTCGAGCTCATGCGCGACAAGCACGACAACGTCGTGGTGGTGTGCTCGATCGAGAACGTCGACCCCGTGGGCGTCCACACCGGTGACTCGGTGACCGTCGCCCCGGCGATGACCCTGACGGACCGCGAGTACCAGCGCATGCGCGACGTGGGCATCGCGATCATCCGCGAGGTGGGCGTCGACACCGGCGGCTGCAACGTGCAGTTCGCTGTGGAGCCGAACACCGGCCGCCTCATCGTGATCGAGATGAACCCGCGCGTCTCGCGCTCGTCCGCGCTGGCGTCTAAGGCGACGGGTTTCCCGATCGCGAAGATCGCCGCCAAGCTGGCCCTGGGCTATACGCTCGACGAGATCCCCAACGACATCACGGGCTCCACCCCAGCCAGCTTCGAGCCCACGCTCGACTACGTGGTCGTCAAGGTGCCGCGCTTCGCGTTCGAGAAGTTCCCGGCCGCGGACCCGGTGCTGACGACCACCATGAAGTCGGTGGGCGAGGCCATGTCGATCGGCCGGTCCTTCACCGAGGCGCTCGGCAAGGCGCTGCGGTCGATCGACAAGCGCTCCGCCAACTTCCACTGGGAGGGCGAGGCGCCCTCGGGCGCTGCGGTCGACGCGCTCCTCGAGGCGGTGAAGGTCCCGACCGAGAAGCGCTTCATCCAGGTGCAGCAGCTGCTGCGCGCCGTTCTCGCCGGCGGCTGCACGATCGAGCAAATCTTCGATGCGTGCGCGATCGACCCGTGGTTCCTCGACCAGATGCTGCTGATGAACGAGGTCGCGCTGGCCACCGTATCGGCCCCCGAACTCACCGCGGACGTGCTCCGTGACGCGAAGCGCCACGGTCTCGCGGACGAGCAGATCGCCGCACTGCGCGGCGTGTCGGTGGGCGACGTGTACGCCGCGCGCGGCGAGCTGGGCGTCGTGCCGGTCTTCAAGACGGTCGACACCTGCGCGGCGGAGTTCGAGGCCCGGACGCCGTACCACTACAGCTCGTACGACGCCGAGAACGAGGTCGCTCCGCGCGACCGCGAGGCCGTCCTGATCCTCGGCTCCGGTCCCAACCGCATCGGCCAGGGCATCGAGTTCGACTACTCGTGTGTCCACGCGGCGCTCAGCCTCAAGGACCGCTACGAGACCGTCATGGTCAACTGCAACCCCGAGACGGTCTCCACGGACTACGACACCGCCAACAGGCTCTACTTCGAGCCCCTGACGTTCGAGGACGTCATGGCGGTCTACGAGGCGGAGAAGGCCGCGGGCCCGGTCAAGGGCATGTTCGTTCAGCTCGGCGGCCAGACCCCGCTCAGCCTCGCCCAGCGCCTGGCCGATGCGGGCGTCCCCATCCTGGGCACGTCGCCCGAGGCGATCGACAACGCCGAGGACCGAGCGGCCTTCGGCCGCGTGCTCGAGCAGGCGGGTGTTCCCGCGCCTGCGTACGGCACGGCTCACGGCATCGAGGAGGCCATCGAGATCGCCGAGGGCATCGGCTATCCCGTGCTCGTGCGGCCCTCGTACGTGCTGGGCGGGCGCGGCATGGAGATCGTCTACGACCGCGCGCAGCTCGAGGACTACGGCACGCGCATGGCGGAGATCGGCGATCACGCCACCGACGCTCCGCTCCTGATCGACCGCTTCCTCGACGACGCGATCGAGATCGACGTCGACGCGCTCTACGACGGCGAGGAGCTGTACCTGGGCGGCGTCATGGAGCACATCGAGGAGGCCGGCATCCACTCGGGCGACTCGGCGTGCGTCCTGCCGCCGGTCACGCTGTCGCTCGACGAGCTTGAGCGCATCCGGCGGTCGACCGAGGCCCTCGCGAAGGGCATCGGCGTGCGCGGCCTGATGAACGTCCAGTACGCCCTGGTATCCGACGTGCTCTACGTGCTCGAGGCGAACCCGCGTGCGAGCCGCACCGTGCCGTTCGTCGCGAAGGCGACGGGCGTGCCGCTCGCCACGGCCGCGTCGCTCGTGATGACCGGCACCCCGATCGCCCAGCTCAAGGCGGATGGAGTGCTGCCCGAGCAGGACGCTGCGGGCATCGACATGAGCCAGCGGCTCGCGGTCAAGGAGGCGGTCCTCCCGTTCAAGCGCTTCCGCACGCACGAGGGGCTCGTGGTCGACTCCGTGCTGGGCCCCGAGATGCGCTCGACCGGCGAGGTCATGGGCTTCGACGCGACGTTCCCGCTCGCGTTCGCCAAGTCCCAGGCCGCTGCGTTCGGCGGGCTTCCCACCGAGGGCGCCGCGTTCGTGTCGGTCGCCGACCGCGACAAGCGCTCGATCGTCTTCCCGATCGCCAGGCTGCACGCGCTGGGCTTCGAGATCCTCGCGTCCGAGGGCACGGCTCAGGTGCTGGGCCGCCACGGCATCCCCGCGCGGGTGGTGCGCAAGCACTTCCAGGGGCGCGGACCGAACGGGGAGCCCACGACCGTGGACCTCGTGAACGCCGGCGAGGTCGCCCTCGTCATCAACACGCCGTCCGGTCAGGGCGCGCGAGCCGATGGCTACGAGATCCGTGCCGCTGCGACGGCCGCCGACGCTGCAATCATCACCACCACCCAGCAGCTCGCCGCGGCCGTGCTCGCGATCGAGGCGCGCCGTAAGGGGCCGTTCGACGTGATGAGCCTGCAGGATGCGGGCGGTGCCCGCGCGAGAAACGTCATCGCAGGTAACATGGCCGGAGAAGGCCTCGGACTCTAGGAGGACCGTATGCCGTTCGGCGCTCGTCTCGCGGAAGCAATGGACCGCGTGGGCCCGCTGTGCGTGGGCATCGACCCGCACCCGTCGCTCCTGCGCGACTGGGGCCTGGCGGACGACGCCCAGAGCCTTGCCGCGTTCGGCGAGACCGTGATCGAGGCCGCGACGGGTGTCGCGGGCGTGGTCAAGCCCAACGCCGCGTTCTTCGAGCGCCACGGAGCCAAGGGCATCGCGGCGCTCGAGTATGTGCTCGGCAAGGCGCGCGAGGCGGACCTGCTCACCATCCTCGATGCCAAGCGTGGAGACATCGGCTCGACCATGCAGGCGTACGCCGACGCGTTCCTGCGGCCGGGCGCCCCGTTGGAGTGCGACGCCCTGACCGTGTCGCCGTACCTGGGCTTCGGGTCGCTCGCGCCCGCCGTGGAACTGGCGGCCGAGCACCGCAAGGGACTGTTCGTGCTCGCCCTCACCTCGAACCCGGAGGGCGCCGAGGTGCAGCACGCGAGAGGCGTCGGGGGAGAGCCGGTCGCGGCCGCCATGGTGCGTCAGGCGGCGGCGCTGAATGCGGGCAAGTCGCCCTTGGGAGATGTGGGGCTCGTCGTTGGTGCGACGGTGGGCTCGGCGGTGTCGGATCTCGGCATCGACCTCGAGGGGCTCAATGGCCCCATCCTGGCGCCCGGGGTGGGCGCTCAGGGCACCGGCACGGACGAGATTGCCCAGGTATTCGGGAACTCTCGGCGTTCGGTGCTCGTCAATCAGTCGAGGGGCGTGCTCGCTGCAGGCCCCTTCACCGAGAAGCTGCGGGGAGCCATCCAGGCCGCCGCAGGAGCAGCGCAGTTCGCGCTGCGGGCGTGACCCGCACGCGAGGAAGGAGGGAACCGTGGCGACACCTGAACTGTCCGATGAGCAGCGCGCAGCGGCCCTCGTGAAGGCGACCGCCGTGCGCAGTGCGCGGCGCGTCTTCAAGGAGGAGCTGTCGCGCGGAGAGATGAGCCTCCAGGAGGCCATCGACCGTGCCAAGGCCGACGAGGCTCTCGCCGGCATTCGTGTTCGCGATCTGCTGCAGTGTCTGCCCGGCATCGGCCCCAAGCGTGCCGAGCAGGCGATGGAGGAGATCGGCATCTCCGCGGCCCGGCGCATCCGCGGGCTGGGCACCCACCAGGTCGAGGCGCTGGTCGAGCGCGAGCATCGATGACCCGACTGGTAGTGCTCGCGGGACCCACCGCGGTGGGCAAGGGCACGCTCGTCAGAGCGCTGCGTGATCGCAATCCCGACATCTGGCTGTCGGTGTCCGCGACCACGCGGGCCCCGCGCCCCGGTGAGATCGATGGCGAGCACTATCACTTCGTCTCCGATCAGGAGTTCTCGCGGATGATCGAGCACGGCGAGCTCCTGGAGTGGGCGACGGTCCACGGCACGCACCGCTACGGAACGCCCCGCGCGGCCGTGCTGGAGCACCTCGAGGCCGGTCACCCGTCGCTGCTGGAGATCGATCTGCAGGGCGCGCGACAGGTGCGGGCCTCCATGCCGGAGGCGCTGTTCGTGTTCGTCGAGCCTCCCTCGATGGATGAGCTGGTGCGCAGGCTCGTGGGGCGGGGCACCGAGGACGACCTCGAGCGCGAGAGGCGCCTGAGGACGGCGGAGGTGGAGATGGCCGCCGCGCGGGAGTTCGACCGGATCATCATCAACGACGATCTCGACGCTGCGGTGCGCCACCTCGAGACGATCGTCCTCGACCCGACCTGACGGGCCTGCCGGTCTCCACAGGCACCTGCCTGTAGACTGGTAGGCGGACTTTTCCCCAACAAGCTTCTGGAGTGAACGTGGCCGGTACTGTGGCACAGCCCGAGGGCATCACCAACCCCCCGATCGACGAGCTGCTCGAGAAGGTCGATTCGAAGTACGCGCTCGTCATCTACGGCTCGAAGCGCGCCCGCCAGATCAACTCGTACTACGAGGCGCTGGGCGAGGGCCACTTCGAGAACGTCGGCCCGCTCGTCGAGGCCGACTCGACCGACAAGCCGCTCTCCGTCGCGCTGCGCGAGATCAACGAGGGCGGCCTGCTGGAGCTCGGCGACTCCGCCGAGTAATTCCACCGAGCCCGGACGCATCGGCGATGCGCATTCTTCTGGGCGTCACGGGCGGCATCGCCGCCTACAAGGTCGCGCTTGTCCTCCGTCACCTGACGGAGAGCGGACACGACGTGCGCGTCGTCCCCACGGCGGCATCGCTGAAGTTCGTGGGCCGCGCGACCTGGGAGGCGCTGTCGGGCCATCCCGCGCCCACAGAGACCTTCGAGGACGTGCCGTCCGTGCAGCACGTCCGGCTCGGGCAGCGCGCGGACGTGGTGGTGGTCGCCCCGGCCACGGCCGACTTCCTCGCGCAGATGGCGGCGGGTCGCGCGACCGATCTGCTGGGGAACGCCCTGCTGGCCACCGAGGCGCCGGTCCTGGTGTGCCCGGCGATGCACACGGAGATGTGGCGCAACGCCGCGACCCAGGCGAGCGTGCGCACGCTGCGCGATCGGGGCGTCACGGTGCTGGAACCGGCCGTCGGACGGCTGACGGGGCCCGACTCGGGTCCCGGTCGCCTGCCCGAGCCCGAGGACATCGTGGCGGCGATCGAGGCGCTGGCCGACGAGGCCCACGTCCCGGAAGCGAGCTCCGGCACGTGGGGCGATCTCGACGGCCGGCGAGTGGTCGTCACAGCGGGCGGGACGCACGAGCCGATCGATGCGGTCCGTTACCTGGGCAATCGTTCCACGGGCATGCAGGGACTCGCTATCGCCGAGGCGGCCCGGGAGCGGGGCGCGCAGGTGACGCTGATCGCCGCGAACGTCGCCCTCCCGGTGGGCGAGGGCATCGCTCGGGTGAACGTCGAGACGGCCGCCGAGCTGCAGCGCGAGGTCGAGTCTGCAGCGGGAGGCGCCGATGCGGTGGTCATGGCGGCCGCCGTCGCGGACTTCCGCCCGGCGAGGGCGGCAGCCACGAAGCTCAAGAAGACCGGGGACGCCGGCCTCACCCTCGAGCTCGTGCAGAATCCGGACATCCTGGCAGGACTCGTCGCGTCACGCGCTCCGGGGCAGGTGATCGTCGGCTTTGCCGCCGAGACCGGGGACGAGAACGGATCCGTCCTCGAGCACGGCGCGGCGAAGGCGCGGCGCAAGGGTGCGGACCTGCTGGCCGTCAATGTGGTGGGCCAGGGGCGCGGCTTCGGCACCGTGGACAACCACGTGACCGTTCTGGGCGCGGACGGCGGCGTCGTCGCCGATGCGTCGGGATCCAAGCTCGGTGTCGCCCACGCGCTGCTCGACACCATCGCGGAGCGGCTGGGCTGAGCGATGCTCGGCGGGGCGGCCCTCAGTCGTCTCCGGCGAGCAGCAGCGTGACGAACTCCCGGGCGCGCTCATAGAGTCCGGGCTCTTCGCTCTCACGCGGGCCGCCCACGTTCACGATCAGCTCGCGGCCCACGTCGGCGAGCCACACGCGCGCTGCCTCGGCGGTCGCGGGTGCCACCAGGCACGGGCGCCCGAGCTCCGCGGCTGACGCGATCATGAGTGCCGCGCCAGGCGAGGATCCCGGATCGCCGAGCACCACGGTGGCGTGGGAATCGCGGACGTTGAGCCGCGTGCGCACACCGGGCTCGGCGGAGATGGTGGGCTTGAGTCCAGGGAAGTCGACCAGGACGCCAGGGGGGTACGGCTTGTCCTCCGCCCACCCGCCCGCGGGGCACCAGCCTGCGTGGATCACGCCGGCGGCGATCGCGGCGTCCAGAGCCCCGCGATCGGCGCCGGTCTGGCCGCCGGAGACGATGCGGGAGATGAGCGGCGTGCTGGCGTCCACCGGGCAATCACCTCGTCTGTTCCCGAACCGGAGCTGATGCCCCGACGCTACCAAGCGACGCCGTCGCGTCCGCGTCGGACAGCGCCGCTAGGGTTGCGGTCATGACCGACCTTCGACTGTTCACCTCCGAATCCGTGACCGAGGGACACCCAGACAAGATCTGCGATCAGGTCTCGGACGCGATCCTCGACCGGATGCTCGAGCAGGATCCGCTGGCGCGCGTCGCCGTTGAGACCATGGTGACGACGGGGCTCGTGCACGTCGCCGGAGAGGTCACGACGGAGGCGTACGTCGACATTCCCGGGACCATCCGCGACGTGGTGACCGGCATCGGGTACACGTCCTCGCACGAGGGCTTCGACGGCGACTCGTGCGGCGTCTCCGTGTCGATAGGGGAGCAGAGCCCCGACATCTGGCAGGGCGTGGGCCACGCCACGGACACGGACGGCTCCGAGATCGGTGCTGGCGACCAAGGCCTCATGTTCGGGTACGCGTGCACGGACACGCCCGAGCTCATGCCTCTGCCGATCGCAATCGCCCATCGCCTGACGCAGCGCCTCGCGCAGGTGCGCCATGAGGGGATCGTGGAGGGGCTGCGTCCGGACGGCAAGGCGCAGGCGACCATCGGCTACGACGGCGACGTCGCGCGGACAGTCAACACCGTCGTGGTGTCGACTCAGCATGCCGAGGGCTGGGATGTCCGGGACCTGCGTGCGGCGGTCGAGGCCGAGGTGATCGCCCCCGTGCTGGCTGCCTTCGAGCTCGATGCCACGGGGCACCGGTCGCTCATCAACCCCACCGGCACCTTCGTGATCGGCGGGCCCAAGGGCGACGCCGGCCTCACCGGACGCAAGATCATCGTCGACACCTACGGGGGCATGGCGCGTCACGGCGGCGGCGCGTTCTCCGGCAAGGACCCGTCGAAGGTCGACCGCTCGGCGGCGTACGCGATGCGGTGGGTCGCCAAGAACGTGGTCGCCGCGGGCCTGGCCTCGCGCTGCGAGGTCCAGGTCGCCTACGCGATCGGCACCTCCCAGCCGGTGGGGCTGTACATCGAGACCTTCGGCACGGAGGAGGTCTCTCGCGACCGCATCGTCAGCGCGGTTCGCGAGGTGTTCGACCTGCGCCCGGCCGCGATCATCGAGCAGCTCGACCTGCGCCGGCCCATCTTCCAACAGACGGCGACCTACGGGCACTTCGGGCGCGAGCTGCCCGACTTCACCTGGGAGCGGACCGACAGGGCCGAAGCTCTGGCGGCGGCCGCCCACTGAGCGTGGAGCCCGACACCGCCCCGCAGGATCCCGCAGACCCCGCACGGGCGGCGGCTCCGGAGCCGCCCGACGACGGAGGCCTTTTCGCGCGCGAGGAGGTCGGGGGACGCTCCGGCTCCGCGTCCGCAGCGTCGGGCGGGCCTCCGGCGCCGGAGCCCTGGGACGGCCCGGTGGCCCGCGTCGTGATCGATAGCCCGCTGCCGCACCTGGACAGGCTGTTCGACTACGCGGTGCCGCCAAAGCTCGCGGGTGTCGTGGCCGCGGGCTCCCGCGTGCGCGTCCGGCTCGCCGGTGCGCTGACGAGTGGCGTCGTCGCCGAGGTGCGTGACGGCTCCGACTTCGCCGGGACTCTCGCGCCCGTGCGCTCGTCGAGCGCGACGCCCAGCTTCACTCCCGAGGCCCTCGGTCTCGCGGCTCGGATCGCTCGGCGCTACGCGGGCTCGACCTGGGACGTGCTGAGGCTCATGGCCCCTCCTCGGGTCGCGGCCGTCGAGAAGCAGCGGTGGGGTCCTGACGACGATCACGTCGCTTCCGACGACGACGCCTACCGGGACGCACTCACCGCGGCACGGCGGGGCGACGACGGCGATACGCACGCGGAGGCGCGGGGCGTCCTGGTGGGCGAAGCGGAGCGCGTGGTGTGGGAGGCGCTGCCCGACGCCGCCCGGCCCGGCACGGTTCCGGCGGCGGCGCTCGTAAGGGCCGCGCTGGAACGCATCGCGCACGGCGGCTCGGCGGTGATCGTGGTGCCGGACGCGCGCGCGATCGCAGCCGTGCTCGCCCAGGCGCAGGCCGCGCGGCACCTCAATGCCCGCGGCGATGCCGAACGGGTCTCCACCGTCCTCGACGAGATCGTCGCGCAGACCCGCCGCGCGTCTTCGATCCTCGAGCGGCTCCGAACCTGGACCCGTCCGCAGGAGCGCCGCCCCGAAGCGGTG
>NZ_CAJXJX010000077.1 GCF_913055775.1 uncultured Demequina sp. | reverse complement strand
AGGTGAGCGGCTACGGGCCCGCGGAGGTCGACGCCGTGGGCGGTCTCACGCTCGGTGCGGACCCCGTCGCGACCGCGCTCATGCACGCCGCTGCAAGCCGAGGCCTCGAGCTCGACTCGTTCGTCGTGCGCAAGGAGAACAAGGCGCACGGCCTGCAGCGCCGCATCGAGGGCCCGGACATCGCGGGCCGCACCGTCGTGGCCGTCGAGGACACCTCGACCACCGGCGGCTCGGTGCTCACGGCCGTCGAGGCCATCCGCGAGGCCGGCGCGACGGTCGCCGCCGTGGCCGTGATCGTGGACCGCGACACGGGCGCGCGCGAGAGGATCGAGGCCGAGGGGCTGCCGTACCTGTCGCTGTTCGGCCTCGATGACCTGGGTCTCGCCTGAGTCGACCGCGCCACACCCGCCTTCCCGGCCGGGAGCCGCGCCAGTAGGGTGACGCCATGCTCCGCCACGTCCATGGGCGCTGGGCCGGGATCGGGATCGCCGCGATCGCCGGCGTCGTGATGCTGGGCGGAGCCCGGGCGCACGTGGGATGGCTGGTGGTGATCGCCCTTCCGGTGCTGGTGCTCGGGGTGGGCTGGTCGATCCGTGACGGCCTGCGCGCTCGGCGCCTGCGGGATGCCTACGCCTCGTTCGCCGATGCGCACGGCTGGGAGTACGTGCGCATGACGCGTGAGTACGGGGTCCGCTTCGACACGTTCCCCTTCGCGACGGGCGTGCGCCGGCGGCAGGAGTCGCTCGTGCGCGGCGACTACGGCGGCGTGCGCTGCGCGACGTTCGCCCACGTCTTCGAGACCGAGACGGACGACGACCACCGCAGCGCCGTCGCTACCGCCCATCAGGTCACGCTCGCCGAGCTGCCGGTCGCGCTGCCGCGCCTCGACATCGTCCCGGAGGGCATCGCGGCGCAGGTCGCCAAAGGGTTCGGCGGCGGCGACGTGGACGTCGAGTCGCACGCGTTCAATCGGCGCTGGCGCGTGCGGGCCGACGACGCCCGCTACGCGCACGCGGTGCTCGACCCGCGCATGGTCGAGCGCCTGCTGCAGGTCGACGCCGAGGGGCTCGCGCTGCGCATCGAGGGAGGCGCGGTGCTCACCTGGCAGCAGGGGCGCCAGGGACCCGAAGAGCTGTCGCGCCGACTCTCCGTGGTGACGAGCATCGCGAAGCGCATCCCGGAGCACGTCCTGCGCGAGTATCGGGAGCGCGGCCTCGCGGTGCGAGACGGGGTGTCGGCGCACGCCCCCGCGTGGGCGACCGAGCCCGGGCACCTCACCGGTCGCCGGCCCACGGCGCTCGCGGGCGTCACCGATGGCGAGGTGCAGCACAGGGCCGATGCGGGTGGCAGCGTCCCGGTCACGAGGGCCGATGTGGGCGGCGAGCGGGCGGCGCCCGCCGCGCCGACGGCGGGGCCGGCCTGGGCAAGCGAGTCCGGGGCGCTGACGACGGGTCGCTACACCGGGGTCGGCGTGGACGCGGACGGCGATGGTGTCGAGGACTGGCGGCAGCTGCGCGGCGGTTCTGGCGCGGAGCGTCAGTCCGGTTAGGCTCGCGGGGACGGCGCGAGAGCCGCCCATCACCAACCGAGGGGAACACCATGATCGAGTGGTTCATCGGGGCACTGCTGCTCATCGCGCTGATCGTCGTGCTGTGGGCCGTGGTCCAGTACAACGCTATGGTCAAGCTGCGCAATCTGGTGCAGGAGTCGTGGCGACAGATCGACGTCGAGCTGCAGCGCCGCCACGACCTGATCCCCAACCTGGTCCAGACGGTCAAGGGCTACGCCGCCCACGAGCGCGAGACCCTCGAGGCCGTCGTCAAGGCGCGCTCGGTCGCCGCGGAGCCGGGGTCGTCCCCGGGCCAGCAGGCGGAGCAGGAGAACATCCTGACGCAGGCGCTGGGCAAGCTGTTTGCCCTGGCCGAGCAGTATCCGGACCTCAAGGCCAACCAGAACTTCCTGCATCTGCAGAGCGAGCTCACCAACACCGAGGACCGCATCGCGGCGGGCCGGCGCTTCTACAACGCGAACGTGCGGGCGATGAACACCAAGGTCGAGACATTCCCAACGACCCTGGTAGCGGGCGCCTTCGGCTTCACTCGCGAAGAGTACTTCGAGGTCATCGACACCGCTGTCCGCGAGGCGCCGAACGTCTCATTCTGAGTTTCGCGGCGCACCGCCGGCCTCCCCAACCTTGGAGACAGTGCCCCTAATCTGAGTGTCGGAGTTGCTACGTTCGTCCCCAATCGACGTGGTCGCGCACCCGGCGCGAAGACGGAGGACGGTGAGCATGCGTTTCGGTGGCCTATTTCAACCTGGCAGTGGTCCGCGACTGACGGGTCGACTGCTGTCCGGCCTGTCGGCCGTGGTGGCGACGTGCACGCTCTTCGCGGGGGTGTGGTTCGCCGCGGACGCCTCGTCGAAGGACGGCGACGCCGAGCAGCTGGCGTACGACGGACAACTCGAAGCGCCGTCCCCCAGCCCCGAACCGTCCGACGTGCCGGACGCGGACGAGTCCGACCCCGCGCCTCAGATCTCCGCGCCTTCGGTTGACGAGTCTCACCCGGACTCCGGCTCGGACGCGTCGCAGTCGCCCTCGGACGGCGCCGACGAGGGCCAGGAGTCGGAGGACGCAGGAGGCAGCGGCACCGTGAGCGTGTCCCGTGACGCGGACGAGACCGACGACACTGAGGCGAGCGACGGCTCGTCGAGCGGCAGTGGCTCGAGCAGCGGCGGATCGGGAACCGGCTCGAGCGCCAGCGGATCGAGCGGCAGCGGCAGCTCGTCGGGTTCCAGCGGCTCGGGGTCCTCCGGCTCAACGGGTGGCTCGAGCGGATTCTCCTCGGGCGACCAGGCGGGGACGGGCGACACGTTCTACGTCGATCTGGGCGCGCGCTCCGGTGGCGACGGCAGCGTCGACAACCCGTACTCGTCTTTGGACGCGGTCTTCAACGGCGGGCAGATCGAGAGCCGCAACTGGACCTCGTTCCCCGCGAACGGTAACGGCAGTCTCACGACCAAGAATGCCGGCGCGCCCATCAACGCCGGCGACACGATCGTGCTGGCCGGTGGCAACTACGGCAACCTCCAGATCCGCGGCTACTACAACACTCAGCCCATCACGATCACCTCAGCGCAGGGCCAGCGCGCGACGTTCTCGCACATCAGCGTGAGCGGCGGCGCGGGCTGGGTGCTGGACTCGCTGACGGTCACGGGTGGCGGGTCGAGCGAGCTGGTGGACATCGAGGACCACGGTCACCACGGACCCACGAGCGACGTGACGATCCAGAACAGCACCATCCAGACCGTCGCCAACTCGAGCGGCTGGTCGGCCTCGGATTGGAACAACCGTGCGCTCACGGGCGTCCAGGTGAAGGCGGAGAGCATCACGATCGCTGGCAACACGATCCGCAACGTCGAGCACGGCATCTCGCTGCGCGGCGACGACCAGGTGGTCAGGAACAACTCGATCGACCGCTTCGCCGGCGACGGAATCCGCCTGGTGGGCACCTCGAACTCTCGGTACATCGGCAACCGCATCTCCAATGCGATCAACGTGAACGACAACCACGACGACGGGTTCCAGCACTTCCCGCCCTACGACAACCCCAGCAAGGTCACCACCAACGTCGTGATCCGCAACAACACGGTGATCAACTGCGAGGGCACCAACGCCCTGTGCGGCCCCCTCCAGGGCATCGTGACGTTCGACGGCCGGAGCGAGAACTGGACGGTCGAGGGCAACACCGTCGTGACCAACCACTGGCACGGCATCTCGCTCTACAACATCCACAACTCCACTGTCCGCAACAACGTGGTGCGCGACCCGAACCAGATCGCGGACATCGGACCGACGTGGCTGAGGATCGCCAACCGATCGTCCAACGTCGTCGTCGAGTGCAACGTCGCCGCGAGCTTCGTCTCGACCGAGGGCAACTCGAACGTGACGATGCGCAACAACACGACCAGCAACGCGGCGAGCGCCCGCCCGCCGTCCGGCTGCTGACCGTCGACCCGACGACACGACAGGCGCCGAACAGCTCGATCTGATGTGAGATCGGTAACACTCGGCACCATTCTTGGAGCAAAGGCGCCAATCTGGGTGTCCAGGTTGCTCTGTTCATCCCCAATTGGCGCGATCGTGCCACGCGTACAGAGATGGAGACCCGTCACCATGCGATTTGTTGACCTCGTGCAACCAGGCGATGCTCGGCGCACGTCGCGGAGTCTCGTGCAGGGCGTGTCCGCCGTCGCCGTCGTGTGCACCCTGTTCGCAGGCGTGTGGTTCGCGGCAGGGACGTACTCCGGCGCGGAGCAGATGACGCAGCGCGCCTCCGACGGGGCCGTCCTGACTGCAGCAGCCCAAGGTTTCTCCGCCAAGGACGAGGCGGCATCGGGAACGACGTTCTACGTCGATCCGGGCGCGCGCGCCGGCGGCGTAGGCACTGCCAGTGACCCGTTCCCGTCGCTTGATGCACTGTTCAGCAGGGGCCTCATCGAGAGTCGCAACTGGAACTCCTTTCCGAAGTCCGGCTCGAGCAAGCTCGTGAAGCGCAACGCAGGCGCGCCCATCAAGGCCGGCGACACGATCGTGCTCGCGGGTGGCGACTACGGAGATCTGCAGATCCGTGGCTATTACAACCAGAAGCCCATCACCATCACCTCCGCCCATGGACAAGTGGCAAGGTTCGACCACATCAGCGTGAGCGGCGCCGAGCGCTGGGTGCTCGACTCGCTCACCGTCGTCGGCGGCGGCGGGTCGAGCGAGCTGGTGGACATCGAGAACCACGGCCATTTTGGACCCACGCGCCGCATCACCATCAAGAAGAGCACCATCCAGACTGTCGCCAATTCGAGCAGCTGGTCAGCATCGGACTGGAACAACCGAGCGGTCACGGGCATCCAGGTGAACGCGAATCGCGTCAAGATCAAGGGCAACACGATCCGCAACGTCGAGCATGGGATCTCGCTCCGCGGCAATTACCACCGAGTTCGGAACACCACCATCGATCGCTTCGCCGGCGACGGCATACGCGCCGTAGGAACGTCAGACTCGAAGTACATCCGTAACCGCATCTCGAACGCGATCAACGTCAACGACAACCACGATGACGCGTTCCAGCACTTCCCGCCGTATGACAACCCCAGCAAGGTCACGCGCAACGTGGTGATCCGGGCCAACACTGTGGTCAACTGCGAGGGCACCAACCCCCTGTGCGGACCTCTCCAAGGAATCGTGTCGTTCGACGGCAAGGGCGTGAACTGGAAGGTGAAGGGCAATACCGTCATCACCAACCACTGGCACGGCATCTCGCTGTACAACATTCACCACTCCACTGTCCGCGACAACGTGGTGCGCGACCCGAACCAGATCGCGGACATCGGCCCCGCGTGGCTGCGGATCGCCAACCGGTCATCCAACGTCGTGGTGGAGTGCAACGTCGCGGCCAGCTTCGTGTCGACGGGCGGGAACTCCAACGTCAAGCTCCGCAAGAACACCACCAGCAACTCCGCGAGCGCGCGAGTGGCGTCGGGCTGCTAGCCGGGACGGTCGGCGGGCGCGGTGTCGGGCTACCCTGGCGCCGTGACACTACCGAGCTCTGGCGACGCCGCAGAGTCCACGGAGGCGCCCGTGGAGCCCGCGGCGCACGGCCATGGCGTGGGTCCGTGGCCCGGCGGCGAGTCAGCGTGGCCCGCCGGTGACCACTACGATCCGGAACTGCTGCGGGACGGCGACCGCCGCAACGTCGTCGACAGGTATCGCTACTGGCGCCACGACGCGATCGTCGCGGATCTGGACCAGCGGCGCCACCCGTTCCACGTCGCCATCGAGAACTGGCAGCACGACTTCAACATCGGCTCGGTCGTGCGGACGGCGAACGCGTTCGCGGCGCGCGAGGTGCACATCGTGGGCCGGCGCCGGTGGAACCGGCGCGGCGCGATGGTGACGGATCGCTATCAGCACGTGCGTCATCACACCACTGTCGAGGAGTTCGTCGCGTGGGCGCGCGGCGAGGGACTGGCGGTGATCGCGATCGACAACCTGCCGGGCTCGGTGCCGCTCGAGACGGCACGGCTGCCGCGTGCGTGCGTGCTCGTGTTCGGCCAGGAGTCCACGGGGCTCACGGATGCGGTGCGCGATGCTGCCGACGCGACGCTCGCCATCGCCCAGTACGGGTCCACCCGGTCGATCAACGCTGGCGCGGCGGCGGCGATCGCTATGCACGCGTGGGTGCGCCACCATGGAGATGTGGAGGCAGGACATGAGTGACACCGACCCGACAGACGTCAGCGCCGAGGACCTCGAGCCGTACGAGAAGCTCCATCGCGACGGTTCGCTGTGGGCCCGAGGCCAGCTCTACGAGGGAGCCGAGCACGGCTACTGGGAGTTCTTCCGCAAGGACGGCACGCTGATGCGCTCGGGGACGTTCGATCGCGGCACGCAGGTGGGCGAGTGGACCACCTACGACAAGGGCGGCGCGCCCTACAAAGTGACAGACATGGGCGGCTCCTGACCCTCCCCGCGGTCTATTCGCGCTCATTCAAGCGCTGAGGCGAGCGAAGTGGGCCCATTTCGCTCGTCAATGGGGGGAGGGGAGCGAGAATCGACCGCCAGGAGCGTCGGGTGTTTCGGCGGCATGAGTTAGAGTTTTCGGTATGCCGAAAACTCGCGTGGTCGCCGCGGTGGTCGCCGGCGCTGCGGCGCTGGTCCTGGCCGCGTGCTCGACCGGTGCGGCCCCCCGCTCGTCCGGCTCGGCGACGGAGGCCGGCGAGGACGCCCCGCTGGTCCTCACGACGTTCACGGTGCTCGCGGACATGGCCAGCGAGGTCGCGGGCGACGACCTCCGTGTCGAGTCGATCACCAAGGTGGGCGCCGAGATCCACGGCTACGAGCCCACGCCCGGCGACATCGCCCGCGCGGCTGACGCCGACCTGATCCTCGACAACGGCCTGGGCCTCGAGGCGTGGTTCGAGCAGTTCGTGGCCTCGGTCGACGCCCCGCACGTGGTGGTGAGCGAAGGGATCGACCCCATCGACATTGCCGGCGACGCGTACGAGGGCCGCCCCAACCCGCACGCCTGGATGAGCCCGGTGCTCGCGCAGTCCTACGTGGACGCGATGGCGGAGGCCTTCGCGGACCTGGACCCGGACAACGCGGACGCCTACGCCCAGCGCGCGGAGGAGTACAAGGGCGAGTTGCAGGCCGTGCAGGACGAACTGCAGACCGCGCTCGCCGCGGTTCCCGAGGAGCAGCGCGCGCTCGTGACCTGCGAGGGCGCCTTCTCGTACCTCGCCCGCGATGCGGGCCTCGAGGAGATCTACATCTGGCCCGTCAACGCCGAGCAGCAGGCGACCCCGCAGCAGATCACCCAGGCGATCGCCCGTGTCGAGGAGTCCGGCGTTCCTGCGGTCTTCTGCGAGTCGACGGTGTCCGACCGGCCCATGCAGCAGGTGGTCGAGGCCACGGGCGCGACCTTCGCCGGGGTCCTCTACGTCGACTCCCTGTCCGAGCCCGACGGACCGGTGCCCACCTACCTCGACCTGATCCGCTACGACGCCCAGCTCATCGCCTCCGCACTCACGGGACAGCCGTGACCTCCCAGCCCGCGCATCGGCCCGCCGCAGCGGACACGGCAGGGGACACGGCAGCCCCGGCCCTCGAGGTCGACGGCGTGTCCGTCCGCTACGGCGACGTGGTCGCGCTCGACGGCTGCTCGCTGTCGCTCGCGCGGGGCCGCGTCACCGGTCTGATCGGCATGAACGGCTCGGGCAAGTCGACGCTGTTCAAGACGGTGATGGGCGTGGTGAAGCCGCAGGAGGGCGCGGTTCGCGTGGACGGGGCCGATGCGCAGGTCGCCCGGGCGGGCGCACGCATCGGCTACGTACCGCAGACGGAGGACGTCGACTGGACCTTCCCGGTCTCGGTGCGCGACGTCGTGATGATGGGTCGCTACGCGGGCATGGGCCTCACGCGGCGGCCGCGCGCGGCAGACCACGAGGCCGTGGACGCGGCCCTCGAGCGCGTGGGCCTGACCGCGCTCGCTGACCGTCAGATCGGACGCCTGTCGGGGGGCCAGCGCAAGCGCACCTTCGTCGCACGCGGCATTGCCCAGGACGCGAGCCTGATGCTGCTCGACGAGCCGTTCGCCGGCGTCGACAAGGTCTCCGAGGCGACCATCGTGCGGCTGCTGCGCGACCTCGCGGCGGACGGCCGCACGGTGCTGGTCTCCACGCACGACCTCCACGCGCTGCCCGAGCTCGCCGACGAGGCGATCCTGATGCTGCGCCGCGCGCTGTTCCACGGCTCCGTCGCCGACGCGCTCGAGCCGCAGAACCTCGCCCGAGCCTTCGGCATGGAGCCGCCGCGGATGGGAGGTGCGGCGTGAGCCTGATCGACCTGATCGTGGAGCCGCTCCAGTACGACTTCATGGTCCGCGCGATCCTCGTGACCGTGGTCGCCGCGGTGGTGTGCGCGCTGCTGTCGTGCTGGCTGGTGCTCGTGGGCTGGTCGCTCATGGGCGACGCGGTCTCGCACGCCGTGCTGCCGGGCGTGGTGCTCGCCTATGTCGTCGGGGCGCCCTTCGCACTGGGGGCGCTGGTGTTCGGGGTGCTGGCGGTGGTGCTCATCGGAGTCGTGCGCGGCACCAGCCGCATCAAGGAGGACGCCGCGATCGGCATCGTGTTCACGACGCTGTTCGCGCTGGGCCTCGTGCTGGTCTCGGTGACGCCCAGCCAGACGGACCTGAGCCACATCATCTTCGGCAACATCCTGGGCGTCAGCACTGCGGAGATCGTGCAGATCGGCGTCCTCGCCGCCATCGCGCTCGCCGTGCTGATCCTCAAGCGCCGCGACCTCACGCTGTTCGCCTTCGATCCCACGCACGCGCGTGCGATCGGCCTGTCCCCGCGCATGCTCGGGGCGCTGCTGCTGGGGCTGCTCGCGGTCGTCTCCGTGGTCGCCCTCCAGGTGGTCGGCGTGGTGCTCGTGGTAGCGCTCCTCATCATTCCCGGCGCCACCGCGCACCTGCTGACCGACCGCTTCAGCCGCATGCTGATCCTCGCGCCCGTGATCTCGTCACTATGCTCGCTGGTGGGCATCTACCTCAGTTATTGGCTCGACGCCGCCTCCGGCGGCCTGGTCGTGGTGGTGCAGGGAGTGGTGTTCGGGCTGGTGTACCTGCTCGCCCCGCGGCACGGGCTGCTGGGCAAGGCACGCGACGCCCGCCGGGCTCGCGTGGGTGCCGCAGTCGAGCCGGACACGTGAACGGGAGGACGCCATGGCCACGGAGACGACCATCCAGGACTATCTCAAGGCGGTGTGGAACGCCGGGGAGTGGTCCGACGACCCGGTGACGGTCTCCGCGCTCGCGAACCGCCTGGGACTGTCGCCGTCCTCGGTCTCGGAACTGGTGCGCAAGCTCGCGGACAGGGGCCTCGTCACGCACGCCAAGTACGGCTCCGTGGAGCTCACCGACGCGGGACGCGCGATCGCGCTGACCACGGTCCGCAAGCACCGCCTCATCGAGACCTTCCTCGTGGAGTACCTGGGCTACGGCTGGGACCAGGTCCACGACGAGGCCGAGGTGCTCGAGCACGCCGTCTCCGAGGAGTTCGTGGAGCGCCTCGCGGCCAAGCTCGGCAACCCCACCCACGACCCCCACGGCGATCCCATCCCCAGCGCCGCCGGCAGCCTCCCCGCCTCCGAGCAGTCCGGCCTTGACGCCGTCGCGGAAGGGCAACGGGTGCGCATCGCGCGGGTCTCCGACGACGATCCCGAGCTCCTCCGTCACCTCACCGACGTGGGCGTGCTGATCGGGGAGGTCGTGGAGGTGGAGGCCCGCCGGCCCGCCGCCGGCGTGGTCGAGCTGCGCGTGGGCGAGGGCCTCGTGTCGCTCGGCCTGAGCGCCGCGCGCGTGATCCTCACCGAGCGCGCCTGAGGATTCCTCGCAAGAATCTTCCCCAGGGGTGTCGATCTGCGGCTGCCTCTGCGTCGTCAGGGTGAGACTCGGGACTGGCCAGGGCTCACCGACCTGGAGGTTCATCATGAAGTACCTGCTGCTCATCGCATCCGACCCCACGCTCCCGTCGCCCGAGCCGGGGGACGACGACTTCGACGCCTACATGGCGGCGTGGACCCAGTACACGCAGGACCTGACCGATGCGGGGGTCAACCTGGGCGGCGAGGCGCTGCAGGGCGCCGAGACCGCGACCACCGTGCGGCACGAGGACGGCGCGACGACCGTGGTCGACGGCCCGTTCGCCGAGCTCAAGGAGCACCTGGGCGGCTACTACCTGATCGACGTCGACACCCTCGACGACGCCATCGAGTGGGCGCGCAGGCTCCCGGTGGGCACCGGCGCGATCGAGGTCCGGCCCATCTTCCCGACCGACGGGTTCTGAGGCGGAGCGGCTGACGGCCGAGCAGGCGACGCCGGCGCTCACCCGCGTCGCGCGCGAGGAGGGCGGGCGCCTGCTCGCCCTCCTCACCGACCGCCTGGGCGACATCGAGGCCGCGCACGACAGCCTGCAGGAGGCGTACGCGAAGGCCGCCGCCACGTGGGCCGATGAGGGGGTGCCGCGCGACCCGGCCGCGTGGGTCTACGTGGTGGCACGCAACGCGGGAATCGACCGGCTGCGCCGCGACGCGGCGGCCGGGCGGCGGGCGGCGGCTGAGGCGCGGGTGCTGGAGACGGCGGTGGCCGATGCGGTCGGCGACGACGGCCACGACGGCGCGGGTGACCGAGGAGCGGGGGACGCCCGCATCGCCGAGCTCACCGAGGTCGGAGACGAGCAGCTGCGGCTCCTCCTGCTGTGCTGCCACCCGTCGCTGTCGCGCGACACCCAGGTCGCCCTCACGCTCAGGCTGGCCGGGGGCCTGACCACCCAGGAGGTGGCCGCGGCGCTGCTGGTGCCGGAGGCGACGGTGCAGCAGCGGATCGTGCGTGCCAAGCGCAAGATCCGAACCGCGAACATCCCGCTCGTGGTCCCGGCTGATCTGCACGAGCGCGCGGGCGTCCTTGCGACCGTGCTGGGCCTGATCTTCAACGAGGGCTACGTCGCGCACTCTGCGGATGCGGGGACGCTCACCCGCGTCGATCTCGCGGACCAGGCCATCCGGCTCACGGCGACGGCGGCGGATGCCCTCCCTGACGAGCCCGAGCTCGCCGGTCTCCTCGCCCTGGAGCTGTTCCATCGCTCGCGCGAGGCCGCCCGCACCGACCCCGACGGCGCGCTCGTCAGGCTCGCCGACCAGAACCGGTCGCTGTGGGACCGCGTCATGATCGCCCGCGGCTTCACGGTGCTGGCGCAGGCCATGGCGCAGCGGCGGCTCGGGCCGTGGCAGGTCCAGGCGCTCATCGCGGCCGAGCACGCGCGCACCCCGACCGACTGGGCGCGAGTGCTGCGCTATCACGACCTGCTCCTGAGCATGAGCCCCGGGCCGGTCGCCCGCCTCGCGCGGGCGGTCGCCGTGGCGGAGGTCGACGGGCCGGCGGCGGCGCTCGCGCAGGTGGACGATATCGACGGGCTCGACCGCTACCACCTGCGGCATGCGGTCCGTGCGGATCTGCTCGAGCGCCTGGGCCGGACCTCGGAGGCCGCTCGCGAGTGGGACCGCGCCGCGGCTCTCGCCGCGAACCCCGCGGAGGCCGCGTACGCCGCGCGGCGCGCGCGTGAGGTCGGGCCGCAGACCTAGGACCTTGGCCTCCCAGGGGCCTGCGATCTCTGACAGAATGGATCGCGGTTCATCCCTCACAAGTTCAGGAGAGACACATGGCCATCGCCACTGTTGAGTCGTATTCCGCGATGCTGGATGCCGCCAAGGCCGGCTCCTACGCGTTCCCCGCGATCAACATCACGTCCTCGTCCACCGTCACCGCAGCCATCCAGGGCTTCGCGGAGGCCGAGTCGGACGGCATCATCCAGGTCTCGGTGGGCGGCGGTCAGTACGCCTCCGGTTCGACCATCAAGGACCAGGTCGTGGGCTCGCTCGCGCTGGCCGCGTACGCCCGCGAGGTCGCGGACTCGTACGGCGTGACCATCGCGCTGCACACCGACCACTGCCACAAGACCTACCTCGACACGTGGCTCAAGCCGCTGCTGAAGATCGAGGCGGACAAGGTCGCCTCGGGCGGCGCCCCCATCTTCAACTCGCACATGTGGGACGGCTCGACCGTGCCCATGGACGAGAACCTCGCGATCTCGGAGGAGCTCCTCGAGCTGTCGCAGGCCGCCAAGACCATCCTCGAGATCGAGATCGGCGTCGTGGGCGGCGAGGAGGACGGCCACTCGGCGGAGATCAACGACAAGCTGTACTCGACTCCCGAGGACGGCATCGCCACGATCGAGAAGCTGGGCCTGGGCGAGAAGGGCCGCTACCTGACCGCCATGACGTTCGGCAACGTGCACGGTGCCTACAAGCCGGGTGCCGTGAAGCTGCGCCCGGAGATCCTGGGTGACATTCAGGCCGCCGCTGCCGCGAAGTTCGGCAAGGAGAAGCCGTTCGACCTGGTGTTCCACGGTGGATCCGGTTCGACTGCCGAGGAGATCGCGACCGCGGTCAGCCACGGCGTCATCAAGATGAACGTCGACACCGACACCCAGTACGCGTACACGCGTCCCGTGGTCGACCACATGATGAAGAACTACGACGGCGTCCTCAAGGTCGACGGCGAGTGGGGCAACAAGAAGGCCTACGACCCGCGTGCCTGGGGCAAGCTCGCCGAGGCCGGCATGGCCGCTCGCGTTGTCGAGGCCTGCCAGCAGCTGGGCTCCGCCGGGAAGAAGATCTGACCCAAGCGCGTCAGGTGGGGCCCCGGGGAGTCGGCAGACACCCCGGGGCTTCGCTACGCAAGGGCCGATGCGCGCCAGACCTGGCATTCCAGGTGGAGGTGACGCCCGCATCGGCCGATAACAAGACGGGGCGACAGCCCCGTTGACCAAGCCCCCGGCAGGGAACCGGGGTGAGGGGAGAGGGCACGATGCCCGGAGTGGTGATCGTCGGAGCCCAGTGGGGCGACGAGGGCAAGGGCAAGGCCACCGACGTGCTGGGAAGCCGCGTCGACTATGTGGTGAAGTTCAACGGCGGCAACAACGCCGGTCACACGGTGGTGATCGGCGACCAGAAGTTCGCTCTGCACCTGCTGCCCTCGGGCATCCTGACGCCGGACGTCACGCCCGTGATCGGCAATGGCGTCGTGGTGGACATCTCGGTGCTGTTCGGCGAGATCGACGCGCTCATCGAGCGCGGCGTCGACCCGTCGAAGCTGCTGATCTCGAACGCCGCCCACGTCATCGCGCCCTACGCGCGCACGCTCGACAACGTCACCGAGCGCTTCCTGGGCAAGCGCAAGATCGGCACCACGGGCCGCGGCATCGGCCCGGCCTATGAGGACAAGGTCGGTCGTCGCGCCATCCGCCT